>JBPCMM010000084.1:0-20194 GCA_051002255.1 Pyrinomonadaceae bacterium
CTCGCAAGGACTCCCTATCTCCTGGAAACTAGTTTGCCCGGTGTGTTTGCAATCGGCGATGTGCGCGGAGGCAGCATCAAGCGCGTCGCAGACGTAAGTGAAGGATCGATTGCTGTGACGTTCGTACTTCAGGTGCTCAACGCCTAGAGGAAACGACAGTGACTAGAGAGACTGGACGGACGACGAGAACGTTGATGATTACCAGGATCCGTTGGTGGAGAACGTCTATTCTGAACCTCGCTAACCTAATTTCAAACGCCCAAGAAGAGCACAACGCATTTTCAGCCTGCCTGTAAATATCAGCCTGCCTGTAAATATAAGAAAAGGCGACACTTCCGAGTGTCGTCCCCTATTGCTGAGCCAAGGGGGCGATAAACTCTTTAATTATCAACAGTGTACGCGGATGATTGGACCACGCATTAGCCGCAAAAATCTCGGCGCGAACGTCGGCATCTTATGCGATCCCTGCCTGCTTGCGCTAAAAAGGGCAAATATCAATTTTTCACGGATCACTGGGACGGTCTCGTGCCGATCTTTTTCTATTTTACTGCGCGAAGGTTCGCGAATTGCTTACTGCGCCCAAGATTCCCTTGTAGAATCCGTTAAGCGAAGCGCCTCAAGCCTTCGCCTTCGACCAACGCTGCAGGCAAATCGGAAGCCTCCGTGTCGTTCCGAGCGTTTAAGTGAGCCGCGGCGAGTGCAGCACAGTTGAACGACCTCCAGGACGCATCGCAGCTAAAGCGCGAACCGCTTGATTTTGGATACATCAAGGGAAGAATTGAGTTGGAAGTCATGCTGCGGCGGGCAGTCTGGCAGGGATAGAATTTGAGTTCCGATGAGAAGGGAGAGGTTTGCGTTGAAGTCGAGACAACCCTCCTTTCCCGACAAGAAGCTCGAGGTGCTGCAGCGCCTTACTTTTGACTATTTCCTGAAGGAGACAAATCCGCAGAATGGCTTAGTGCCGGACAGCACCCGCCAGGGATCGCCCTGCAGCATCGCCCCCACCGGATTTACGCTTGCCGCTTATCCCGTTGGCGTGGAGCGTGGATTCATCACGCGCAACGACGCGATTAAACGAACCCTTAGGACACTGCGCTTTTTTCTTAATAGCCCGCAGGGCCGGGAACGAGACGCCACCGGATACAAGGGTTTCTACTATCACTTCCTGGACATGAAGACTGGGCGTCGAACCTTGAATTGCGAACTGTCGACAATCGACTCGACCTTCTTGATCGCAGGAGCACTGACGGCCGCGGAGTATTTCAATCGCGATGCCGAAGACGAGCACGAGATTCGCACGGTTGCCGACGCCATCTACGCCCGGGCCGACTGGCAATGGGCCCAGAACCGCGGAGACACTGTCACGCACGGCTGGAGACCTGAAAGCGGATTCATTAAGTATCGTTGGCAGGGCTACAACGAAGCCCTGATTCTTTACGTCCTCGGTCTCGCCTCGCCGACGCACCCGCTGCCCGAAAAGAGCTACCATGCTTGGAGCGAAACTTATAAGTGGAGGAAGCTTTACGGTCACGAGTTTCTCTACGCAGGGCCGCTCTTCGTCCATCAGCTTTCACACATGTGGATTGACTTTCGCGGTATTCAGGACGAGTACATGCGGAATCTTGCGATCGATTATTTCGAGAATAGCCGCCGCGCTACCTACATTCAGCAGCAGTACGCGATTCGCAATCCGCGAGGCTTCAAAGGCTATGGTGAACACATTTGGGGTCTCACCGCGAGTGATGGTCCAGGACCAGCAAGCAAAAAGGTCGGAGGCCAATTGCGCCGATTCTACGACTACACGGCGCGCGGTGTTCCAAACGGGCCGGATGACGGCACCCTGGCTCCGTGGGCCGTGATCGCTTCACTTCCGTTCGCGCCTGAGATTGTGCTGCCCTCTATCCAATATTTCGATGAGACGTTCCCTGAGATGACCAGCAAGTATGGATTCAAGTGCAGCTTCAATCCCACATTTTCTTCAGCTTCAGGCAAGGAATGGATCTCAAAGGGCTACTACGGACTGGATCAGGGTCCGATAGTTTTGATGATTGAGAACTACAGGTCAGGATTTCTTTGGCGGCTAATGCAGCGCTGTCCTTATATCATCGACGGGCTTCGCCGCGCAGGTTTTTCCGGCGGCTGGCTGCGCGACGTTGAGTAGCGGCGATCAAACTCTGTTCGTTCAGCACCCGGTCGACCTGGGCGGCCTGGCTGATCGCAAATGCGAAACCTGCCACAAAGGTAACGAATCTTTCACACACCCCGTAAATCTTGGGGACATATCGAGCTTCCAATGCGTAGAATGTCATCTGAAGAAGAACTGACTTTCGGTGAAAGTGTCTAGCTATTGCGGAGACGATGCGCCTTGGTATGCCGGGAAGAAACGTGATGAAGCTTCGAGTGGCGCAAGGGATTATTTTGGGCGTTGCCCTCGGCTTAACGGTGGGCGTCGGCGCGTACACCTTCGTCTATGCTCGCGGTTACTCATACATGACGGATAACGCAGAAGCTTGCGTTAATTGCCATATCATGCAGGAGCAGTACAGCGGCTGGCTGAAGTCGAGCCATCGGGCCGTAGCGGTCTGCAACGACTGCCACACGCCGCCGGGACTTGTTGGCAAATACACGACAAAGGCACGGAATGGTTTCTGGCATTCCTACTATTTCACCACCGGTTGGTTCGAGGACAACATTCAAATCACGCCACGAGGTCGTAGGGTAACTGAAGAAGCTTGCCGAAAGTGTCATCAGGAAATCGTCGACGCGATTGAGGGTTCACACTCTGGAGCTGCCGACTCGCAAACGAGTTGCCTCCGCTGTCACGACTCCGTTGGACACATGCATTGAGGCCGGGCCGAGGCGGTTCCAGCTTCGGAAGGCCACAGCAGTTATGGCGAAAAAAGGGAGGGACATTGCCTGAAAACATAACGAGTGAGAACGCCGGAAGTGATGTGAACGCTAGAGTCGCAGACGTGCCACGCAAGCGACGCTGGCTGCGCTTCTGGGGCGTCGTCGCGCTGGCTGTCGTTGCCACCGTACTCGGCCTCGCCCTGCTGGTTAACATCTTTCAGCGCAAACAGGAGGAGCGTAACCCCTTCTTCAGAGTAGTTGAGTTGACGGACGACACAGTGGAGCCCGCCGTCTGGGGCAAGAATTTTCCTCTTCAGTACGATGACTATCTAAAAACAACCGATCAGATACGTACGCGTTATGGTGGAAGCGAGGCCGAACCACGCACCCCGACACAGGCCGATCCACGTTCTATCGTCGCTCAGTCGAGACTCGAAGAGGATCCACGCCTGAAGTTGATGTGGGCCGGCTATGCTTTTTCGAAAGACTTTCGGGAGGAACGCGGCCACGCCTATATGCTCGAAGACCAGACGTTCACCGAGCGCCAGCAGGTAGTGAAGCAGCCCGGTGCTTGTATTAACTGTCACGCTTCTGTCTACGTCGCTTACAAGCAACTCGGCGGCGGTGACATTTTTAAAGGCTTCGACGAACTAAACCGAACGCCTTACTTCGAGGCCCGGAAGATGATCACGCACCCCGTTGCCTGTATTGACTGCCACGATTCGCAGACCATGCAACTACGAATAACACGGCCAGCTTTCATCGAGGGGATGCGCGCTTTCAAATCATCCCAAGGCATCGAGAACTACGACGTGAACAAGCAGGCCACTCGTCAGGAGATGCGCGCCTTTGTCTGCGGTCAATGCCACGATGAATATCATTTCAGCGGGCCTGAAAAGCGGCTGGTGTACCCCTGGGCCAAAGGACTTCAAGTCGAGAACATCCTCGCTTTTTACGATGAACAAAAGTTCAAAGACTGGGAGCACGCTGACACAGGTGCGCCAGTCCTCAAGGCGCAGCACCCGGAGTTTGAGATGTGGAACCAGGGCATTCACGCGCGCTCAGGAGTAGCCTGTGCCGACTGCCATATGCCTTACAAGCGGGAAGGGGCACTCAAGATAAGCGATCATCACGTGCGCTCACCGCTACTGAACATCAATCGCGCCTGTCAAACCTGCCACAAATGGTCGGAGGATGAGCTGAAGGCGAGGGTTGAGACTATCCAGCAACGCACGCACAACCTCCGCAACCTGGCAATGGATGCGCTCATCGATTTGATTAACGACATCAAGGGCGCCAGAGGCGCTGGCCGAACAGATGCTGCAATCTCAACCGCGCAGGATTTCCAGCGCCGTGCGCAGTTCTACCTCGACTTCGTTGAGTCGGAAAACTCAAATGGATTTCATGCTCCTCAGGAGGCCACGCGAATCCTCGGCGAGTCGATTAACTTCTCGCGCAGGGGGCAAGTCGTGTTGCGCGGGGGCGTGCAACCCACGGCGGCCGCAGCAACAGCAACGTCACACGGCGCGCCCTAATATGACGCGCCGTGAGAGCCACTGTCGCAACTGAACAATGCCTGTAAATGCCTATACGTCATTTACGGAGGGCCCAAAAAGAGGCAACACATTTTTGGCCTGTCTGTAAATATAAGAAAAGCGACATGGGCACACGTCTAATACGACTGCGCCGATTACCAAAGTCTTAAGCCCAAGTGAGTCACGAGAACCCATAGAACGGCTATTGACGCAGGTCTTTTCGGGGACAGCCTGACTTCCGCGAGCTTGGATTCGTCAGTTTCGCTTTTCCCCGGCGATTATCGGCGCGCCCTTAGTGTTGCTCCACTCGAAGAAAGAGCCGTCATACATCACCACGTTGTAGCCGAGATATTTGAGAGTGAAATAAGCGTGCGACGCCTGCCCGCCAGTGCGACAGTAAGTCACAATGCTGCGACCGTGCTGCGCCCCAGCCTCTTCGTAGAGACTGCGCAACTCCGCTACAGATCGTAGCGCCGGATTCTCCTTGCTTACTACATTCTGCATCCAGAAGACATTTGTCATCTGGTCCATTTCCAGCATGCCATTCCGGTGGCGTCCCTCGTTCAAGCCGGGCGAAACAATCCGTGCGGCGGTGCGATGGGCGACTCCCATACCATCGCCGCTCAGAAGGATCACGTTATGCACCTTCGGCCCGGTACCTTGCCAGGCAATGATCTTAAACGACACGTGTTCTTCAGCCTTCCCATCGACGGTCGCTCTCAGAGTATGCCGTCCGGGGCTAGGGAACGACCCGTCAAGTGGAAGGAACGCGGGGACCCCGTTCAGCGTCTGAGGTGAGGGATGATCCAGTTAACCACCCTTCAAACGGCTTCGGTTCCACTCGCTGATGTCGCGACCGTCGAGCGAGATGCCAAGGGGGCCGCTTAGGTCTGGTGGTCCTTCGACACGAATATCAAACCGTTGCCCCACGAGAAAGGCCGAGGCGTCCGGTGGCATGATGCGCACCGATAGCTGCACAGAGCAGCGTCGCCTTGATTCGTCGCTGCCCGGACAACTTCAGTTAACGAAGTCGGGCGCCCAATGAGTTGGTAAGCAACGCCACAAGAGAAAGAGCCACGATGCGGGAACGCATCAGCGATCTGCATCGTGCTGAGAAACAAATGTTTGTAGTTTTAGCTGCAATCAAGGTTAGATAACTCTCCTTTTCTTTCCTGATGTTTCTCGAACGTTGCAATTGTTGGCCCTACTTCTTCACCGTAACAGAGCCAGGCAATGAACGGTTGAGGAGATCGACAAAAAGTCGGTTATCATGCGTACATCGAAACCACCGCCGAAAATCATGAGAGCCATGAGGAGTAATCGATGCCGCACTATACGGAAGATTTGCTGATCAAACCAAGCTCTACCTTAAAGTCGTCGGGAGAGACGCTCGTGATTACGCCGGATTCAGCGGGATTCGATTATTTGACGGTTCGTATCAGGAAGATGTTACACGGGGAGAAATTTTCCTCCAAAACAAGCGATTGTGAATTAGGGATGGTGGTTCTGGGCGGACGCTGTTCGGTGGAGTCAACCGCTGGTTCCTGGTTGAACTTTGGTGGCCGTGCACACGTGTTCGATGGCTTGCCTCACGCGCTCTATTTGCCGATAGAGACCGATTTTACCGTCTCGGCCGTCACGGATTGTGAAATGGCCCTCTGTTTTTCGCGCGCGGAAGAAAACTATCCACCGCGCTTGATTAGGCCGGGGGAAATTGAGGTGGAGATTCGGGGCGGCGCTAACGCCACACGGCAGATTAATCACATCCTGAAACCGGATTTTCCTGCACAAAGATTACTTCTGGTGGAGGTCTACACACCGAGCGGGAATTGGTCCAGCTACCCGCCGCACAAACACGATGTGCACAGTCCGCCTGATGAGGTGGATTTGGAAGAGATTTATTACTACAAAGTCGATCGACCGGAAGGATATGCTATTCAGAGGGTTTATACGCCGGATGGACGCATCGATGAGACTCTCACCGTGCGCGACGGTGAATTGGTGCTCGTGCCTGAGGGTTACCACCCGGTAGTGGCGGCGCACGGATACAACGTCTATTACCTCAATGCCCTCGCGGGTAGCGCGCGCTCGATGGCGGCTACAGATGATCCTGCGTACGCTTGGGTTCGGGAATCGTGGCGGGAGCAGGATCCCCGCGTGCCGCTGGTGACAGACAGCAGAGGAAGATAATGACGGAGCGAGAGGTTGACGTTTTATTGATGGGCCGCAGTTCTATTGATCTTTACGCCAACGACATCGGCGCGCCTTTCCACGATATCAAGGATTTCGCCGCTTACGTCGGCGGCTGCCCAACAAATATCAGCGTCGGCACACGCCGGTTAGGGCTACGCTCGGTACTGCTGACAGCGGTCGGAGAGGACCCGGTCGGAGATTTTGTGCTCCGCTTCCTCGAGCAAGAAGGTGTGGTCACTGACTTCATTCCGCGCAAGACGGGTAGGCGTACCAGCGCGGTCATTCTGGGCATTGAGCCGCCCGATAAATTCCCGCTAGTTTACTATCGCGATAATTGTGCGGACATCGAACTAACAATCGAGGACGTTTTGGCGGCGCCCATTGCGCAGAGTCGCATTTTGTTGATATCCGGAACAGGCCTTAGTCGGGAGCCGAGCCGCAGTGCCACCATCTTCGCCGCGGAGCGCGCCCGGGCCTCCGGCACCAAGGTCGTCCTCGATCTTGATTTTCGACCCGATCAGTGGCACGACGCGCGGGCCTTTGGCGTGACCATCCGTTCGGTCCTGCGCTTGACTGATGTGGCGTTGGGTACAGCAGACGAGGTGAAGGCCGGCGCGCTTCGAGAAGACGTTTCTGTTAACGTCGAACATTCGCAAGTCTCCGGAGCTTATGTGAGCGGCGACGTTTCGCAGGCCGTCGAGGCGATTCTGGAAGCAGGTCCGGAAGCCCTGGCACTTAAACGGGGAGGAGACGGAACGACTGTTTACTTAAAGAGTGGCGAAACGATCGAGGCTGCTACTTTTCCCGTCGAGGTGTACAACGTTCTGGGTGCGGGAGACGCGTTCGCAAGCGGCTTTCTTTATGGCTATCTCAAAGGGTGGGATTGGCACCGGTCGGCACGGATGGGGAATGCCTGCGGCGCTATAGTGGTCACCCGCCACGGCTGCGCTAATTTTATGCCGTACGAACAAGAAGCTCTTACCTTCATCGAAGAACGAGGAGGATTTTAGATGCAGGCGTTTCTTGACCATGAGTTTCTGCCCGCGGCTGCGCTGGCCAGAATCACTGAGCTTCGATTGACTGACAAAGAGTGCTCTGTCCGCGCCGCCAGGACGCGTAAGCGTCGCAGCACGCTTACGCCTGACGGTAAACTCAACATCCTGGCGGCGGATCATCCAGCGCGCCGCGTAACGAAGGTCGGTGATAACCCCTTGAAGATGGCCGACCGTCACGGTTACCTTGCGCGAATTGTGCGGGTGCTCCAGAGCGATGTCGTTGATGGCGTTATGGCGACAATGGATATTCTGGAGGACTTGTTGATCCTTGACCATCTGATCCGGGAGGCCGGTGGTCCGGCATTTCTCGATGACAGGCTGCTCATCGCCAGCCTCAATCGAGGCGGCTTGGCCGGGTCGAGTTGGGAGATGGATGATCCAGTGACAGGCCCATCGCCTGCGACATGTGCCGCTCTGAACCTGGACGGGGCCAAGCTCTTACTGCGCATCTGTGATGAAGAAAATAATTCGCTCCGCACCATGCTTTATTGCTCCCGCGCCATTACAGAAATGAATGCTTTGGGCCTACCGACGTTTCTTGAGCCTTTACCCGTCGTCAAAAATAATGGCAGCTACCGTGTGGTCAAAACTGCAGAAGCGTTGGCGAAGATTGTGGGAGTGGCTTCGGCGTTGGGTGACAGTAGCCGCTACCTTTGGCTGAAATTGCCCTACTGCGAAAACTATGAGGTCGTGGCAGGTGCTACGACGCTACCGATCCTACTGCTCGGCGGCGAGTCCATTGGCGACGCTACCCCTCTGTTGCGAGAAGTCGCGGCTGGTCTTTCGGCGGGATCGAACGTGCGTGGCGCTCTTGTTGGGCGGAACGTTCTTTACCCTGGCCAGGACGACCCGCTCGTTGTCGCGCAGGCTGCAGGTTCAATTATTCACCACGACTCGACAGTCGAGGAAGCTTTGGACGCACAGGAGTCCTGGCGCGGGCGCGACATGAATAAGATCGCCGCTTACTTTTCCCCTCTGCCAAGCCAAGCCTAGGCTGAATATAGAATGGCAAATTGCCGCTTTCCAAAACACGGCGATTCAAGAACAGCCATGAAGGCGCGGAGAAATTTACTAATGAATACACCAGATGAGGCCGCAAACGCGGCACCACAACAAATGCCGCCCGATGCAATTCTGATGCAAATGGTATTCGGGGCTTTGATGCAGCAATGCATTTGCGTTGTGGCAAAACTCGGCATTGCCGATTTGCTCGCAGAGAAACCGCAAACCGCAGCCGAACTCGCCGCCGAAACTAAGACCCACGAGCCATCTTTGTATCGCGTCCTTCGCACGCTGGCAGGCGCTGGCATCTTTGCGGAAAACGCTGACCGAAAGTTTGAGCTAACGCCGCTTGCTGCACTGCTGCGAAGTGAGGCGCCGAATTCGATGCGCGACTTTGCAATTATGATGGGGGAAGATTGGAACTGGCGCAATCTGGGCGAGTTGATGCATTGCGTCAAAACCGGCGGAAGTGCACAGGAGAAGGTTTATGGCATGGGGTCTTTTGAGTATTTCACCCAAAACGCGGAAGCCGGAGAGATCTTCAATCGCGCTATGACAAGTTTTTCGCTGGCGGCAGTTCCGGCGATTGTCGAGGCTTACGATTTTTCGAGCATCGGCAAACTGGTTGACGTCGGCGGCGGGCATGGACTGTTGCTTGCCGGGATTTTGAAAGCAAATCCGCAGGTGCAGGGAATTTTGTCGGACATGCCTTATGTTATCGAGGGTGCGGGTGAATTGCTCGAAAAAGAAGGTGTCAGCAGCCGTGTTGAACTTGCATCAGGGGACATTTTCCAGTCTGTTCCGGCAGGCGGAGATGCCTACATGATGAAGCACATCATTCACGACTGGGACGACGAGCATTGCATTAAGCTCCTGCGAAACATCGGTTCAGGGATGAACGAAAGCGGTAAAGTATTGATAGTCGAAATGGTCGTCCCCGAAGGCAACGAGCCGAGTCCGTCAAAGACTCTGGACATTCAAATGCTCGTTTCGGAGCGGGGCAAAGAACGCACGGAGGATGAGTACCGAAAGCTGCTCGAGGCATCTGGCTTCAGACTAACAAGAATCGTTCCGACAAAATCACCGTTGAGTGTGATTGAAAGCGAACGTGCATAGCCGGAGAAAGAGCTGGGTTGGGGTGCGCTGCCTAAGACGAGTCTCCGGCAAACATTCGGATGAGCAATCACGTGACGGAGCACACCACCGGCGTTAGTGTTCAGACTGGCCTATGACCATTTGGTTTCTAAGGCCAGGCCCTCGCACGCCCCTCCCAATCCGAGGCGCCATCACGAAGCAAGTATGAAAACTCAAAGATTAACTACAGCTCAGGCGCTCATCAGATTTCTGCTTAATCAGTATGTCGAGCGCGACGAGAAAGAGCGAGCTTTCTTCGCCGGTGTCTGGGGGATTTTTGGTCACGGAAACGTGGCCGGCGTTGGCCAGGCACTGCAGCAGACACCAGGCTTAACTTATTACCTGGCCCGCAATGAGCAGGCGATGGTCCACACGGCCACGGCCTACGCAAAGATGAAGAATCGGTTGGGCACGTTTGCCTGTACGTCTTCAATCGGGCCGGGTGCGACGAACATGATTACCGGAGCGGCGACGGCGACGATCAATCGCCTCCCCGTATTGCTGCTGCCCGGCGACATCTTCGCTCGTCGGAACCTGGCCCCTGTGCTGCAACAGCTAGAGTCAGCGTACACTCAGGACATCTCTGTCAACGACGCTTTCAAACCCGTCTCGCGTTACTGGGATCGCATCAACCGCCCGGACCAACTGCCTAACGCCTTGATGGAGGCGATGCGCGTGCTAACGTCCCCGGCGGACACGGGCGCAGTAACATTGGCGCTCCCGCAGGACGTGCAGGCAGAGGTGTGGGATTACCCGGCAGAACTTTTCGAGAAGCGCCTTTGGCACATTTCCCGACCGCTGGCTGACCGCGTGCTCCTGGCCCGGGCTCTGGAATGGATTCGCGCGGCGCAGAAGCCTTTCATCATTGCGGGCGGTGGCGTAATTTACGCTGAAGCAGGCGAAGCACTGGCCCGCCTGGTCGAACAAACAGGCATTCCGGTCGGAGAGACGATGGCAGGCAAGGGCGCACTGCCGTGGAACCATCCGCAAAACCTCGAAGCCCTGGGCGTGACTGGCACTCCCGGAGCCAACGTACTCGCGCGTGAAGCCGACCTGGTGATAGCTGTCGGTACGCGCCTCAGCGATTTTACGACCGCTTCCAAAACCGCATTCCAGAACGCCAACGTACGCTTCGTCAATATCAATGTCGCTGAATTTGACGCTCACAAACATGCGGCACTGCCGCTCGTGGCTGATGCACGCGTTACGCTCGACGAACTACGAGAGGCGCTGGAGGGCTACGTGGTCGGCGATGCGTATGCGGCCCGAATCGCCTCCTTCAAGGCACAGTGGAAGGGAGAGGTCGAACGCCTATTTAACCTCCGGCAGGGGCCGCCGATCAGCCAGAGCGAAGTCATCGGCATCGTCAATAGTTTCTCCCAGCCGGAGGATGTGGTGGTGTGCGCCGCCGGCAGTCTGCCGGGAGACCTACACAAACTCTGGCGCACGCATGATCCTAAAGGCTATCACCTCGAATATGGCAATTCCTGCATGGGCTACGAGATTGCCGGCGGCCTTGGTGTGAAGATGGCCGACCCCGCCCGTGAGGTGTATGTAATGGTTGGCGACGGCTCTTACCTCATGATGTCCTCTGAGATCGTCACCTCGATCCAGGAGGGCTACAAGTTGACCATTATCCTGCTCAATAATTTTGGTTTCAGCAGCATCGGCGGGCTATCGCAAGCGCTTGGTTCGGGCGGTTTCGGCACCGATTATAGAACGCGGCGTGCCGAGAGCGGCCAGCTGGATGGTGCGCGGCTGCAGGTTGACTTCGCAGCCAATGCCGCCAGCCTGGGAGCGCACGTGATTCGCGCTACCACACGCGACGATCTACAGCGCGCATTGGAGGAAGCTCGGCGAGAGGAACGAACCACCGTCATTGTGATCGAAGTCGATAAAGAGGTGCGGGTACCTCGTTACGAGTCGTGGTGGGACGTGCCGGTAGCTGAGATCTCGGAACTCGAAACAGTCAGGCGGGCACGCGAGGACTACGAGAAAGCGACGAAACAAGAGCGATACTTTCTCTAATTTGGATTTAGGAGGGAGGGGTTATGTCGACGAATGGTAGCTTGCCTAACTACATCAATGGCCGGTGGCAGAATTCAACCGCCAAACAGTTTGCGGACGTGATCAATCCAGCGACCGGTGAGACGCTGGCACAGGTGCCGCTGGACGGAGACGCCGACGTGGCGGCTGCAGTCGAATCAGCAGCTGCCGCCTTCCCCGGATGGCGGCGGACGCCGCCGGGAGACCGCATTCAATATCTCTTTAAGCTCAAGCAGCTCCTCGAAGATCGTCTGGAGGATTTGGCCAGGCTCATCACCATGGAGAACGGCAAGACGCTCACGGAAGCGAGGGCCGAGATTCGGCGAGCGATTGAAAACGTCGAAGTGGCATGCGGCATCCCGATCCTGATGCAAGGCTACAATCTCGAAGATGTCGCGAGAGGCATTGACGAGATGATGATTCGCCAGCCTCTGGGCGTGGTGGCCGCCATCACGCCGTTCAACTTCCCAATCATGGTGCCGTTCTGGTTCATCCCCTATGGCATCGCCTGCGGCAACACCTTCATAGTGAAGCCCTCGGAGAAAGTTCCGCTGTCGATGCAGCGCGTCTTCGAGTTGTTTGAGCAACTGGGCTTGCCGCCTGGCGTGATGAGTCTGGTGAACGGCGGCAAAGCTGTGGTTGACGCACTGCTCGATCATCCGACGGTTCGGGCGATCAGTTTCGTCGGCTCGACGCCGGTTGCGAAGTACGTCTACTCACGAGCCTCGGCCAACGGCAAGCGGGCGCAGTGTCAGGGGGGAGCAAAGAACCACGTGGTTGTCCTTCCTGACGCCGACATGGAGACGACGACGCAGATCGTGAGCGACAGCGCCTTCGGCTGTGCCGGCCAGCGTTGTCTAGCGGTTTCCGTCGCGATCACGGTCGGCGACGCAAAGCACACATTCAGGGATGCGATTGGGGCGAGTGCTGAATCGATCACAGTTGGCTCCGGCCTTGAAGAATCCAGCCAGATGGGGCCCGTCATCACCCGCGCGAGTAAAACACGCATTGAGGAATTGATTGCCAGAGGGAAGAACGAAGGGGCTTCTCTTCTACTCGACGGTCGTGGCGCGAAAATTCCGAATTACGGGCAAGGTAATTTCATCAAGCCAACGGTGCTTGAAAACGTCCCGGCAGGCGGTGAGTTGTCGAAGACCGAAATCTTTGGTCCCGTGCTCAGCCTGGTCCAGGCCGAGACAGTCGACGAAGCGCTCGATATCCTGTCCCGCAGTCTCTACGGCAATGCGGCCTCGATCTTCACCACCAGCGGCGCAGCGGCGCGCAAATTCCGCTACCAGGTGGAGGCTGGAAACGTTGGAGTGAACATCGGCGTGGCTGCACCGATGGCCTACTTCCCCTTCAGCGGTTGGAAGGACAGCTTCCTGGGAGTTATGCATAGCCAGGGGCGCGACGCCGTCGAGTTCTACACCGAGAAGAAAGTCGTGATCGAACGATGGCCACAAGAGTGGTCGCGTAAGTTCTAATCTGCGCGGCGACATTAGCAATCGAATCTTAGTTGTTCGGGAAAGTTCGACCTATATCGAAACTTATGTCATTGGGACACAGAAAACGATATCCACTAAATCACACGAAATGACACGAAGAAAGAATCACGAAAGGTTAGTGCTGTTTCGTGTAAGTTCGTGTGATTTCGTGGATCATGCCTTTCTTCCTTTGTCTCAATCTAGTCAGGACTGATTAGATGGCAGATGCCCCCGTTCTGGAAATGCGCCACATCAGGAAGACGTTTCCCGGCGTCGTGGCTCTGGACGACGTCGATTTTGACCTGCGGCGCGGCGAAGTTCATATCCTCCTCGGCGAGAACGGCGCGGGCAAATCCACGCTCATGAAAATCCTGAGCGGGGCCTATCAGAAAAGCGCGGGCCAAATCATTCTCGACGGTGCTGAGGTTGAGATTAAAAATCCCAGGCACGCGCAAACCCTTGGCATCAGCACCATCTATCAAGAATTCAATCTCATCCCGCATTTATCGGTCGGGGAAAATATCTTCCTCGGGCGGGAGCCTGCCCGTCTGCCGGGACTAATCGATCAACGCACAATCTTTCAAGAGGCGACGCGCGCCCTAAGTGCCCTGGGCCTGACTCTCAGTCCTCGTAAGTTAGTTAAAGAGCTGAGAGTTGCCGAACAACAGATGGTTGAGGTAGCCAAGGCGCTCTCACTCGACGCTAGAATTGTGATCATGGACGAGCCTACTGCCGCGCTCACCGAACACGAGATCGGAGAACTCTTTGCTACCATACGGAGGCTCAAAGACAAACGCCGATCCATTATTTACATCTCGCACCGAATGGAGGAACTGTTTGAAATTGGCGACCGTGTCACCGTCTTGCGGGACGGGCGCTCGGTTGGCACCTACGACGTGCGCGGAATGAACAAATCCGAACTGATTCGCCTGATGGTCAATCGTGAGTTGACGGAACTCTTTCCAAAAGAAAAGGCACCAAGGGGCCAGGAAGTATTGCGGGTCGAAGGGTTAGCTACTAAGGGAGGGTTGACGGATATTAGCTTTTCACTTCACAAGGGCGAGGTCCTGGGCATCGCGGGCCTTCTGGGTGCGGGGCGAACAGAACTCGCGCGGGCAATTTTCGGTCTCGATAAGATTTCAACGGGTACTATCTACCTCAACGGCGAATCGCAAAAGATCGATTCGCCGCGCCGCGCGATCAATTTCGGGATCGGATTTCTTACTGAAGATCGAAAGTCTCAGGGACTGGGCTTGCCGCTATCGGTCAAAGCAAACCTTTGCCTTTCCAGCGTCGACAAGTTTTCGAAGTGGGGCATTATGGATACTAAAGAGGAGCGGCAGGCAGCCGGCCGTTACGTGAAGGAACTGCGTATCAAGACGCCCAACATCGATCAGAAGGTGGTTTTCTTGAGCGGCGGCAATCAACAGAAGGTGGTGCTCAGCAAGTGGCTTTGTTCACAGGCCGAGGTGTTCATCTTCGATGAGCCCACTCGCGGCATCGACGTGGGGGCAAAAGCCGAAATCTATCAGCTGATGAACCGGCTCACGGCGTCGGGCGTTGCCATCATCATGATCTCATCAGAGCTGCTCGAGGTGTTGGGAATGAGCGACAGAATACTGGTCATGCGCGGGGGCAGAATTACGGGGGAGTTCTCCGCCGAGGATGCTACGCAGGAAAGAATCTTACAATGTGCCCTGGGGGAATAGCCCTGCGACAGAATTTTTTCTCACACTACGGACGACAGCTTGGCACCGTCTCAGGCCTTTTAGGCCTGGTCGTCGCGCTGTGGGCTTTGACGCCCCACTTCTTAACCATCTCCAACCTTCTAAATATTGCGGAGCAAGCGACCATCATCGCCATCATCGCTGTTGGGATGACCTTCGTCATTATTACCGCGGGTATTGATTTATCAGTTGGCTCGGTACTGGCTTTTGCGGGGGTGGTTATGGCGAGTGCCCTTCACCAGGGGGTGCCGCTTCCTGTGGCTTTGTTGGTCGGTCTTGGGATAGGCCTGGTCTGCGGGCTGGTAAACGGTCTGCTGATCACGATCGGACGTCTACCCCCTTTCATCGCAACGCTGGGCATGATGAGTGTGGCTAGGGGCACGGCCCTGATGTTCACCGAAGGGAGACCGGTCTCAGGTTTCTCGGAAGGCTTTCGTTCCCTTGCTACAGGGGAAGTGCTGCGCGTTCCCACGCCCGTAATCATCATGATCGTCGTCTATGCAAGCGCCTATTTCATTTTAGGACGCACCAAACTGGGCCGCTACACTTATGCTATTGGCGGCAATGAAGAAGCTGCGTTGTTGTCTGGTATCAACGTCAAGTTATATAAAACCCTGGTATACGGACTGGCTGGCATGCTCAGCGGCCTGGCAGCCATTTTGCTGACCGCGCGCCTGAATTCCGCGCAACCCATAGCAGGCATGAATTATGAGTTGGACGCTATTGCCGCCACCGTCATCGGCGGCACTAGTTTGCTGGGGGGCGAAGGGACTGTCCTGGGGACGTTGATCGGCGCACTGATTATGGCGGTCCTGAGGAACGGCCTCAACCTCTTGGGCGTCTCCTCTTTTATTCAACAAATCGTAATTGGTTCGGTCATCATTGTCGCCGTGATGATTGATATGGGATTAAAGAGGCGAGGGAACTAGCACGTAACACCGGGGTCCCACGCGGGCAGCCCGCGCGGGGGTTTGGATAACATCCGTGAAGAAGGAGAAACGTCTATGAAGAAAGGTCTGGTTTTTATTCTCTTGGGAATCCTGTCAATTACTGTTTTGAGTTGTCAGCGAGGCACCGACCAGGGTGGCGGCGCTCCCAGAATCGCTCTGGTGCTCAAAACTCTAAACAACCCTTTCTTTATCGACATGCAAAAGGGAGCCGAAGAGGCGGCTAAAAAGTTGGGGGTTAATCTGATCGTGCAAGCGGCAGAACGCGAGGTTGACGTCGAAAAGCAGATGCAGATCATAGAGAACCTGATTCAAACCAAAGTCGCGGCGCTGTGCGTGACGCCGAGCGGCTCGAGGGAGATCGTTCCGGCCATTGAAAAGGCAAACCGTGCGGGCATTCCCGTCGTCATTGTAGATACACGCGTGGATCCCAAGACGATGGGTGAATCGCAGGCGAAGATCGCGACCTTTATCGGCTCGGACAATTACGAGGGCGGCAAGCTCGCCGGGGAATTCATCGCAAGAAAACTGGGCGGCAAGGGCAAGGTCGCGATACTGGAAGGCATTCCGGGTCATGAAACCGGCGACTCCAGGCTGAAAGGCTTCCGCGACGCCATCAGGGCAACGCCGGGCATCGAGATCGTCGCCTCCCAAACCGCAAACTGGGAAAGAGACCAGGGCTTCAACGTTTTTCAGAACATTCTCCAGTCTCACCCTGACGTGCAGGCTGTGTTTGCCTGTAGCGACTTGATGGCGTTGGGCGCCATGGAAGCAATTGCGGCCGCAAAAAAGACCGGGCAGATCAGCGTCATCGGCTTTGACGCTTCGGACGAGGCCCGCAAGGCTGTGTTGAGCGGCACCATGGACGCCACCGTCGCACAGTCTCCCGCCACTATGGGCGCGATGGCGGTGGAGAACGCGTACCATTTGATTAAGGGTGAGCAGGTAAAAGAGGAGTCCGTAGTTCCTATCAAACTGATCACGAAAGAAAATGCAGGTGCGACGGACGCAAGCAAATAAATGTTAAGCCGCCCATGGAAGAACCAGAGAGGAGTACATTATGAAAATTCTGGTAGCTGCTGTAATAGGTCTGGTCTTCGCTGTTGGAACATTGGCTCAGACTTCGGGCAAGGAGGAACAAGTGCGCCAATTGGTGCAATCGTTCTATGACGCTTTCAATGCGCACGGGTTCGGGCGTGCGGCTGAATTCACCACCGAAGACTGGAACCACATCAATCCCCTGGGCGGGTGGAAGCGCGGGCGGGAGGCTGTACTCAAGGAACTGAAGGAGGTCCATTCTACGTTTCTAAAAGGTGTCTCCGATACTGTCGAAGACATGAACGTTCGCTTTGCCACTCTCGATGTGGCGGTTGTGACCGTGACTAGCCTGATGAGCAGATTCACTACGCCCGATGGAGTTAAGCATGACAATGAGCGACATATCCGGACCTTCATTGTAGTGAAGCGGAACAACCGATGGCTGATAATGCAGGACCAGAACACCACCATTGTCAGCTGATGTTCCGTACCAAAAGAGTTGAAATAGCGCGGTGAGACAAGTAGGAGTTAGGGACAGATGAATAAGAAGCTGGGCATTGGCGTAATCGGGTTAGGTCGACTGGGCAGCGCGTATGCCAAATATTTTACGGGCCGTATTGCCGGAGCGACTTTGGTGGCAGTGTCCGACGTGATCGAATCTACAGTTACCTCAGTGGCCGCGGAGTTAGGCATCTCCAAGCGCTATGGTCGATATCAGGATTTGATCGCTGATGCAGAGGTTGAGGGCGTGGTCGTTGTCAGCCCAACCAGCACCCACAAGGAAATTGTGCTCGAGGCAGCAAAGCATGGCAAAGCAATCTTTTGTGAGAAGCCGTTATCCATCTCGTTGGACACCGCGCATGAGATGCTCAGGGTAATTGAGCAGACTGGTGTCTTCTTTCAAATGGGTTTTATGAGACGTTTCGATAAAGGTTATGTGGGAGCAAAACGGAAGCTTGAGGACGGAGTGATCGGCACGCCAGTGGTTTTTAAATCATCCTCGCGTGACCCTTATCGCCCCAGCCTTGAATATCTCGACCCAGCACACAGCGGCGGGCTGTTCATTGATTGCGGCATTCATGATCTAGATCTTGCGCGTTGGTACATGGGTGAGATAGCGAGCGTGTACAGTATCGGCGGGACGCTGGCCTACCCGGAGATGAAGGAGATCGGCGACATTGACAACGCTATCACGAGCCTCTATTTCACGAGCGGCGCTCTGGGCACGATTGATCTAAGCCGGAACGGCGTTTACGGATACGACATCCGGACCGAAATCCTTGGCACAGAGGGCACGCTCAAAATCGGGTATCTGCGCGAAACTCCGATTTTGGTTATGACCAAGGACGGCATTACCCACGACACTGTGCCCTATTTCACCGAGCGCTTCGAACAGGCTTACATCACGCAACTTCAGGATTTCGTGAACAACGTCTTGCAAGGTAAGCTGCCATCCGTTTCATGCGCCGACGGTGTGGCCGCTTTACAGGTCAGCGCCGCTGCCACGTTGTCATTCAAGGAGAACCGTCCCGTGAAAATAGAGGGGGACGAGTTCTTTTAAGATGAACATCAAGGTTGGAAACGCACCTGTGAGCTGGGGAGTTATGGAAGTTGCCGGTTGGGGTGGGCAAATACCTTACCGCAAAGTTCTTGATGAGATAACGGAAGCGGGTTATGCGGGAACGGAGCTCGGACCTTTTGGATATTTTCCGACGGAACCGAATCAATTAAAGTCGGAATTATCAGCGCGGGGTCTGCAACTAGTGGCCAGTTTCGTGCCAGTTCCACTGGCTCACCCGGAACGCCACGACGTGGGTTATCAGGAAGCAATGAAGGTCGCTCACTTGCTGGCTCAGAGCGGCGCGCGCTTGATCGTGTTGGCTGATGAGATGAGCAAGGCACGCATGGCCGTGTCTGGTAGGGTTGACGACTCTCGTGACGGAATGAGTGATTCGCAATGGGAGGGCGCGGCGCAGATCCTCGGGAAAATCGCCGAGGCCTGTCGCGAATTGGGGTTGTCCGCGGTCTTCCATCACCATGCCGGCACGTTCATCGAAACACCGAAAGAGGTGGCGCGCCTGTGCGATAGTATCGACGCTGACTTGCTGGGTCTTTGCCTGGACACGGGCCATTACTTTTTCGGCGGCGGCGACCCTGTCGAGGCGGTGCGTTTGTACGGCACACGCATTCGTCATCTTCATCTGAAGGATGTGCAACTTCCAATCTTAGAATCCGCTCGTCGAAATGGGAATGGCTTTCTGGAGGCGGTACGGCGCGGTGTATTCTGCGAACTCGGTGAAGGCGCGATCGATCTAAATTCAGTTATTCAAGGCCTGAGCGCCAAAGGCTACTCGGACTGGGCCATCGTCGAACAAGACGTGGACACCCGCAGGGCAGATGTGAAGCCTTTCGAGAGCGCTCTCCGCAGTCGGCAGTACCTCCGAAACGAGATCGGGATTTGATCTTTTACAAAGTTGTGAAGTTGTTATGTGACCCGCCAGTTCGTCGTCAGAGCAGGATATCTTAACACCGCGGGCGCGGGCGGAACCGTCCAAATCAGTTCTCAAAAGATTTAGGACAGCAGCCAAGAAAAGGTGATCCACGAAATCACACGAAATGACACGAAACACCCGCTAATTTGTGTTTGTTGATCGGTGTGGCTTCGTGTGATTTCGTGGATCAATTTCTGCTGTGTCCTAATTCATAGTTTCAGTTTAGGATACCGTAGCCACAATGAAGGGCCGCCTCTCATCACCCGTAAAAATAGTTGCGCTCGTCCTGGCCGCATGCTCCTTCGTGCTCGGTCAGTTTTCGCCGGCATTGTCTCAGGCCCTAAATCTTCCTCAGCCTCTCGTTAATTACGCTGATCCTTTTGTGGGGACGGATAATGGCGGCAACATTGTGCCCGGCGCACAAATCCCTTTCGGCTTCGTACACGTTAGCCCTGACACGGTAAACCCGAATACGGCAGGCTACAATCCTTACGAAAACATTCTCGGCTTCAGCCAGACACACGTTAGCGGCACCGGCGGCGCCAGTAAGTACGGAAACTTTCTCACGACGCCCCTGGTGGGCAAGTTGCGCGTCAACAACCTCAGCTCCCCCAAAACGGAAGAAGCGGCCACACCCGGCTACTACACCGTCCGGCTCACACGCTCCAACGTTAAAGCCGAATTGACGGCG
>JBPCMM010000085.1:0-5096 GCA_051002255.1 Pyrinomonadaceae bacterium
ACCGCTCGCCGTTCTGACAAGCGATGACCCGTTGGACCTTGGACTTTGTGCTATCGTTTCAGAGCGCCGTGCTTGCGCAGTATCTCGAAGGTTCGCTCGAGGGGAAGCGCATCGACCGTACGGCCACGACCGGTGATGGTGTGCGCACGAAAGAGCGAATTGTAGATAGCTTCTTCGGTGGCCTCGATTACTGACAGGAATAATGGGGACATGGCATCGTTAGGTAGCGACTTCAAATTGCGCGCGGCGTTGCGATCGACAGGATTAGCGGGCATTCGAATACGCGTGTCGATGGATGTCGAGAAGGCAATCGCGTAATCGCCACTCCCGTTTGTGCCTGCAGAACCCGTTTGTGCCAGCCCCATCATGGCCCTTGCTGCCATACGTCCGAGGTTGCGAGCTTCAACCGGCGCGTCGGTAGCGATCACCACGATAACTGAGCCGTCGGATTTGTGGGGATTCTTACCCTCAGAAGTGGCATTGCGGTTTCCAGGCGGGTGGGTGAGGCCAAGCTGGTCCTTTAAATAATATTGCCCGAGCTCACGGCCAACAGGAGCTCCGTTAATTGTTAAAATGCCTCCAAAATTTGACTGCACCAGCACCCCAACTGTGAATCCGCCCAACCCGGCTGGCAACTTCCTTGAAGCAGTTCCGATGCCGCCTTTGAAGCCAAAAGCGACTGTGCCTGTTCCCGCGCCCACGGAGCCCTCCTCAACTGTTCCGCTCCTGGCATTTTTGATTGAGGCCAGAACATCCTCGCGGGTGATATGCCGTCCGCGGATGTCGTTCAAATATCCATCGTTGGTTTCCGCCACTAGAGGATTAACTGACTGAACATCTTCGTTTCCGGGAAGGTTCAACATGTAATCCATCAACGCATCTGCAACGCGCGGCACGCTCAGAGTTGACGTCAGCAGGATTGGAGTTTCGATCTCGCCCAGCTCATTCACCTGGGTAGAGCCCATTAGTTTGCCAAAGCCGTTACCCACAAAGACCGCGCCAGGGACCTTCTCGCGAAAAAGATTTCCATTATGAGGGAGGATTGCGGTAATCCCAGTGCGGATATTTTCTTGCCGGATAATAGTGGTGTGACCAACCAGAACACCCGGGACGTCTGTAATCATGTTTAGCGGACCAGGGGGCAGGACGCCAACTATGACGCCCGCATCACGCGCGCGAGGACGCTGAATATGCGGAGTCAAAGGAGTAGCAGGCTGATGAGCAGGTAGCAGCGCCGCCGTGAGGACCGGAACAAGAACCACTCCAGCAGTACTCAGCCGACGCTTTTTCATTCCGCGAAGTTAGTGTGTGCCAGAGTTAGTTAGCGATGAGAGCAATCAACGCAGGAATCGTTAGCCATAACAACCCCTTCATGAGGAAAAACAGGAATCCCCAAAATCCTAATGTCTTTGCCCAGCTCTTTAATCTCATTGCCGATATCCTACTTTCAAGTTCCCGAAGACTCAAGCGGAATAAGAGGAACCAGCGCTGGAGGCGCGGCAGAAGGTAGCCAGGGGCAAGCGCTTGGCGCGCCGCCCCTGGGCCAAAATCCCTACACGACCGGGCCCTGAAAGGGCCCCAGCGAGCGTCACAAAACATAGCGCTCGTCGTACTCAATCGCGCTGAGTTTCAACATCTCTAGATATTCCTCCTGAAAGCTCTGTCTGCGATGGTGCTCCTCCTGATTCAAGATATAGTTCTTCACTCGTTCGATTTGGGAAGGACTGACCGTTACACCAAGATAGCCGGCTTGCCACTCGAACTTCTTTGTTCCAACGACCTCGTGGACCCATGACGATGAGTCTGCCTTGATGTCCCGAAGAACGTAGTCCAATCGATGCGTTGCACGCAGACCGACAAGGAGATGGACGTGGTCTTCGATGCCTCCAATGGCCAAAGGCACACCCTTGATTCCCTTAACGATGCCACCAAGATAGGAATGAAGGTCTGCCCGCCACTCTCTTGTGATCATTGGTAAGCGGTTCTTGGTACTGAAAACGAGATGATAGTGAAGGCTCAGGTGAGTTGAGGGCATGAGGAACCTCCGTGAGGATTTAGTTTTTGTGGAGACGCGAGGGACTATATCAGGTTCTCGCAGATTCTGTGCGCCCTTTCAGGGCGGGTCGTGTTCGGGAGAGGTGATCCAGGGGCGGCGCGAAACGCTTGCCCCTGGCTACCTTCTGCCGCGCCTCCGGCGCTAGTTGATTTCGTAATTTCATCTTGCCGCTGCGATTGATCAATCACCACTCGCCTCCTGCACTGACTGCTTGTGGCTCCACCGCTTTTCGAAATTGCGACCGCGCCGGCAATTTACGTTTGTTGTATCGGTGCAGTCCCACCATCTGCATTGCTCGTGGAATCTGGCGATTCTGCATAAACCAGCGCCATACATTGCCCGTGCGCATGTTCTCAGCGCTCAGAAGAACGATCCCTGCATTAATCCCAATTACATCCGTATCGACCCAACCAGTGTGTGGATTGAACGCATCGACAAAACCATATCGACCGTACACTTTGTCGCCAAATTTGTTGCGCATGAATTTCAAGGCTGCCAGTGTCAACTCAGGCGTGAACATCAGTGAGCCACCAGGTGCTGATGGCACAATCGTTCCGTCAATCGCCGGATCTCGCGGCGGTCCACCCCACGCGAGATACCCCTTCGCACTGTCCGACGCTGTTATACCCCATAGGTTTGGTCCATAGCCGGGAAACTCCCCGGCCAGGTCGATGCAGAACTCTCGATGGGCTAGTGTCGCAGCGATAGAGTTTTCAAAGTAGTCGATCCGATCACCTCTGACTTCCCGCCGATCTCGAAAGTCGACCCATGCGTGCGAGTACTGGTGCATAAAGATCGGTACGCCGATCGTTGTGAAGTACGTATAAGTTTCATATCGGTAGCGATCACGCCACAAAGCGTACCAGGATGCCGGTGAGACTGGATGTGTAGGGGATCCGATGGCCAGTAAATAGAGAATCGCATCCTCGCTGTAGGTGTCCCAGCGGGGCCGTAGGAATCCCGTCTCGGGTTTCCAGCCGTGCGAGAGAAGCAACGGATGACCGTTGAGCATCCAGCGGAAATCAATGCGGTCGTAGATCCTGTTTGCCAGGAGGGCGACTTCGGCGTCTTCCCGATAACATTGGCCTGCGGTTAGCACACCGGCAACCAACAGAGCAGTATCGATTGAAGAAACTTCGCTCTTCCAGCGCCTCTCACCAGTCTTGGCGTCCAGCCAGTGATAGAACCAACCCTTTTTGTGAAAGGCCTTCGTAGCAAAGAAGCGCAGTGTATTGCGCACACGCTCTTTCGCCTGTTCCTTCGCCACCCATCTCCTCTCAGCGGCAATGCAGAGCGCGGTCAACCCGAATCCTGTGGCTGCAATACTCGCCACGTTCAAATGGTTTTCATCGAGAGGTGTACCATCCATCCGTGCCCGGTCAGGTACGAGACCTGTTTGCGGGTCTGCCTGCTCCCAAAAGTAATCGAATGAACGACGCTCGAGATCTTCAAGGAACAATTCATCCTGCGACGAGGCGGTCGAAGCCGCTTGTCGAGCCGGAATCGAGGCGGCGATAGCGACATTTGTTTGAGAGCCGAGGAAGCAGAAAAGTAGGAAGAACGGAACCAACCGTGAGCGGAATGGCTGGTTGTGAGTTGTTGCTGGTACTGAGGGCATGCGGTTTACGTGACAGCGGCCAAGCATTTGAGTGATTCAAGTCAGAACTAGGGGGCGGTAGCGACCTGGTGGTCTGGGCTACACTCAAACAGCGAAGGAGGAGCCCTTAGCCAAAAGCAACCCTTGACAGTTGAAAGCTCGCCCGGCCAACCAGGTCGCTACCGCTCCCTGTTCTGACTTGAGTGGCGTCGCCTTCGTGACACCCCTGGACAATTCAGCGATCAACTACCTGGAAAGTTGACTCGATCAAGTCCTGTGAATTTGGGCCAATCATGACCTTAAACTCCCCAGGCTCGACAACAAACCGCATCTGCCGATTGTAGAGGCCAAGCTCTTGAGGTCCGAGTGAAAACTCGATGCGCTTCTTTTCGCCGGGGCGAAGTGTGACCCGTTCGAAACCCTTGAGTTCCTTAACGGGGCGCGTCATGCTGGCTACAACGTCGCGAATGTAGAGTTGCACCACCTCATCGCCGGCGCGTTTGCCCACATTCTCCACGTCCACACCGACCGTCAGCTTGCCGTTCGCGGGAATGCGGGGCGCACTGACTTGCAGGTTTGTGATCTTGAACTGCGTATAGCTCAACCCGTAGCCGAAAGGGAAGAGTGGCGTCCAGGGAACGTCAAGATACTTTGAAGAATATTTGTTGCTTGCGTCGGGCGGTCGGCCCGTGTTGAGATAGTTGTAATAGATCGGGATCTGGCCCACCGCGCGGGGAAAGGTTACCGGTAGCTTTCCGCCCGGATTAACATCGCCGAAGAGCACATCAGCAATAGCGTTGCCCGCCTGCGTGCCCGCGAACCACGTCTCCAGGATCGCGGGCGTGTTTTCGGCGATCCAGTTGATGGTCAACGGGCGTCCATTCATGAGGACGACAATAGTCGGCTTACCGGTATCCTGCACCACTTTCACCAGGTCCAACTGGCGGCCTGGCAGATCAAGCGAACTGCGCGATGCCGCTTCGCCACTCATCTCCGCTGATTCACCCACGGCGAGAATCACTACATCCGATTCGCTCGCGGCCCGAACGGCGTCCTCAAAACCGTCCGCTGTCTCGCAACCAATCTCGCAGCCTTTAGCGTAATTGATTTTCGCTTGTGGCAATTTCGACTTGAGGCCTTGAAGCAGTGTGACTGCATCTTCAGCCTTGCCGTCACCGGTCCAGGAACCGATCACGTCTTTCTGGGTGTCTGCGAGTGGACCAATCACAGCTATGGACCTGACACTCTTAGCTATTGGCAACACGTTCTTCTCATTTTTCAACAGCACCATCGAACGCGCGGCAATTTCTCGCGCGGCCGCGACATTTGCGGGGCTGAAAACAACTGTGCGCTCCCGCACTTCGTCCGCGTAAGGCTTATCGAATAGTCCCAGGCGGAACTTAATACGCAGGATGCGGCGGACGGCCTCGTCAATGATCTGCG
>JBPCMM010000086.1:0-5879 GCA_051002255.1 Pyrinomonadaceae bacterium
ATTGCACCAGGGTTTCCTACCTGCGTTCCACAGCGGCAATTACATAATAACGCCGAAGGTGTTGGCGAATGCCGCAGAACTCGTACAAACTCCTTCAGAGTTAAGACAGATTATTGATGGTCCCTAACTCCAGGGTAGTAAAACCTGAGCTACAATTCGCGAAACACCTTCGGTGTTGACTTGTCGTGCACCGCAAGTTTTCACCGACTCGGAGCAACCAAGGATGGCGGGATGGATCATCAACCTCGAAACAGCTCGTCACTACCGCCGACCAGCCCTGTCTATTTTCTCAAGTAGCTTCTTGGCCTTATCCACAGCCTCTTTGTGTTCCGGAACGTAATCGGGGTTGGGAGTCATTTTGAGCAAGACATCTATCTGCTTGCGAGCCTCTGCATCTCTGTTCGCCTCATGGTAGGCCTCAGCCAACCGTAACCTCAGGAGCGCGTTGTCGCTTCCAAACTTCAATCCCTTCTCCAGATACTCAAGCGCTTTTCGATAATCGCCGCCGAGGAGCCGCGGCGCTTCTAAATAAAGTTGGCCCAGGACCATATAGGCGCTTCCAGCCTGAAACTGTTCATCGATCTTCAGCACAGCCTCCATCTCGCGCCGGATGTCTTCGACGCTCGATAAACCAGCGAGCGTGCTGTGTTCTGCACTCCCACCATAGTTGGCTCCCAGCCAGAAATGTCCTTCGGGCTTTTCACTGCTAAGCTGCACCGCGGTCTTTCCCGCATCGGTGCCTTCCCGAAAGGCCTCGTCTCGTTCCCGCTCGTCCTCAGTGTGTGCTCCGAGGTAGTAACTAATCCGTGCCAGTTTCCAGGCGGCCTCGTAGCTCTCGTAATCCGCCGTCCGAGCTTGCCTTAACAGAGCAACACTCAGTCTCACCTTCGAGAGGTCCCCACGCTGCGGATAAAGCCGATCGGATTCTGATATCTTCTCCGTGGCGACAGATTTATCACTTTGGCCGAGGCTCTTCTCAGGCTCCGAGCCCTGATTTCGGCAAGAAACTGCCCCCATTATTGCCATCTGGAGTAACAAAACTATAACTATGGATCGCGATTTTCTCATATTTTTCTCTATTTTAGCCGCAACTGAGTATAATTGTCTAGATGTACCATACACATGCGTGTAGCCTGTCTCGGGCGATACCCAAAACCAAACGAATAGGGTATATTGGCACGCTCATACGAAGAACTTGCGCGGCGAGCACCCACAATTGTTCACTTGAAGACTTGGAGGTAGTGTGGCAGCGGCGGCTTTCTACGACCTGGAAGGCACCTTGGTCAGGACGAATCTGGTTCACACGCTGGGCTTTTATGCCAGGAACCAGCCGGGTCTGATTAGTAGTCTTAAAAAAAGCGCCGCCACGCTCGTAAGTCTTCCCGTCTTCGCTATCACCGACCAGTATAGTAGAAAAGTCTTCAATGACCTCTATTTCAAGCGATACAAAGGGCAGTCAGAAGACCGGCTTCGCTTCTTCGCTCAGGAACTATTCGAAACTGTGCTCAAGCCGGCGATCTTTCCAGGCACTTACGAGCTGATCGAAAAATCACGCAGTCTCGGGTTACGCCAGGTTGTCGTGACCGGTGCACTAGATGTTTCGGTAAACCATTTGATGGCCCACCTGGGAATCAAGGAATACGTGGCCAACCGGCTTGAGTTCGTTAATGGCCGAGCGACCGGGCGTTTACTGCCTCCGGTCATGGCTGCCGCGACAAAAGCGTCATGGATCCGAGTGTACGCTGAGCGTGAGGGTCTCAGTCTCAGCGACTCCTACGCCTATACCGACAGCATCAGTGACTTGCCAATGCTTTCGATAGTAGGACATCCGGCTGCGGTAAATCCCGACATGCGCCTACGGCAAACGGCGTTGCATCACGATTGGCCGATACTGAGTCTTAAATAGAATTAACGGGGGAAAATAGTGAATAGCAAATAGCAAATGGTAAAACAAAAACCTCACCTAAAAGGAGCGACTATATGCGTCCACACGAAAAATTGCAGACACGGATAGATTCTGTAGATCTCGTCCTCAACATCTACAAGGCTACCGAGAGATTTCCGAAAGAAGAAAAGTTCGGACTGACGTCACAAATTCGACGGGCAGCAGTTTCAATCCCGGCGAACATTGCGGAAGGAGCAGCTCGATATTCTTCAAAAGAGTTCGCTCATTTTGTCTCCATTGCTCAGGGCTCGGCAAGTGAAGTCGAGACCGAACTAATCATCGCCTACCGCTTAGGCTACTTAAGCGAGACTCTCTTCTCAAAGCTTCTTGCGGACCTTGAGCGGATAGGACGAATGATCACCGGACTCACGCGGCGGCTACGTAGAGTTCCCGTCTAGCCGACAATAAGTACCTAACTTCTTCCGACCATTTGCTATTTGCCATTCACTATTTACCAAAGATGAGCTTACAACTACGACGCAAAACGCACGAATCGGTTATTTACATTGACCGCGACAGCGCACCGCGAATCCTGGCATCGGGCATGGATTTCATTCTCGAAGATCTGCCGGTCGGCACACGCGTGATCTATCCCAACCCGCCGATCAAAGGACTGGCCAATCGCGAAGCCGCTATTCGCTATGCGCTTAATCACCCGCACGACTGTGATCCGCTGTTTGCACAGTTGGAGCCCGGGATGAAAGTTACCATCGCTGTGGACGACATCAGTATGCCGATTCCACCGATGAAGACTCCGGACATTCGCCAAACCGCCCTGGAAATTTTGGTTGAGATGCTTCACGGCCACGGCGTCGACGACGTGCACATCATCATCGCCGTCTCCCTGCATCGCAAGATGACCCCCGCCGAGATGAAGCGCATGGCCGGGCGAAAGATTTGGGATGATTTCTACCCGGATCGCTATTACAACCACGACGCTGAAGATCCTGCCAATCTGGTGCTCCTCGGGGAGAACCGCCATAAAGAACCACTCCGCCTCAACCGTCGCGCCGCCGAAAGTGATCTGCTCATTTATCTTAATTTTAACTTCGTACCGATGAACGGCGGCCACAAGTCTGTCGGGGTAGGTCTCTGTGATTATGAGTCGTTGCGCGCGCATCACAATCCTGACGTTATCCGCGCCTCGCACAGCTACATGGACCCAGCAGGATCGGAACTCGCTCGCGTGATCGGCCGCGTTGGTGAAATCGCCGACGAGCATCTAAACGTCTTTCACATTGAGACGGCCGTTAACAACTATATATTCGGCCCCGAGATGGGATTCTTAACGAAGAACGAGGATGATTTCTCCGCTTTCGATCGCATGAAGTATGAACCCATGCGGTTCGCGATGAATAAGATACCACGCCCGGCGAAACGCACCATGTACAACTCGCTCAAGAGCAACTACGAGATGATCGCTTGCCATGCTGGGCGCACCGATCCCGTCCACGATCGAATTATCGCCAAGAGTATGGAGCAGTATGTCGTTCCGATCGAAGGCCAGTGCGACATTCTGATTTGCCCCGTACCGGACATGTCGCCCTACAGCATCAATTCGATTCTGAACCCGCTGCTCGTACAGGTGATGGCTCTCGGCTACCATTTCAACATGTACCGAGGCAAGCCCCTTCTGAGAAAGGGTGGCACGTTGATTCTGCATCATCCGTGCACCGATGAATTCGACCACAGCTTTCACCCGAGCTACATCGAGTTCTTCAATCGCCTGCTGCCTGAGACGCTCGACGCAAACGTCCTGCGCGACAAGTATGAACAGGAGTTTGCGAATAATCCTAGCTACGTCGAAATGTACCGTCGCGGCAACGCCTATCACGGCTCGCACCCTTTCTTCATGTGGTACTGGGGCGAGAGTGGGCGCCAGCATGTCGGTCACGTCATCGCCGCCGGTGCGGAGAACGCTCACGTTCCGGCCATGATGGGCTGGGAACGCGCCGACAACCTGACCGAGGCCATTGCCATGGCGCGAAGTTATATGGGCAGCTCAGCAGAGATCACGATGTTGCACCAACCGATAATCGCGATTGCGGACATGGGGTGAAATGTCAAACTTCAGTTCATTGCGGGCGTGGGCAACCGCGATACGGTTATGAAATTATCACCAACTGAAATCTACAACGGCCGTAACCTCTTTGTGATCGGCAGCACGGGTTTTCTCGGCAAAGTCACGCTCAGCATGTTGTTGCACCGCTTCCCGAATGTTGGGCGGGTTTACGTAACTGTGCGCGCTCGCTCGCAGGAGGAATCGGAAACTCGCTTTTGGAACAGCGTGATCACCGCGCCCCCCTTCGATCCGCTGCGAGAGCGCTACGGCGGCGCAATGGAAGGATTTGTGCGCGACAAGGTAGTCGTGCTGGGTGGCGACATCGGCGACCGGAACTTTGGTTACACCGACGGGGAGGCCCAAATAGTTGCCGATGATATTGATGTTGTGATCAACAGTGCGGGCAACGTGACCTTCAATCCAACTCTGGAGAGTGCCCTGCGCACAAACGTCGTCGGCACCGAGAACGTAATCGCATTTACCCGGCGCATGAAGCGGCCCGCTTTGGTGCATGTGTCCACATGTTTTGTGGCCGGCAACCGCTCGGGGGCGGTCTGGGAACGTGACCCGGTGATTGGCTATTTTCCTCGCAAACACGAACTGCCCGGGGTGGAGTTTTCCGTCGAGCAGGAAATCAGGGACTGCGCAAAGCTGGCGGACCGCGTGAAGGAGGAAGCCAGGGACACGATGATGGTGGCGCGCTTTCGCGATCTTGCTCGTAAACGCCTGATCGAAGAAGGACGTGATGAAGACGATCCTGATGCCCTCGGGTTGGCCGTTGCGCGCGAGAGAAAAGTCTGGACCCGCACCAGGCTCACTGAGCTGGGAGTAGAGCGGTCCGCCTGGTGGGGTTGGCCCAATATCTACACTTACACAAAGGCCCTCGGCGAGCAGCTTGTGGCCGCTGAAACCGGAATCGTCCGGAGCATCGTCCGGCCGAGTATTGTGGAATCGGCTCTTGCCTACCCTTTCCCCGGATGGAACGAAGGTTTTACGACCACGGCGCCCATTGTCTTTCTCGTCCTCAAGGGACAAACGCAGATCCCTGCGAACGAGAAACTGATCCTGGACATCACGCCCGTGGATCAGGTAGCGTCGGTAATGCTTGCCGTAGCGGCTCAGGCCTGCGTGGAAGAGCCGCAATTGGTCCATCAGGCAGCCACTGGTGATTCAAACGCGAACACTATTTCTCGAATAGTCACCTTAGTCGGCCTTTATAAGCGCCAGCATTTTCAAGAGAAAGACACCGGAATAAAAGTCGTAAACGAGATTGTCGCCAGAATGGAGCCACAGGCCGTCTCCACCGCGCGATTTGAATCAACTTCGACCCCGATGTTTAACGCGGCGGCGAAGAAGGCGTCAACCTTCCTCGATCGCGCCCGTCCTCGCTGGGGCGGCGGCCGCGTGGGAGAGGTTATAGATCGCGTCAAGACGACTGTAGATCGGGTAGAAGAAATCACCCGGGAAACTACTGAAGCTTTTAAGCTATTTCGACCGTTTACGATCGAGAACGCCTACGTCTTTCGGTCCGACAACATCCGATCGCTATTCGAGAGGTTTAGAAGAGATGAGCAGTCGCTGCTTACCTGGAATCCGGAGAAAATTGACTGGTACGACTATTGGATAAATATCCACTTGCCTGGTCTTAAGAAGTGGGTGTTTCCGACGCTCGAAGAAGACATGCGCGCGCAACCCAAGCGCGTTTACACCTATCGCGATCTGCTCGAACTATTCGAAACTTCAACTAAACGCCATGCTACACGCGTGGCCATGCGGATCGAGCGTAACGGACGCAACGAGCAATACACCTATGCCGACGTGCGAGAACTCGCAACCCGAGCCGCTGCTTTTCTCGCGAGCGAAGGAATTAAG
>JBPCMM010000087.1:0-6558 GCA_051002255.1 Pyrinomonadaceae bacterium
GACTGGCAGGCGACGATGCAGGCGTTGCAGCCAACGCAACTGTTCGCGTCAATAGCCATGCCCCACGCATAGCCTTCGTACTTATGATCGTTGCCGTAGAGTGTTTCATCCGGCGCCGGCACGTGGGTTCTCTCCCCACTATGCTCGCTTTTCGAATCACCGTGACCTTCCTTTAGATATTCTTCCATGGTATTCGTTCGCAGGATGTCGCGCCCTTCCATATTGAAATGGAGTTGCGTTACCGCGAGCTGGAATTGTCCCGGCGCCTTATCAACTTTGACTCCTGCAGCAGTCCAGGGCGAATCCGAAGTGCGAATGGTGTAGGCATTGAAGCCCCGTTTATTCCCGACGCGACCGGCGCGTTGGCGGCCATAACCAAGGTGAAGTGTGATCACTTCGTCGGGTTGACCGGGCATGATCCAGGTTGGGCTGGTGACGGACTGCCCACGATGCTCAATCGTGATGTTGTCAACGAGAATTTCACCGCCCTTCCAGCCGATTGTGTTTTCAAGACCAAGACGCCTGGCGGTGTTGGGACTTACAAGAGCGGCGTTGTCCCAGGTTAGTTTGGTCAAAGGCTTCGGCAATTCCTGCAGCCAGCCATTGTTGGCAAAGCGGCCGTCGAAAATTGATGGGTCAGTTCGAAAGACAACTTCGTAGGTGCCAGGAGTCGGGTGTCGGGTGTCGGATACCGGGGGCGACGGCGTCTCCGCTGGTCGGGCAGACGTTCGCGCGGGGAGCACAGGCGTCCCGGCTACTGCGGTATTGTTCTTGCTTTGACTGCTAAGTGAAACGGTCTTACCCGGCAGCGCGCTTTTCGGTACAAACCCATCATGCAATGCCTTACGCCACCAGACCTCAAACTCAGCCGACTGATTAGCTGTCGGAACTGCTGGCTGCTGAACGGGGGGACTTCCTCCTGCCGTCTGCCTCGTGCCGTCTGCCTCCTGCCTTCCCGTGCCCCGCCAGTAATCTCGAACGATGTCATATGCTTTGCGGTCGTATTGCTCGGAGAAGACTGCCAGAACCTCATGGGCGTTTTTTGAACCGTACAACGGCTCGATCAGTGGCTGAACGATCGTCACCGTGCCGTCAAATGAGCGCGTATCGCCCCACGACTCCAAATAATGGGCTTCTGGTATGTGCCAGTGGCAGAGTTCAGAAGTCTCATCCTTGTGAGAACTCAGATGGACCCGTAGCTTTGTCTTGAACAGCCGGTTCTGATCGAGCTTTAGATCGGCCGGGGTGTTGTAGGCGGGATTGCCGCCGAGGATAACCAGCAATTCCACAAGGCCGCCATCAATATCCTGCACCAGCTCACGCAATGACTCTCTTTGATCGACTGAATTCACCTCGAGCGGATCGGTGTAAGAAACAGTTTTGCCGATATTGCCGAGCGCACTGTTCATTGCATGCGCAAGCGCATGGACAGCCGGCGGGGCCTCGTTACCTGCAATAACGATGCTGGCGCCGCGGTGCTGCTGGAGATCGCGAGCGATTGGTTCAATCCATCCACCTCGGTGATCAGCTGTCGGTGGCCTTTGGCCGGGAGATGAGGCGCTAGCTGATGGCCCCTGAGCGCCCAGCCGCGCAGCCAGTTGGGAAACGAAGCCTTCCATCTCGCTCGGGCGCACAGCCCAGCGATGATCGGCGCTCGCCCCAGTAGTTGTCGGCGTAGTCTCAACGACGTACAGCCGGCTCATCTCGTGTTTGCCTTCGGTAACGCGCCGGCGGGCGGCGAAGTCACGGGCGTAGCGCAACGTCCCAGGCGAGCCGGAGAGGAAATCGGCATCGAGCGAAAGAGTTCGCTCGGCCTGATCGAACTGATAGATTGTGTTGACGGGTTGGCCTAACGCCGTGATCGCTCCGGCCCTTGCATTGTCGCGGTTAACGGGCTCGTATTGATGCCATTTTGCCTGCGGGAACTCAGCGAGGATAGCCTTCAATTGCGCCCCAAGACTTGGCGAAGTAACCGTCTCCGTTAGCAAACGCAACCCGGCCCCCTGCTTGGGGCGTTGTTCGTCAAGCGCTGTCCGCATTTCCCCGAGGAAGGCCGTCCAGGTGCGAATCTCTTCCCGATAAGTCACCGTCTGAGAACGATCAGGATCGTAAAGATCCAGAACCGAAGCCTGGGCAAAAAGATCGGTGGCGCTCGATCCGCGATCTGCCGTGTCCGCGCTACGGCTATTGGGATGATCCGGATTGCCTTCGAGCTTGGTTGGGCGGCCTTCGTTGCTTCTGGCCAGAAGCGGTGTGGCGATCCCCCCGAGCGTAGCCGCAGTCGCAAAGAACAGAGCCTTGCCGGGCACTGCCTCATGTGGCTGCCTGACAAACGGGACGATCTTCTCGGGGGGCTGGTAGACGCAACCGCTGAGTCCAGCAAGTGCGAGGGATGCGCCCATCAATTTCAAGAAGGTGCGTCGCTCTACTGGATCGTCCCACTCCTCCGCGTGCTGTGGGTACTCGCGTTGCACAAATTCGCGGAACTCGGGCGAGTCGCCAAGTTCTTCCAGACTGCGCCAGAAGTTCTTGCCTTCCTCGGAACCCGCAATGCGATCACGCATTACCTTGAAATTTATATGCCGGTCTTCAGACATCGATGTCTTCTATTCGCGCTAATGCGGACACACGATGTCCGCACCTCTGGGGATCAACGGTGGCACGTTGAGCAACTCGTTAAAACCTCGGGCCCCTGAATTTGATACTCGCTGAGCAGCGATCTTCCTTCGGCCATCTGATGGCTAGTTCGGTTCTCGGGCCGCCATTCCATGTCGAAGATCTTGTCCGCGGGTCTGACAAATTTCTCGGGACTTCGGTGACAGCCCAAACACCACTCCATCTGCAGCGTTGAAGCCTGGTAAGCGATGGGCATCTGATCGACACGACCATGGCAAGTGGAACAGCCCACGCCCTTATTCACATGAATGCTGTGGTTGAAGTAAGAATAGTCGGGGAGATCGTGGACCCGAATCCACTCGATCGGCTTGCCGCTGCGAAAGCTGGCCCGAACCGGTTCCAGATAAGGACTGTCGGCCCAGATCTGCTTGTGGCAGTTCATGCAGGTCTCCGTTGAGGGCATGCCTGCTGAGGCTGCGGTTTCTACTGACGTATGGCAGTAGCGGCAGTCGATGCCGTCGTCTCCGGTGTGGTGTTTATGGCTGAATTGAATCGGTTGCTGACGTTCAACCCACTGTCCTGTATTCCAGGAGGAGCGGTGCAACTCGGCAGCTACCCAGAGCGCCGCCAGTAGAATGAATATCGCGCCAAAGATACTTACTTTGGCCAAAGCATTGGTACTGTGATGAAAGATTTGTGGCATCGCCCAGAGCTTTGCTAATCCTTGATTGTGTAATTCAAGAATCCAAAACCAAAACCCACGCACTGCCAAAAGCAATGCAGCACGTGAGCCCAAACGAAAACGATTTCACGGCAGACTACATCGCAGCCCAGAGGACCACCCGAGGATACAGCGATCCACAAAAACCCCGTGACTTAAACTGTCGGCTTGCAAAGTGGGTGTACTTTACCAGATGGGTAGAGTTTTTCAAGCTGAGGTTATCAACCTAATTAGCCAAGCGTAACGTCGTCCAATTGGCCGCTGCTGGTCCTTTGTCGCGGCGCTCATCAAGAACATTATGAGCTCACCGCCTCGAATGTGAAGATTTCCGATCGCGGCAATACTGTCTGGTTGGCTTTTGGTTTTGTGGGCTGGGGACCGGCACCGTGCGGCTAACTAAGCGGCGGCGTCGCGCGCAAGCATTGCTACTCCAATTGAGGCAGCGTCAACACCCAGCTTTGCGGCGAGGATCTGAGTAGCCTCAAAGCATGGCTGAAAGGCGCGACGCTTGGCTTCCTGGATGATGGGGTTCAGAATCAGCTCACCCGCATCCATCACGCCCCCACCGAGTACGACGCGTTCGATGTTCAGCAGGTTTAGCACGTTGGCGATACCCGTTCCAATATATTTACCTGTTCGCTCAATCATCATCAGGGAAAAGTCGTCGCCGTTTTTGGCTTCATGCGCAACATCATCGGCGGTGAAATTTTTGTTGATGGCCAGCTTAGAGAGCGATGAAGTTCCATCACGGTAGAGCCGGTCGTTTGCACGGCGCACGATGCTGGGTCCGGAAGCGAGAGTCTCAAGACATCCCGTATTGCCGCAATCACACTCGATGCCTTCTGCGTCGATTGTGATGTGGCCAAATTCACCCGCGAAGCCTGAGGCGCCGGTCCAAAGTTTGCCGTCCAGGATGATGGCGCCTCCGATTCCATCGCCGATGGTGATGTAAAACATATCGCGGCTGCCTCGCCCCGCGCCCACCTTGTATTCACCGTAAGCCGCAGCATTGGCGTCGTTTTCAATCTCCACTCTTGCTCCCGTGACCTTGTTGAACTCGGCGTGCAGATCTTCGCGAACCGTTAGCGGGAGGTCGCGCGAGGCGACAACGCGGTCAGTCTGCCGGTTCACTAACCCGGGGAGGGCAATGCCAACCGCTTCAATATTGGAACTAATGCCGCGCAGTTCGGTGACCACCTCGGCCACCTGATTAAGGAGCTGATTCGCTTCGATTCTTATTTCCCGACGCTCCTCGATTTGACCATTGTTGTTCACTATCGCGGCTCGTAGCACAGGGCGTGAGAGGTCGATGCCGATGAAGCGTGGTTCTGATCCGGAGGCACTAGTCATTTATGAAAATCTTTCGCGCGATTGGTTAGCAGTAAAACTAAACGAAGCATAGTCGAGGGTTCTGGGGCTGTCAAACGAGTGACGGTGCGTGTAGAATAACGCCGCGCCGGGGGATTTTAGGGATTTTAGATTTTTGATTTGCGATTTGACTGGAACCTAACTTGACTTTGGCCTGAAAGGATCATGAGTAAACAAAGCAATCAAAAATCGCGAATCAAAAATCTAAAATCTAAAATGTCATCATGCAAATTCGGTCAATATTACTGCCGACGGATTTTAGCGAATGCGGTAATTATGCGCTTCCATATGCTACGTCCCTGGCGCGAACATTTGGTTCGTCGATTATCTGCTTGCATGTCATAGAGACGATGGTTCCGACTGTCGGCTATTCGGGGATGACCGAGCCTCTGCCCATTGCCGATATTACGGAGCAGCTCGAGGATTCGGCCGAGCGCGAGCTGCCCAGACTGGCTGATTGTGACGAATGTGCCGGCCTCGAGGTCGAGGAGTTGATTGTGCACGGAGAAGCGGCGTCGGAGATCGTGCGAGTAGCAAAAGAACGCGAAGTCGATCTGGTAGTTATCTCGTCGCATGGACGAACCGGACTGGGACGAATACTTTTTGGCTCCACCGCCGAAGCTGTTGTGCGTCACGCTTCGTGCCCGGTCCTGGTCGTAAAGCCCCCGCAAGAGGAAGAGGCAACTTAGTAAGCTGGGAACAGTTAACATTATGCGGTATCGGTAGTCGTTAACTGCTCATTGCCTACTGCACATTTTTTCAATATGCATCCCGATTTTTTTTACGAGCTCATCGGTCAATACGGCCTCTACGCAGTTCTTATCCTGGTCATGATCGAGGGAGACATTACTCTTTTGCTGGCTGGTGTACTCGCGCATAGTCATTTCTTCGGAGAATACAGTTTCGCCCGGGTTCTTTTTTGGGGAACTCTGGGTGGCCTCGCGAGCGATAATATCGCCTACGCTACTGGTCGCGGCTTCCGCAAAAGCGTTAGCGATCTGCGTTTCTACCGCAGCGCCAGCCCCCGTATGGAGCGACTGACGACCAAGTTTGGCCCGCTCTCGATCTTCCTTTCAAAGTACATTTACGGACTCCGCTGGGCGACCTGTATTTTCTACGGCGTGGGACGCATGCCGTATCTTCGCTTCCTGGTGCTTTCGCTGTCGAGCTGTTTTCTCTGGGTTTTCCTGCTCAGTGGTGCGGGTTATTTCTTTAGCGGCGCCGTCATCGGGTTAATCGGCGATTTTCAAAGGCTGGGCAAAGTCCTGCTGGTGATAGTTGTTCTGGGGATCATTGGTTTTTATCTTGCCGAGCGTTTTTGGTTATCGAAGAAGGTCGAAGAGGTTAATCCGGAACGCTTGCAAGAGCTTGAACACGTGGCCCAGGAGAAACTGCATGACTTGAAGCAGGAATTTCAGGAACACATTCCCTTCACGCAAACCCGTCGGGACGAACAGAAAAAACGAGCAAACAAGCGAGGCGAGGCGGACGGCGACTAAAAGTTTTCGGTTCTTGGAGCTTTGAACGTAGTACTTAGTACTTAGTATTTTGAACTTAGTACTTTGAGCTTTGTACTTTGTGGTCTGAAGCTGCCGTTGTTTAAGAAACACGAAGAACAAAGCACCAAGGACAAAGCAAGATAGACATAACTTGAAAGGATGCGTTCCCTACTAATTTGATTATTGAGTCTTCTGCCCCCACACGGGTCGATCTCGCTGGAGGCACGATCGACATCTGGCCACTCTATCTTTTTCATCCCGGAGCTGCCACGGTTAATTTCGCGATCTCTCTGCGCGCTCACTGTCGCATTGAAACCCGCGACGACGATCGCATCATTCTTGAATCTCGTGATC
>JBPCMM010000088.1:0-38305 GCA_051002255.1 Pyrinomonadaceae bacterium
GCTGGCCTACGGAGTGCCAGTGTTGATCAGTCCGCACGTCAATCTCGCGCCGGACGTCGAGATTGCGGGCGCGGGATGGGTAGCAGCGGTTCGCAGAGACTCACTCGAAGCCGCATTGGCCGAAGCAATGGGTTCAGCAAGAGAGCGACAGAAACGGGGAGAGGCAGGACGGAATCTTGCGCTTAACTTTGCGTGGCCGGTAATTGCCGGAAGGCTCTGCGATGCATACCGAACAGTTCTGGCGGCTAAGAACTGACTGTGCGGTGCCCTTTTCTCTTTTTTGCTCCTTTCTTCGCAACCAGTGTAGTAACGAATCATCGGTGTGAAAGCATCGATGAGTCGCCGTACCTCCAAAGGATCAAATGTCTACAGATACATACAAGGAATTCACATGGAGATCTTCTGGGCCTGGCAACGGCGAAACTGGCTTCGAGCTGGTTAAAAAGTTTCTTACTTTGGTTACACGTCTTGAGAACGTGAGACGGATCTGTGATCTCGGGTGTGGGAACGGCTATCTTGCGGGCCGTTTGGCTGCACTCGGATACGAGGTAACTGGCGTTGATGCTTCGGAGAGTGGAATCGAGATAGCTCAGGAGAGTTATTCGAAACCGCAGTTTCTTCGTTCCTTAATCAACTCCTTTCTAAGTGAGAATACCGGACTGAGAGATTTTGATTTGGTGATTTCCAGTGACGTTATCGAACACCTTTACCGGCCTGCAGATTTACTTGAAGCTGCAACTCCACTCCTGAAAGAGCGTGGTCAGATTCTCATCGGAACGCCGTACCATGGTTACCTTAAGAACCTTGCCTTGAGTCTCACCGGCAAAATGGATTCGCACTTCTGCGTGCTGGAAGATGGCGGTCACATTAAGTTCTTCAGTGTGAAGACATTGTCAGCGTTGGTGCAAATGCACGGTTTTAACGAGCCCCAATTTAGCTTCTACGGTCGTGCGCCATTACTCTGGATGAACATGATTTGTCACGCGCGCAAGAGGTAAGCCTAATCGTCTACCTAAGGTGAGTAGCCGATAGGAAAGGCCGAAAGACGTGTTTGTTCACCGAATCGCGAGGTTGGCACGAAGAGTAGTGCCCCCAAGGTTGTTCCGCCACATCAGGGCGTTGAGTACGGCAATTCTCACTCCGCTAGCATTTAGCTATCACAGCGGACACTTCTTGAGTTCACTCAAATCGAGAGCCTTGGACCGAGGCGGGGCGGCTCTCCCCTGGTACACCTATCCTGCTATCGAGTTCTTATCGCACAAAGAATTTAGAGATCGGTCTGTCCTTGAGTTTGGCGCGGGCCAGTCAACTATATGGTGGGGGGAAAGAGCAAAGCGTGTAGTCTCCTTTGAGTCGGATAAGGCTTGGCATCGCTCTTTGGAGAAACAGGTTCCTGGAAACGTTTCACTTATCCTAGTTGAATCTCAGTTGTCAGCGGTTGATTCAATTGTCGGTGAGACTTTCGATGTGATAGTGATTGATGGACTTGAACGATACGAGTGTGCAAGCAAGGCCCTTGAGTTTTATAAGGCTAACGGCGTTATCGTTCTAGATAATTCGGACGCATTGTGGGGGAGAGAAGGTGAATATCCAATCATTGATCTTTTTCGAAGCAATGATTTTGCGAGAATCGATTTCTACGGTTATTCGCCAGGCGTGATCCTGCCGGCCTGCACGTCGTTGTTTTTTAAGGATCGCTGCTTCTTGCTTTCCGGAAATGAAAACCCATCATGTCGCGTGAAATAGTCGGAAACCTGAGTCGCAAAGATCTGTTCACACTGCCTTGATACAAGTAACACCTTTGGTACTGACTTATAACGAAGCCCCGAACATTAGGCGGACGCTGGAGCAACTGCGCTGGGCTCGCGATATCGTTGTCGTGGATAGTTTCAGCGATGACGACACGTTGAGAATTGTTTCCAGCTTCCCGCAGGTACGCGTCTACCAGAGAAAGTTTGATTCGCACGGGAGGCAGTGGAGCTTTGGACTGGAAGAAACCAGCATTAGTGCGGAGTGGGTTCTGGCGCTTGATTCAGATTACGTGCTGCCAGATGACTTCATAACAGAGATTGAGACCTTAGAACCGACTTTGGATGTCAGCGGCTATCGTGCAAACTTCATCTATTGCATCAACGGCAAGCGATTGAGAAGCGGGGTCTACCCGCCGGTGACAGTGCTCTATCGGCGTACCGACGCCTCCTACACACAGGATGGGCACACCCACAAGCTGATAATCGGCGGCAGAATCGAAAAGTTCCAATCGCCTGTTCTCCACGACGATCGAAAACCACTTAGTCGTTGGCTTCAGGCCCAGTCGCGATACACGCAACTTGAGGCAAGGAAGCTGCTTTCCTCTGATGCGGGCAGTTTAGGTTGGACTGATCGCGTAAGGTGCTGGCGCGTAGTGGCTCCACCTGCGATCCTCATTTACTGCTTGATCATTCGGGGAGGACTTTTGGACGGTTGGGCTGGATTCTATTACGCCTTTCAGCGGATGTTGGCAGAGTTGATGTTGTCGCTTTATCTGATCGATCACGACTTGCGGGATAAATAAGTACTGAGGCTGTTCTACGATGTGCGGACTCAAGCAGCGCTGGAAGCGCGGCAGAAGGTAGCAGCGGGGTCCCAGCGGGGCATCCCCGCTGGGGTGCTAGTCAGGGGCAAGCGGCTTAGCGCGCCGCCCCTGGATCACGCTCCCCCGAACGACCCGGCCTGAAAGGGCGCCTCAAGTGTCACCAAACATAGCGCCCGTCATATTCAATCGCGCTCAGTTTCAATATCTCAAGGTATTCTTCTTGAAATGTCTGTTTCCGATGGTGTTCCTCCTGATTCAAGACGTAGTTTTTCACGCGCTCGATCTGAGAAGGACTCACTGTGACACCCAGATAGCCGGTTTGCCACTCGAACTTCTTTCTTCCTACGACCTCGTGAACCCATGACGACGAGTCCGCCTTGATGTCCCGAAGCACGTAGTCCAATCGATGAGTTGCACATAGACCGACAAGAAGGTGGACATGGTCTTCAATGCCTCCAATGGCCTAGGGCACACCCTTGATTCCTTTCACGATGCCGCCTAGATAGGAATGAAGATTGGCACGCCAGTCTCTAGTAATCATTGGTAAGCGGTTCTTGGTGCTGAAAACAAGGTGATAGTGAAGGCTCAGGTGAGTTGAGGGCATGAGGTAACCTCCGTGAGGATTTAGTTATTCAGAGCGCGATGAACTATATCAGGTTCACGGAGATTCAGGGCGCCCTTTCAGGGCGCGGTCGTGTCCAGGAACGTGATCCAGGGGCGGCGCGCCAAGCGCTTGCCCCTGACTAGCACCCCAGCGAGGATGCCCCGCTGGGACTTCGCTGCTACCTTCTGCCGCGCCTCCGGCGCTAGTTGAGTTGTACTCTTGGCATGACGGTAAATCAGGTTCACGGAGATTTCTGGGCGCCCTTTCAGGGCGCGGTCGTGTCCAGGGACGTGATCCAGGGGCGGCGCGCCAAGCGCTTGCCCCTGGCTACCTTCTGCCGCGCCTTTCGGCGCTAGTTGAGTTGTACTCTTGGCCATTACGGCGCCTCCGGCGCTAGTTGAGTTGTACTTGTTATAGGCACTTTAGAGACGGCACAGTAAGCATTATGTGTGGTATTTGCGGCGCAATCGATCTGAGTAACTCTGGCGACGCGGCTGCGTTGGTTCAGCGGATGACGCCGACGATGATCCATCGTGGGCCAGATGACCAAGGCTACCTGAGCGGCGGCCCACTTGCTCTTGGTATGCGACGCCTGAGCATCATCGATCTCGAGGGAGGCCATCAGCCGATCTTCAATGAAGATGGCTCGGTAGGTGTTGTGCTCAATGGCGAGATCTACAACTTTCAAGAATTGCGAGAAAAACTAGCGGACCGCGGCCACAGCTTTCGAACTCGCTCCGACTCCGAAGTTCTCGCCCACGCCTATGAAGAATGGGGGCCCGAGTGCGTCGATCATCTGCGCGGGATGTTCGCTTTCGCTGTATACGACCGGCGAACCTCGCAAGAGGGAAGCGACGGAGAGTTGAGGGGCAGACTGTTTCTTGCGCGCGACCGTCTGGGCATCAAGCCGCTTTACTATTACCAGGACCAAGAGCGTCTGCTTTTTGCGTCAGAAGTGCGGACGCTGCTGGCATCGGGTGCGATTCCAAGAAAGCTTTCGCAAGCGGCGCTCGAGAGCTACCTGCTGTTCGGTTCAGTGTGTGAACCAATGACGCTGATCGATGGAGTGTTTTCTCTCCCACCGGGCCACAGAATGACGGTCCCTCTAGCCGCTCAAACCGCGGCAGCTACTCCGGAAAGTTATTGGAATATCGCCGAGCAAGGGCGGAGTGATGGGGAGACGGGGAGACGCGGGGATGGGGAGAAGGGGAGACACGGCGAAGCGGGGACACGGCGATGGTTTGACGCCGACGGCAATGGCCAAATGAATGGCTCCGGCAAAGGAAGTGCCTCTCATCAGGTTCGGAAGTTACTGGAAGAGAGCGTTCGCCAGCACCTAACTGCGGATGTGCCCGTCGGCGTGTTTTTGAGCAGTGGTATCGACTCAACCTCACTCGCGGCCCTCGCGAGTCGAGAAGTCGCTGGAGTCCACACTTTCACGGTTGCGTTTCCCGAAGCTGAATTTAGCGAAGCGGCAATTGCCCGCCGGACGGCGGAGAAGTTTGGCACTACTCACCAGGAGCTGTTATTGAGTGGCGACGATCTGCTTGCGCGACTGGACGAAGCGGTGGGTGCCCTCGACCAGCCTAGCATCGACGGTATCAACACGTATTTCGTCTCCTGGGGAGCGAGACAAGCGGGCTTAAAGGTGGCACTTTCAGGGCTAGGCGGTGACGAAGTTTTCGGTGGTTACAGTACGTTTCGCAGGACGCTGCAGTATCAAAAGATTTCCGCCCTGGGAAGCCGCGTGCCGAAAGGTTGGCGATCGGCCATGGCTGCGGCGCTATCTGGCGCGGGCGAAGGGACGGTGCGAGCTGATGCGACGCGTAAGTTGGCTGCGCTCTGGGACGCCCCAGAATCGCTGCCACATCCTTATTTCTTCGCTCGAGCGCTTTTCACTCCACGGCAAGTCGCCGAGTTGATGAAGGGAGACAAGACTGGGCGTCGTGATCTTCCCTGGTGGAATTGGCTTGCGGAGAATGCCCAGCAGGCCGATCACCGAGATTCCTTTACGGCCGTTTCATGGATGGAGACAAGGTCTTATTTGGTGAGCACGCTACTACGGGACACCGATTCGATGAGTATGGCCCACTCGCTCGAGGTTCGTGTTCCGTTCCTGGATCACCTGCTGGTCGAGTTCGTCACTGCACTTCCAGAGAAATTGAAACGACACAACGGAACTCCGAAGGGCCTGCTGGTTGGCGCTCTCGAGGATCTGCTGCCGCCAGAAGTGGTTTACCAGCCAAAGCGCGGGTTCACATTTCCGTGGGCTATTTGGTTGCGAGGTCCATTAAAGAAGAGAGTTGCGAAGGGACTAGCCGAATTGTCACCCGATCTAGACATTAATCAAGAGTCGACTGTAGGCGTCTGGTATAACTATTTGAGCGGGCACACAAGTTGGGCTCGACCATGGAGCCTCTACGTACTGAACGAATGGACCAAGAGGCATTTGGGGTAAGAAGTGCGGATTTCGAATTGCGGATTTCGAATTTGAGAGCAGGGCCCGAGGAAAAAGCTAAAGGGCTTCTAGCATGGTGCTGAAAAATAAAAGACGATCCACGAAACCACACGAAACCGCGCGAAACAAGAGCCCGATTTCGAGTTACTTCGTGTGATTTCGTGGATCGTTGCCCAACCTGCGCAACGAGACACGGTGATACTGTCAGCAATCAAAAATCTAAAATTGAAGATGACCGATGCGCAAGTAACCATCGACGTGGAGCCTCGAGAGCGCTTTAGCATTGCTCCCGACAAACTGGTATCAATAATTATTCCTTGCTACAACCAGGCAAGATTTCTGGGTGCGGCGATTGAAAGCGCACTACAACAAGACTATCAGCACTTTGAGGTCATTGTCGTAGACGATGGCTCAACAGATCACACATGGGATGTTGCTGCGCGCTATCCGAAAGTCGTTGCTGTGCGCCAGCAAAACCAGGGCGTTGCCGCAGCACGCAACAACGGTGTACGGGTTAGCTCGGGTAGCTATCTGGTTTTTCTTGATAGCGATGATCGGCTCCTGCCTAACGCTCTGCGAGTCGGCATGAAGCAGTTGCTTGATCATCCTGAATGCGCATTCGTGTTCGGTTGTCATCGAGACATTGCCGCCGATGGCACTGCACGCTCGACACACTCGTTCGTCGGGATCGAAAAGGATCCTTACCGGCAGTTTCTGCTCTATAACTGTGTCTATACACCGTCCACAGCAATGTTCCGGCGCGACATCTTTGAGACTGAAACAGGCTTTGTTTCCCTTTTCGGAGGCGCCGAAGACTATGATCTTTACCTTCGCATCGCCAGGAAGTTTCCCATCTTTGGTTACGACGAAATCGTCGCAGAATACCGCCGGCACGATACAAATAAGACCGGCAACAACGCACAGATGTTAAAAGCTTGTGTTTCCATTCTGCGTGAACAAAAGGGCTACGTGCGTGGCAACCCGGATTGGGAGGAGGCATATCAGGCTGGTATGAGCAATTGGCGCCGGATTTGGGGCGAGCGGTTGGTGAGTCAAGTATGGTCTCGCTGTAAGGAAGGAAGAGAGTGGGAACGCTCCCTGCGAGATATATTGGTGTTGATCCGACATGCCCCAGAGGTGTTTTCCCGTCGGGTTGTTCGAAAGTTATTTCGTCCTCTGATAGGGGGACTTAAGCATAATGCTCTTCGAAGGTTAGATTTGAAATAGGGTAAAATTCAAGTGTACATCCTCGGCATAAACGCGTACCACGGTGATGCGGCAGCGGCAATCATCAAAGACGCCGAGCTGATTGCCGCCGTGGAGGAGGAACGGTTCAATCGTTTCAAGCATTGCGCCGGCTTTCCGACGGAGTCCGTTCGCTATTGCCTCAACGTTGCGGGCATCAGGGTTGAAGACCTCGAGCATATTGGGATCTCGAGAGATCCCTCGGCACATCTGCATAAGAAAGTTCTGTTTGCTGCCAAGAGGGCGGTCCGGGGAATTTCGGATTTCGAATTTCGGAATTCGGATTTAGCTGCACGCCAAGCGGAAGGCGACCCCGCGGCTGCGCTTATCGTTAGCAGCGACATTGGTGCAGAAGAGAGATCTGTTCTCTCAGCAAAAGGAAATTCGAAATTCGAAATCCGCAATCCGAAATTCGGCCCCGAAATCCGCAATCCGAAATTCATTCGCCAGGTCGCGGATCGGCTGGGAAATGCGGCCAAGGTGCATGACTTAAGGGACGATCTGGCAAAAGCTTTGGGTGTCTCCAGGAACGCGTTGCGCGCGCAATTTCATAACATCGAACATCATCGCGCGCATTTGGCAAGTTCGTTCTACGTGTCTCCATTTGAGCGCGCGGCTTTGCTTTCCATCGATGGCTTCGGCGATTTCATTTCTACCATGTGGGCGCAGGGAGAAGGGAACTCGATTGAGGTGCTGGGCCAGGTTGAGTATCCTCATTCTGCCGGTATCGTTTACACGGCTACCACGCAATTCCTCGGTTTCCCGCATTATGGCGACGAAGGAAAGGTGATGGGTCTCGCGCCCTATGGCAAGCCACGCTACATGGAAGAGTTTCGCGACATCATTCGAACCGACAAAGGTGGGCGTTTTCGTTTGAATCTCGATTACTTTCGTCATCATTCCGAAGGCGTGGATATGACCTGGGACGATGGCTCGCCCGTAATCGGCCGAATATTTTCGGATCAGTTTGCGCAAACTTTTGGCCCGGCACGTAAACCCGGAGCGCAGCTAACCCAACGCGAGCACGACATAGCCTCCAGCTTGCAGCTCCGTCTGGAAGAAGTCGGTTTTCACATGCTGCGGCACTTGCACCAGCAAACCAAACTCACGGATTTGGGACTGTCCGGTGGCGTGGCCTACAACTCCGTAATGAATGGCAAGATATTGCTCAACACTCCCTTCCGGCGTGTCTTTGTGCAGCCAGCAGCGGGTGATAGCGGCACCGCGCTGGGAGTTTGTTATCAGATCTACAACGGCATCTTGAATCACAAGCGCGGACCCGCGATTGAGGTCGCTTACACTGGACCAGAGTTTACGAACGCCGATATAAGAGCTGAATTAGAGCGGAGTGACCTCACATTCGAGAACTGTGCAGATGAAGATCTAACAAAGCGTGCGGCCCGGGATATTGCTGACGGACTGGTGGTCGGCTGGTTTCAAGGTCGCATGGAATTTGGGCCGCGGGCGTTGGGCAATCGCTCCATTGTGGTCGATCCCCGCCGCGCTCAGATGAAAGATATACTAAACGACCGCATCAAGAAGCGCGAGCCTTTCCGACCGTTTGCTCCCTCAATTTTGGAAGAGCACACTGACGAATACTTTGAGCAGAGCCACCCTGCACCCACGATGTTGATGGTTTATCAAATCAGGCCGGAGCGTCGCCCGGAGATCCCGGCGGTAACGCATGTGGACGGCTCGGGTCGGTTGCAGACGGTTTCATACGAGTTGAATCCGCTCTACTATCGGCTCATCTCAGACTTCCATAAGCTGACGGGAGTCCCGGTGGTCTTAAATACTTCCTTCAATGAAAATGAGCCGATTGTCTGCACCCCGCGTCACGCAATTGACTGCTTCCTAGAGACTCGCATGGATGTATTGTATATCGGGAATCAGGCGGTCCGGCGGATAGCGAATGCGTGGTAAAGTGCTGAGTGCTGAGTGCTGAGTACTGAGTGCTGAGTACTGAGTGCTAAGAAGACCCTTTAACCTCACCATAAGGAGAAACCTCATGAAGAAGAAAATTGAGAAGTTCGAAGAGTTGATTGCGTGGCAAAAGGCGCGCAAGCTCACGGCTAGGATTTATAGGGTTACCAATGAAGGAAGCTTTGCCAAGGATTATGGCCTCAAGGATCAAGTGCGGCGCGCTGCCGTTTCGTGCATGTCGAACATGGCCGAAGGGTTCGAGAGGGGAAGTCTTGCCGAGTTCAACCCTTTCCTCTCAATCTCGAAGGGTTCGTGCGCTGAGTTGCGAACGCAGCTCTACATTGCTTTCGATGTTGGGTATCTGGAGAAACAGTCCTTTGAGTCAATGATGACGCAAGCAATCGGGGTCGGAAAGATTATCGGCGGTTTGCGAGCAGCGGTAGACCGGCGACGAAAGAAAGAAATACTTGGATCCGCCAGCAAGTAGCTGACGATTCCTATTCAACTAACACTCAGTACTCAGCACTCAGTACTCAGCACTCAGTACTTCCGAGACAGAATCATGAGAATCCTTATAACCGGTGGTGCAGGTTTTATTGGCTCGCACTTGTGCGAGCGACTGATCGACGATGACCACGATGTAATCTGCCTGGACAACTTTTTTACTGGGCGTCGCGAGAACATTTTTCATCTGATCGAGAATCCGCGCTTTGAACTTGTCAGGCATGACGTGATAGAGCCGATACTGCTCGAGGTCGATCAGATCTACAACCTGGCCTGTCCCGCGTCGCCTGTTCACTATCAGTACAACCCTGTGAAGACGGTAAAAACCAGCGTCATGGGCATGATCAACATGCTGGGCCTGGCCAAGCGTGTTCGTGCTCGTATTCTGCAAGCGTCAACGTCTGAAGTTTATGGCGATCCCCTGGTCCACCCGCAACCGGAAGAGTATTGGGGCAATGTGAATCCGATTGGCACGAGGTCATGCTACGACGAGGGCAAACGGATTGCCGAGACGTTGATGATGGATTACCACCGGCAAAATCACGTTGACATACGCATTGCGCGGATCTTCAACACCTATGGACCGCGAATGCTGGAGAACGACGGTCGCGTCGTTTCAAACTTTGTCGTGCAAGCTCTGCGGGGGCAACCGTTAACGTTATATGGAGCAGGAGATCAGACGCGGTCGTTTTGTTACGTCGATGACCTGGTCCAGGCCCTGATCAAATTGATGAACACTGACGGCTTACATGAACCCGTGAATCTGGGTAATCCAGTGGAGTTCACTATTAAGCAACTGGCGTCGGAAGTGATGGATGTTTGCAAATCAAAATCAGAGCTTGTCCACTTGCCACTGCCTGAAGATGATCCAAGGCAGCGCAAACCTGACATCACCCGGGCGCAGACATTGCTCGCCTGGGCGCCCACCATTCAATTACGCGCTGGGCTGGAAAGAACCGTCGCTTATTTCCATCCGCGAATTTTAGGCGGGCCAGGGATGCGCCAAAACGCACGACCTAGCCAGTAACGAGCCGCTCAAGAGGAACTACTCAACTAGCGCCGGAGGCGCGGCAGAAGGTAGCAGCGGGGTCCCCAGCGGGGCATCCCCGCTGGGGTGCTAGTCAGGGGCACGCGCTTTGGCGCCGCCCCTGGATCACGAACTAACGAACTGGCTTCGCCCTGAAAGGGCGCAACAAGCGTTACCACATATAGCGCTCGGCGTATTCAATCGCGCTTAGTTCGAGCATCTCGAGATACTCCTGCTGAAAAGTTTGGCGGCGATGGTGCTCCTCCTGATTCAGGACGTAGTTCTTCACTCGTTCGATTTGGGAAGGACTGACAGTGAGACCAAGATACCCGGCTTGCCACTCGAACTTTAGGTGAGTTGAGGACATGATCAGGTTCTCGGAGATTCTGAGCGCTTCTTTCAGGGCGCGGTCATCTTATTCGGGTCGATCCAGGGGCGGCGCGCAAAGCGCTTGCCCCTAACTAGCACCCCAGCGGGGATGCCCCGCTGGGGACCCCGCTGCTACCTTCTGCCGCGCCTCCGGCGCTAGTTGATTCCATACTCAGGTTATTGGAACTTTAAAGACAGCCTACCAGGCGTTAGCCTCATGAAGGTGCTCCTTCTCAACCAGTGTTTTTATCCTGACGTCGTGGCGACGGCCCAGCTGTTGACACACTTGGCAGTAGGATTGGCTGAGAAAGGGCACCAGGTCACGGTCATTGCCGGCGACCGTGGTTACGATGATCCAGCCACTCGCTTTGTGCGACGTGAAAGGTGGCAGGGAATTACTATTATCCGTATTCCCTCATTCGCGCTGGGAAAGCACTCCAAGTGGCGCAGAGCTGTAAACTTCGCCAGCTTCCTGATCAACTGTTCGTTGCGACTGCTTCTGCTACCGCAGTTTGACGTAGTCGTGGCCTTGACTTCGCCTCCGCTGATCTCGCTGCTTGGCTCACTCTTTGTTCGAATAAAGGGAGGTCGCTTCGTCTTTTGGGTTATGGACCTTAACCCGGACGAAGCGATTGCCGCCGGTTGGCTGAAGGAAAACTCTTTGGCCGGAAAGATCCTCAAGAGCGTCCTGCGCTACAGCCTGCGACACGCGACCTGCGTTATCGTGCTCGATCGCTTCATGAAGGAACGCATTTTGAAACACGGAACTTCCGGCGAGCGGATTACGGTCTTGCCGCCTTGGGCCCATGGCGACGCGGTCTGTTTTGACGAAGCGGGTAGGCGGGCTTTCCGGGAGCGCCACAATCTAAGTCAGAATTTTGTCGTGATGTATGCGGGGAATCATAGCCCATGTCATCCCCTTAACACGCTTCTCGAAGCAGCTCTGCGTTTGTCCGAGAGAAGCGAAATTGCGTTCTGTTTTGTAGGCGGAGGCACCGAACAAGCGAGGGTTAAAGCATTCGCAGCAGAACATAAGTTGAACAGAATCTCGAGTCTTCCCTATCAGCCCCTCAAAGAACTGGGGGGTTCGCTGTCAGCCGCCGATCTCCACACAGTGGTGATGGGTGATGGGTTTTCCGGAATCGTTCATCCGTGCAAGGTCTATAACATCCTGTCGGTAGGCACTCCGTTCCTGTACATTGGGCCGCCAGAAAGCTACGTCACCGACATCGCCGCCCAAGCTACCGAAGGCTTTGCCATGTACTCAGCGCGCCACGGTGAGGTTGATCGGGTTGTGGCCCACATCCTGAAAGCGGCTGAACAGAAGAAATCTCTTGAAAAAGGGAATTGTTCTGAACTGGCGAGCAAGTTTGCAAAGGATGCACTACTGCCGCGGATGATTCAGCTCCTCGAATCAGAAGACGGGTGCCGGGTAAGTCAGGAGGCAGGAGCAGACGGCAGGAGGCAGGAAAAGAACTGCATTCCCTAGTCTCCAGTTATTTCGGTCCTAAGCCTTGGGCTTTCTGCCTCCTGCCGTCTGCTCCTGCCTCCTGGCTTAGCTGGCATCTGGCACCCGGCACGCAACACTCTTTTCTGTAAGCTAGCGGAGGTTTCGCCCCTTGAACACTTATTTCGCTCTCTTTCTAATCGCAACCTTTTCATCACTCATTCTAACTCCGCTCATTCGCCGCCTCTGCGAAAGATTCAAGCTGCTTGATCTCCCTCTCGCCGGCAGGAAGACCCACAGCAGGGCGGTGCCGCGTCTGGGTGGAGTCGCGCTTTACTTGTCTTGCATGATTGCCCTGTCCATGCTGCCTCTGGTGGACAATCTGCTCACGCAGTCGTTGCGGCAATACAGGCCGCAGATATTTGTGGCGTTGATTCCGGCCACGCTGGTCCTGTTTCTCGGCATCTACGATGACTTACGCGGTACAAATGCCGGTGTGAAGTTTTCCGCGCTTGGTCTCATCGCGGCGTTGTTTTATGCGATGGGAGGGCGCATCGAAGCTCTGTCTATACCATTCGTGGGATCCGTTGAGCTTTCATCCACAATCTCTTTTATAATCACAGTGTTCTGGGTGGTGGGAATCGCGAGTGCCTTCAATCTAATTGACGGAATGGATGGCCTGGCCACAGGGGCAGCGCTGTTTTCCTCACTGGTGATTCTGGTGGTGTCTTTCAGTCGGGAAGTCCCATTGATGATAGTGGTCACAATTGTCCTCTGTGGAGCCCTGGCCGGATTTCTTCGCTATAACTTCAATCCAGCGTCGATCTTTTTGGGCGATTCAGGAGCTCTCTTCGTAGGCTTTACGCTGGCAGCACTATCAGTATTGGGAGCACAGAAGGCGACTACGGCCGTCGCGGTAACGATTCCGGCGCTCGCCTTCGGGCTCCCCGTTGTTGACATGGCAGTAACGATGGGGCGCCGTCTGGTAAGTGGTAAACCGTTATTTGAAGGAGACAACGAACATATTCATCACATGCTGCTTGCGCGTGGCTGGTCGCAGCGTCAGGTTGTTCTGGTGTTATATGCAGTGTGTGCCACATTTGGTTTGCTGGCAATGCTCTTCACTCAAACGGGAACCCGCTCGACAGGCTTTGTTCTCTTTGTTGTTGTCGTCGTCGTGATAATCGCCGTGGGCAACCTTCGTTATCACGAGGTGGATGAGTTAAAGGCCGGTGTGAAACGCACCGTTGGCGACCGGCGGATCAGAGTTGCCAACAACATCCGCGTTCGGCGCGCGAGTCGGGCGCTTACCAAAGCCAATGACTTGAAGGAGTTGTTTGACGCCATATCGTATCTGCTGGAATCCGGCGAGTTTGCTTATGCCTGCATGCAGATTGGGCATCCCGCGGGTGGCGAAGTAAACGAGCGAGCCGTAAGGGCCATCGACAAACAGCAGGCCCAACGCGGCCTGGAATTGCGCAACGGTCGCATCTTCTGGTCGTGGAGCCACACGGCCTCTGCGGAAGAGGTAGTTGACTCTGGATCATTCTGGTGTCTGCGGTTGCCTTTAGCCACCGCGAATGGACAGTGGGGCTGGATGAATCTCTATCGAGAGTTTGAAAACGATCCGTTGCTTGTCGACATGAACTATCTGAGCAAGTTATTCCGAGGCCAACTCTCAGAAGCAGGTGAGAGAATTCTGACAGCCGTCGCCGAGGAGACTGTGGATACTGGCGGATTAGCGAGGAGGGTCGGTGCCGGGAAGAGCTTGGGTTGATGGACTAGGTAAATGAGAACAAATAATGAGTGAAGTCAGACTAACGGGAGTACCAACTGACCTTGTCGGAGATCTTTAGTTTGAACTTTCCCAAAAATATTTGCCCGATTACCGTCACGTCCTGTCGCCCAAAGTTACAGACTCGCTTTTCTGAAGACTGAGGTGGGCCGCTAGCGTTGCTTCCGTCGACAGCACGATTTCTTCAAAAGACATTGGCGCGGGTCCCTGTCTCGTTAAATGATCAATCCAGCATTGCCACTCGGCCTGATGGCCCTTATCGGGGCGAAGTCGAGCAGTTCTCTTAATGCTCTTATCTCCACTGCGAATCGTCAAAGTTCGGTAATCGTCCAATTCGGCTGACAGTCCTCCTCCGAATACTTCCAAGTACTCTTTGCCTTGAGCTTTGTTGCCGTTCGCCAGATAAGAAACGGTTCCCAGCGAGCCGTCGGTAAACTCCAGGATAATTAATAGATTGTCCTGGGAATAACGTCCACTGTTGGGTAGCGCGCGTGCTGTTACTCTCAATGGCTTCGTGCCTGACAGATAAATCAACAAGTCTATAAAATGACAACCCTCGCCCAGCAGTCTACCGCCACCTTGAGCAGGGTCCTGCGTCCAATGATCGGGCGGAACATAGCCGGCATTTACACGATAGTGCAGCATTAAAGGTTCGTTCACGCGCTCGAGATGCTGCTTCAATTCAACTATGAATGGTGCAAAGCGCCGGTTGAAGCCTACTGTTAAAGACGGAGATCGCACGCCAGAGACGACCTCATCGCTTCTGTTGATGGGGTTGACGGTTTCATAGATTGAAATGATAGCGTCTAGTTCGTCCTGGTACAGGCAAAGGGGCTTTTCTACGAATACATGCTTTCGCGCCTTCAATGCGGCAATGACCTGGGCTGCGTGGAGATGGTGACGGGTTACGATGGCAACGGTATTGATAGCCGCGTCGTCAATTATGTCTTCGCCGCTGGTGGTGCAATAATCGAACTCAAAACGTTCTGCGGTGGACTGAGCACTGACCCCGTTGCGACTGGCGATGCCTACCAGGGATACCTTCTGGACATTTTTGAGCGAGGGCAGGAGCATGCCATTAGTAAAATTCCCTCCACCGATTACCCCCAGCGTAACCTGGTCCATCTTTGTGCTTGCAGTAGTCTGGCTCAGCTGTCTGTTTTTGGATTTTAGGGTGACCTTGTGGCTGAGATCCGGATTTCCCGAATAAGTCAAAATTACACCCAGGAAGGGTTCGCGGGACTTGCCGGTGATCAAATCATACGCTTGTGGTGCATCATCGATGGAAAAACGGTGTGTGATTAGAGCCTGGACATTGATCTTACCCTCGGCCAATAGTTGGCCGAAAGCCTCCATGTTTCGCTGTTCCGTCCAACGTACATGAGCATAAGGGTAATCATTCCCTTTCTCCTCGTAGTTGGAATCGTACCGCCCTGGACCATACGATCGGGAGATGCGGAAATCGAGCTCTTTTTCGTAGTAAACCTTGCGCGGGATCGTTAAACCGACCGACCCGACGGCGACGATGATTCCTTTCTCACGTGCGGCTTCGCCCGCGGATTCCACCGGTTCGTTGCTCGTCGCGTCTGCTGTAATCAGGATCGCGTCCGCGCCGTGGCCGGCAGAGAGTTGATGGCAGATGGCAGAGAACTGATCGGCAACTGTTGCCACTGCATCAGCGCCCAATCGCCGGGCCAGTTCAGCGCGTTGCGGCTGAATATCCATGCCAATGACAATACAACCTGCTGCCTTAAGCATCTGCACGGTGAGCTGGCCCAACAAACCAAGACCGATAACTCCTACTACTTCGCCGAGTTTTGTTTCTGCCAGACGAAGGCCTTGAAGAGCGATGGCGCCAAGAGTAACGAATGCAGCCGATTCATAGTCAACGTTTTCCGGCAGTTTAATGACCAGGTTCTTCGGTACTGTTACGACTTCTGCGTGGGCAGCATAGCCGCCACCAGCACACGCAACTCGATCGTCGATTTTGAATTCAGAGACCCCACTACTAACGTCAATCACAGGTCCAGCACACGAGTATCCTAGTGTTAGTGGTTTGTCCAAACGATTCTGTACAGTATCAAGAGTTGTTAGTATGCCATCACGCTTGGCTTTGTCGATAATTTGCTTAACAAGGTCTGGACGCGACCGTGCTTTTTGCCAGAGGCTCTTTGCGGCAAAGTCGATGACCATGCGTTCGGTGCCCGCCGATACAAGACTGGCTCTGGGCACCATCAGAATGCCTTTATCGATAAGCTTGGGAACAGGAACATCGAGAACTCTTGGGTTGCCGGTTTTGAAAGACTGGATTACTTGTTTCATAGTTCTGCAGCGGGCTTGATTAAATGTGCAGCGCGAGTTCCCACTTTAAGGCGTGGACATTGTACTTTTTTTTAGCATCTCTCGTAACTCATACACCAGCACAAAGTTCCAATGCGATGTCTCAGGCGGCCTAATTTAAGTGGCTTTCATATAGACTGCGGCTTGCTGCTGCGATCCCGCTCGATGCACGGAACGGGTAAGTATTACCTCGCGGTAGCGGCTGTGTGAAGACCAATTCCTGATGTTAAAAAAGTCTCGTGGGCAATCTCACAGTCAGGAAGGTGGACCCTGTCCCCGCTTCAACGTGAGCAGCGACTCAACCGTTGAACCAGGCTCAAGTCTGGCACTTTTCCTTCAAGGGAGTACAGACCTTGAGTTGGTGACCTGAAGCTGAATGTCCGTGGTATTGACAAGATTTCACAATCAGACTCGAACCTGGAGCTTATAGGTTGATGGACTATGTAAACACAGCAGGTAGGCTTGCGGCGCCGGTAGAACATCGAGTTGGTGGTTTCGCTGACATTGCCGCGAAAGCAATATTTGTATCGCTGCTGGTTTTAATCGCTTTCACGTCCGTTCCGTACGGGACGGCCGAGGCCTGGTGGAAAGCGTTCTTTGTCTGCGCCGTTGTCGCTCTCACTTTGATTGCGCTAATCGAGAGTATGGTGAGCAGTTCGTCGAGCCTGGGCGGCCGGGCGCTGCTGATCCCCTTAGTTCTTTCCACTGTATTCGCTTTCTTACAGACAATTCCTGTTGGTGCCCAAGCTACCCCAGGTATCCCTCACTCTTCATGGAATGCCATTAGTGCCGATCCATATGGGACCCGGTTTTTCGCGCTCCAACTTCTCGCCCTAACGCTGGCCGCCGCACTCCTTTTTCGCTACACCTCCACAGAGCGCCGTCTCAGCCTCGTGATCCACGTAATCATTGGTGTCGCCGTAGCCAGTGCGCTCTTCGGAATGATGCGACAGACGACCCAGCATAGCGCTGGTTTTGTTTTGCCCCTCATCCAGCCAGGCCAGGGTTACGGCCAGTTCATAAATCAGAATCATTTTGCGTTCTTAATGGAGATGGGCTTTGGATTAACGTTGGGCACGATTGTAGGAGGGGGCGTTCGCCGGGAAAGAGCGCTCATCTACGTCGCTTCGCTACTACCGATTTGGACCGCGCTCGTTTTGTCGAACTCACGTGGAGGTTTGCTGGCAATGCTGGCCCAGGTAATCGCCGGGGTGCTGCTATTTCCACTCGTTGTTCCGCCGGTGAATTCAAAGAGCGGGGATCTTAAAGCATCCCGGATCGTAAGGCTGTTGCCCGTCCGAGTCTTCTTTCTGGTGCTACTCCTTTTGGGCGTGGTTGGCGGTACGCTTTGGATGGGCGGTGAACGGCTGGTAAGCAGGTTCGAGCCGGGGCGCGGAGAACGCGATCCCGCCGCGGCAAGCAGGAAGGAGATCTGGCAGGCAACCTGGGACATGGCGAAAGCGCATCCCATCGCCGGAGTGGGAATGGGAGGCTACTGGGTGGCGATTCCCGTTTACCACGATGCCTCGGGGACGCTGGTGCCCCAGGAGGCCCACAATGACTACCTGGAGCTCTTGGCTAGTGGCGGAATCATCGGCGCGGCGCTTGGAATCTGGTTTTGCTCCGTCCTTTTCAAACGCACATGGACCAGTCTCCGATCGCCAAGTCGGTTTCGGCGGGCAACAAGCTTCGGAGCAGCGCTGGGGATTGTGGGCGTGGGCGTCCACAGCCTCTTCGATTTTGGTTTACACATGATAGTTAATGCCCTGATATTCATCACCCTGATAGTGATCGCGACCACGGATGTGAAGGACGAGGTTACATTCGAGAGGAAGGTCATACCCTAATTTCATTTCTCCTTTGTGCTCTGTGCACTGTGACGCAAACCCCAGTTTCATGCTGTTTAAGCAATTTCGACCGAGTAAAGGGATCCACGAAATCACACGAACCGTCACGAAATTTTGTTAGTGCCCTTCGTGTGATTTCGTGGATCGTCTCTAACGCTCCCTTTGCTTGAGGTAAGGGCCGCTCAAATTATGGCACTACTGAAAGGAATGATGCCTGAAGAGCTTCGAAGCCGTCGTGCAGCCGCTGCAATACTGGTGGTTGTCCTGGTTTTCCATTGGGTCATCGCCACATCGGCAGGCGTTTTCCTGCTTCAGGACCTGGCCGGAGGTGCCAGCGCATTCCGCGGGCAGGACATCATGGGCGGAGCGGCGATCGTCTTTAAGCGCCCGCAAAGAATGCGCGATGTAGTGGGCGGAGCAGCAATGCTCATCGTCAAACGGCAAGCGAGGCCAGTGGTTAGGCCGGTTGAGATCGCCAGGGCCAATCCTGCCGATCGTCGCCGACCACGCCCTCGACCAGGCGAGATTGAGACTTCGGCGCGGGTTTCAGAAGACGATAAGGGAGAGGCATTCAAGAATCAGGGCAACACCTATTACGACGTGGGACAATATGCGCAGGCTATAGAGGCTTATCAGAATGCGCTTAAACACACGCCGAAAGATCCCTTTATCTTTAACAATCTGGGGGCCGCATATTTCAGCATCGGCAAGAACAATGAAGCCGCAGAAGCTTTTAAGAAGGCCCTGACTCTAAAACCGGATGACCCCGATGCTTTCTTCAACCTGGGCATCGCCTACAGTGCACAGGAGAAGTATGAAGATGCGCTAGAGGCATTTCTGCAAGCGGCTCGGCGCAAGCCTGGCTGGGGAGCAGCGCAAAACGCTCTCGGCGATACTTATCTCAGCCTGGGCCGCTTTGCGGAAGCCGCCAGTGCCTACGAGCAGGCCGTTCGGCTGCAACCAGACGACGCCGCGGCATTCAGCAACCTCGGTTTTGCGTACGACAAGCTGGGGAAACTACCGCAGTCGATTGACGCCTTGCTTAAAGCAGTTCGTCTTAAACCTGACGATGCCGTGGCCCATAACAACCTGGGGGCAAGTTTTTACAAGGCGGGTCGATATCAGGACGCAATAGATTCCTTTACGAATGCTGTGCGACTCAAACCGGATGACGCAGAAGCTCTTAACAACCTGGGCGCGGTTTATTACGCTACTGAACAATATCCGCGAGCGCTGGAAAATTTTCTCAAGGCCTCCACGGCTAAACCAGACTACGCGGATGCGCGCTACAACCTTGGCAATGCTTACTACATGTTAGGCAAATATCCCGAAGCGACAAGTGCTTACAGACAGGCTATCCGGTTAAGACCGGACTATGCGGAAGCGCGGACGAATCTTGGAAGCCTGCTGATAACGTTGGGACAACACCGCGAAGCAATCGAGGAATTACAGCAGGCCATTCGTCTGAAGTCCGACAATGCGGTATCACATAATAATCTTGGCTATGCCTTTGTGAAACTCGGTGAAACGGAGCCGGCCCAGATGAACGAATACTTCCTTAAAGCAATTCCGGCCTACCAGGAAGCCATTCGGTTAAAACCGGATTATGCGAAGGCTCTTAACAACCTCGGATCAGTGCTCAACAAACTGCGTCGTTATCCGGAAGCGGCGGAAGTTCTCAAGAAGGCAATCCAAAGCAAGCCTGACTTTCCTGAAGCTCATTATAATCTCGGAACTACCGCTTACAGCCGCGGGCAATTCAAAGAGGCGGCTAGCTCACTGCAACAGGCAGTAAGTTTGAAGGGTGACTATGTTGAGGCCTACAACAGCCTTGGCTCGGCGCTCTACAAGGCCGAGCAATTCGAACCAGCCATCGAAGCTTACAAGCGAGCTCTGGTACTAAAACCTGATAGCCCGGAAACTCATAACAATCTGGGTACGGTCTATTTCAGAACTCAACGGTATGCGGATGCGGCAGCTTCGTTTAAGGCCGCCGTCCGACTCCGGCCTAACTACGGGGAGGCCCACTTTAATCTGGCTGTAGCTTACGTGGGCCTCAAAGATCGAAAGGGCGCCCTGGAGGAGTACAACATCTTGAAGACGCTTGAGCCCAAACTGGCCGACGCCTTCTTTCAGAGGTTTCTAAAAAAGTGAAGTTCCGGGACGAGTAGTGGGCCCCAGAAAATGCTCGTTTGCCTCACGTGTCACTGGAAAAAGCATTGACGTGTGTGAGCCACCGCTGTAAACTGCGCGCCAGCCTGGGTGCTTATAATACAAAGTTTGACACTTGTTCTCCAGAAGAAGGAATAATTGAGATGAGACTCAAACTGCTAACCGCTTCTAGAGCTATCGCAATATTAGTAATGTTTGCCGTCGCCCAGGTTTCCCTGCAGATTGCCTTCGCGCAAGGGCCTCAATTTATCGCCAGGCTGTCGTCTACCAGGGGCAATCAGCCCATTCTCGTAAATGGCCTAAGCGCCGCTTCGGGGGCATCCATCGTTACTGGAGCAACCATTGAGACGGGTGCAGACCAGACAGCTGAAATTAACATTAACGGCGGAATTCTCGAGCTTGCACCCAACACACTAGTCAGACTCGATTACGATCAAAATGGTAATACGAAAGTCACCTTGATTCGTGGTTGCGCAATTCTCCGCAGTAAGAAGAAGACCGAGGGTGAGATTGTTACTGAGCAAGGAACAGCTGCCAAGAATGATAAAGAGAAAGGCGGCGTCGTCGATGTCTGTTTTGTAAACGGGCAGACAACTGTGAATCAAAACGCCGCGTCAAACGCAATCTCTGGTGTCCAAACTAAGACTACGGGTGGAAGTGGGCTTGGTTTTGGCGCTATCGCGGCCACTCTGGCAGCAGTGGGCGTGGGTGCTCTAGCAGCGGTTTTAGCAGCTCAAAGCAATGATCCAATTCGCCCTAATCCCAGCCCTTCGACTCCTTCGAGCTAGATAGCCGCCTGAAGTCGTTTTCATCGCACTCTAAGAAATGTGCTTGCCCAACTGGCAGGCACGTTTCTTTTGCGTCAAACTTAATCCGAAATCCAAATGCAGAACTATCTTCATCACTTTTCGAAGAGGGCCCCGCGGCTCGTGCTTTTGCCGGCCCTGGCCCTGGTTTTTGTTTTCGTTTTTTGGATTGCCGCGAAGGTAGGCTTTTCACGGCTTCTGGGAAGATACGCATCGATTACTGGAAATCTGGAAATAGCGGGGAGGGCCGTCTCGCTATCGCCCTCCGATCCGGAGAGCCATAGAATCAAAGCCGCGGTGTTGTACAGGCTGAAGCAATTGCCACAGGCCGCCGCGGAGCTGGAGCTGGCACTCAGCTTAAGGCCACGCGACGACGCTCTGTGGTTGCAACTGGCAACTCTGAGAGATCAATTGGAAGATGCTTCGGGCGCATCGCTCGCTTTCAATGAGTCGGTTCGCCTCGCTCCCTATTACGCGCTACCTCGTTGGCAACGGGGAAACTTCCTGTTGCGGCAGGGCCGCTTCGGCGAAGCGTTCGCGGATTTGCGCAATGCGGCCGACAGCAATCCCGAATATATTCCAACCTTGATCGATCTCGCGTGGGGAATCTCAAAAGGTGATCTGCAGCTCGCGGAAGCTTATGCGCAGATTACCACCAGCCAAGTCCGTGTAGCCTTTGCCGAGTTTCTGGCTAGGCAGGGTAAGGGAAGGGAAGCTGTTGAACAATTCGCTCTAGCCGGCGCGGTTTCCGATCAGAAGCGGAACGATCTGATGAGGCACCTTATTTCCGCTAACGCTTTCAAAGAAGCATTTCATATTTGGGGTAAGAATAAAACCGCCGCGTCCGGAGGAGTGACCGCGATTTACGACGGTGGGTTTGAAGGGCCGCTGAGTTTTGACGAATTTGGTTTTGGCTGGCGCCTGTTCCGAGGTTCTCCGAGCGTAAAGCTGGCGGCGGATTCCAGCCTGCGTGAGAGCGGGTCAAAGAGTTTGTTGGTTGAGTTTTTGGGAGACTCTAATCCCGAGACGCCTTTACTCTCACAGGTGATTCTGGTGAAGTCTTCCACCCGTTATCGAATCAACTTTGCCGCTCGAACCCAGGAAATTGTTACAGGTGGATTGCCGCTCGCTGTCGTTAGCGACTCAGCAGGCTCCAGAAAGCGTTTAGCCGAGTCGCCGGCCTTGGCGCAAAAGTCCACGGATTGGCAGGTAATGAGTTTTGATTTTAAAACCGAACCCCAAACCGACGCGATCACTCTCACGGTTCAACGCAAGAACTGCACGACATCTCCGTGCCCTATCTTTGGATCCATATGGCTGGATAGTTTCTCTATCGAAGAGCTCCTTTGAGCAAAGAGTTCTGACTGCTTATGTAGTTCGGTTAGTTGAGGATAATTGAAGCACCTGCCCCTGATTCTAAGTATTGACACAGCAACTCTTGGCGGCAGCGTTTGCCTCGCGCGTGGAGATGCGGTGCTCGCTACACGCATTGGCGATCCCACCGTTTCTCACTCCAATAGCCTCTTGAAAGATATTAACGAGTGTCTGGATCAAGCCGGCGTTTCGCTAAGGAACGTTGACCTTTTAGCCGCAGCTTCGGGGCCGGGAAGTTTTACCGGCTTGAGAATAGGCCTGGCGACCGTGAAAGCGCTGGCTGCAACTCTCCGAATCTCTTGTGTGGGAATACCAACGCTCCATGCCGTGGCTCACGCTGCGGGATCATCGAATGCCACGGTAGCCCTTTTGCCGGCCGGCCGAGGAGAAGTGTTTATACAGTTGCTTTCCGTATCACCAGACGGAAGCGTGATTCCGCTCGACGAGCCGGCCCATCTGTCACCTTCAAGGGTATTCGATAAATACGGTTCGCTTAAAACTCTTAAATGGTCCGGGCCAGCAGCACATCTTTATCGAGATACCCTGGAGTCATATGCTCAAGAGAAGGGCATTGACTTCGATGGTGAGAGCCCTCGGGAAACAAAGTTGTCTCAAGGTTGGACACTGGCGCCCGCGCAGGGGAATCTCACTCCACATGTCGCCGCCCTGGCCCTACAAAAATACGACAGCAACGAGGTGTGTGATGCTCTTTCGCTGAGCGCGATATATGTTCGTCCTTCGGATGCAGAGTTGAAATGCCCTTAGCAGGTCCCGCGTCTTCCGACCCTTCGGAGGCTGTTTACATCTCTATCATGACCGAGCATGACCTGCTCGAAGTCGTGGAAATTGAGGAGCACTCGGGCCTGAGCCCTTGGGGATGGGCAGCCTACTATGCCGAGCTACAAGGCTGTAATCAAAGGTTAATGCTAGTCGCGCGGGTCGCCCGGCCACTGGAACAGATCAAGACCGATCAGATTGCCGGGTATATCGTCGCCCGTCTGGCAGCTAATGAACTTCACATCAATAATGTCGCCGTGCGAGTGGAATATCGTCGGCGCGGCATTGGAAGTGCCCTATTGACGCATATTCTGGGTGAAGGGCAGCGCCTGGACGCGGTAGCGGCCTTCCTGGAGGTTCGGGCTGGAAACTCCTTCGCACAGGCACTATATGAAAAGTGTGGGTTTCGGGGTGTCGGGCGTCGTCCGAACTACTACTCGGCTCCTCTGGAAGATGGGCTAATTATGAGTGCTCAACTAAAGCAGAATGCTTGATTCGCGTGCGTAATTGGGCTACCATTTTTTCGTGCCTGAACATTTCATGGTGGTTTCTGTGAACCCGTCAACCCACCTAAGCATTCCACAAGTTCATCGTCTGAAAGGAGACATGCACGCCAATGGACACTGTAACGACGGATAGCCTAAAGGAAGAGCTGATGACTCGGGACCCTGAGTTTCGTGAATTAGCAAGAGAACACACTCGATACGAACAGCGACTCAGTGAACTCTCAGCTCTGGCCTACCCCAGCGATGAAGAACAACTGGAAGAGATTACCCTGAAAAAGAAAAAGCTGGCTCTCAAAGACCAGATGTATTCGATTATCTTGCAATACCAGAAGAATAACAGCGTGGGCCATTAAATCACGGAGAAGCGACCTTCTCCAGGTTCGAGATGTTAGGGGACGTGGAAAGTACAAACGCGTCCCCTTTTGTGTAGAAGGAGCTTTCAATCAAAGATTCAGAAGACCGGGTTCCCAAGCGGGCAGCCCGCTTGGGGTGGGGGATCGAATAAAAGGTGTGAGAATCGCTCGAGAAGGATTTTTGTATATTCTGGCCCCCGCCCTGTTGTCGATAATCCTGTTGGCTGTAGGTTATTGGTATGTTGCCATTCCTTTCGTGCTGCTGACCGCCTTCATGGCTTACTTTTTCCGCGATCCAAAACGTGATCCGCCGGACGATCCCAATGTCATAGTTGCTCCGGCCGACGGAAGAGTGACCCGAGTGAGCCAGCTGTCGCCAGGCCGCGACGACTCATCAACGCTGATTAGTATTTTCCTCTCGCCTTTGGATGTGCACATTAATCGTTCGCCGATTGCCGGCAAGATAACTGATGTCTCGTACACCAAAGGAAAGTTTCTAATGGCCACGGATGAGAAGGCCAGCCTGGTGAACGAGCAGAACGCGCTCACCATTAAGGGAATCAGGATTACGATCGTCTGCAAACAGATTGCCGGTATCCTGGCGCGGCGCATCATCTGCTGGAAACACGAGGGAGAGGTGGTGGCTCTGGGAGAACGGTTTGGTTTGATAAAATTCAGCTCGCGCACCGATGTCATAGTGCCGGAAAGCGTCGAGGTTTTAGTCGCGCCGGGGATGCGCGTAAAGGGTGGAACCACGGTTATCGGCCGGCTAAAAGGATAGGAGCGACTACCCTTGCATCCTGATCACCAAGTAAAAAATCCGGAACGGCGCGGCCTAAGGAAGGGAGTGTACCTCATTCCCTCGGTTTTCACGGCGGCGAATATTGGTATGGGTTTCTATGCCGTGATGGCGGCGGTTCGAGGGTTTCAGTTTATCGGCGGCGGAGAACAGGACCTCATCCACGCTTCTACCTATCTTGATAACGCAGCGAAGGCAATCGGCTGGGCAGTTCTTTTTGACATGCTCGATGGTCGTATTGCGCGCATGACCAAAACAACAACGGAGATCGGAGTCCAGCTCGATTCAATTGCTGACGTTGTAACCTTTGGTCTCGCCCCTGCGGTCTTGGCGTATGTGTGGGGTTTTGGCGCAAGTCTGAAAGAAGGAAGCGACTTACACCAGCTCGCCTGGTTTCTCTCATTCATGTACTTGATGTGTGGCGCTTTTCGCCTGGCCCGTTTTAACGTGCAGGCGACCCGTCCACGCATTCTGGCCGAGGGCACCAAAAAAGTCGATAAGAAGAGTTTTGTTGGCCTGCCAATCCCTGTTGCCGGCGGACTGATCGCCGCAATAATTCATTTCAACCCTCTTCCGCTGCTGCACTATGGACCAGAAAGGGCGAAAATCTATTCGTTGCTTCTCATGGCGCTGGTGGGACTGCTCAGCCTGCTGATGGTCAGCACCCTTCGGTTCTCGAGCTTTAAGACAGTTGGGACTCGCAGCCGCAGCATGCGAACAATAATCCTCGCGGTGGCTGTGGGAATGCTCCTCTTCTTGTACTCCCGCCACGTCCTACTCGTGCTGGTAGTGTCCTACATTTTGCATGGACTGCTTTCGCGCGTGGTCGGCGTTTTCCGGAAGCGTCCTGAGCTCAGCGAGGTCAAAATTGAAGCGGAGCAGATGTAATCGTCTTTGGGCTTTCCTTTGGCTGCGCGAACGCAAGGAAGCCATGCTCGGTTGTTAAGAGGACCGCGTCACCCACAGCTATCGGCGAAGCAGAGGTCGTTATCTCCTCACCCGTAGGAAGGGAATTAACCTGCCGTCCATCTCGCAACCCAAGTACAACTCCCGCGGGACTGGAAAGCGGAGTAAATAACGCCCCGTCTTCAGCTGTAAGCGGCTGCGCGGATATCCTTCCCGGGAGTCGTCGTTTCCACACCCGCCGGCCATTTAGCGAAAATAGATAGACAAAGTTATCTAAAGACGCCGCCAGGAGTGCGTTATCAACCAGGGCGACTGCTTCCACTCCCGCGCCGGTGCGTTTGCGCCAGAGCAAGCGGCCATCCACCGAACCGACCGCGTATAGGTATCCATCCCCAGATCCAAAATAGACCGTGTCATTCGCAACCGCTACTGGGCCATGAACCGATCCCTTAGTGCGATAGCGCCATAACAACTTCCCGCTGGCCTCGTCGATGGCGAGCAGATTTCCGTCGTCATTGCCGGCATAAACCCTTCCATTAACCGTGACAGGGTGGCAGTGGAAACGCCCGCCGTATGGCAGAGTCCACAAAATATCCCCGTTGCTTTTGTCAAGAGCGTGAAATCGCCCATCGCTTCCACCAGCCAGGAGTTTGTTTCCACTGATCGACAAGGTCCCCCGCAGTGGCATCGCCAGCGTTCGCATCCATTGCGTGACGCCACCCTCGCGACCAAGGGCGCGAACGGTGCCGGTTGCCCGGCGAACGCCGGCCTCCGCCGTTCCGCCCTCTGGTCCTGTTTCCGAGGCCACATAAACCCCTCGGTCGTCGGCCACCGGCGATGCCGAAAGTTCTCCACCCACTTCTGACCGCCAGTTGAGTTGCCCGTCCCGTGCTCTAAGCGAGACGATCGTTCCTCCAGCGAGAGGAAGGTAGATCCGTTCCACATCAAATGCCGGCGTAAGATTTAGCGTTAGATTCGAGTCGTAGCGCCACCTAATTGTTAAAGGCTGAGAAAGGGCAACCTGCGTTCCGACACGGGCGTGACCAGCATTCATAGCTAACGCTGAGCAGAAAGCAATGACCAGGATGAGAACGATTCCCTTTGGCAAAGTAAATGATGGCATCTCTTCAAGCTACTTTAACTACTATACGACAAATAGCAACCGGTGCTGGTTCAGTTTAGAGTTAAGCTTTAGCTTGCGTCTTTGCAACGCGCAACCTAAAGGTTGAACTCTGAACTTCGGACTCAAAATGAACCAGTATCTAGCAACCCAGCGGTTTTGAGTTATTCTGATCCGAAAAGTATAATCCACGACTTCTCGTCGCAATCCCATTCGCTTAGACGCACGAAAACCATCAGAGGTTATCTTTCTTGACGAGCGCTAATCATCACGAGACCGTCATCATACTCGACTTTGGATCTCAATATACGCAGCTCATAGCCCGGCGCGTTCGCGAGGCCGGAGTCTACTGCGAAATTCTGCCCTTCAGTACTCCAGCCGAAAAGATTTCGGCACAGCGTCCACGAGGGATCATTCTCTCGGGCAGTCCAGCCTCCGTTTACCAGGAAGGAGCACCTAGGCCGGCGGCAAGTCTCCTGGAAACCGTGGATTGCCCCGTACTCGGAATCTGTTACGGACTGCAAGTTCTGGCTTTTGACATGGGCGGCGAAGTGAGGTCGTCTCCCAGCCGGGAGTTTGGCTATGCGCGGCTAAAGGTAACCGATCCCAACAGTCGTTTGTTCACTGGGCTTCCCGTCGAAATGGATGTGTGGATGAGTCATGGAGATCACGTGACCAGTGTGCCCCCTGGATTTCAAGTGACGGCTATTACAGACGATGCGATGAATGCCATTGAGGATGCAAGCCGCGGAATATTCGGCGTGCAGTTTCATCCGGAGGTAGCTCACACGCCTCTGGGAGCACAAGTAATACGCAACTTTCTCTTCTCGATTTGTGAGTGTCGGGGAGATTGGTCACCCGCAGCAGTGATTGGAGAGCAAACCAGTCGCCTTCGCGAGCAGCTTGACGGCGTGGAGAACGTAGTCTCCGGTCTCTCAGGGGGCGTCGATTCTACCGTTGCGTCGGCCCTAGTTCATCGAGCAATCGGGGAAAGACAGACCTGCCTTTTCGTCGACAATGGTCTCTTGCGCGAAGGCGAGTTTGAATCAACCCTGGCTTTGCTGAAACAGTCAATGAACTTGAATATTACCGGAGTGCGGGCCGGGCCGCTTTTTCTGGATGCGCTCAAAGGAGTGACCGATCCTGAAGAGAAGCGTAAACGGATTGGCAAAGTTTTCATCGATGTCTTTGAGCGAGAAGCAAATAGTCTGGGGAAAGTTGCTTACCTCGTGCAGGGAACCTTATATCCTGACGTGATCGAGTCTGTTTCCGTTCGAGGACCGTCAGCAGTAATTAAGAGCCATCACAATGTCGGTGGTTTGCCTGAGAAGATGCAGCTGCGCTTGATTGAACCACTGCGAGAGCTGTTTAAGGATGAAGTGCGTTTGATCGGCAGGGAACTGGGGGTTCCGGAAGAGATACTCTCACGTCATCCTTTTCCTGGGCCCGGGCTGGCGGTTCGGATCATTGGTGAGGTGACTGAAGAGCGGATTAGGCTGCTCCAGGCGGCTGACAGAATTCTGGACGAAGAGCTGCGGCTGGCGGAGCTCTATCATTCGGTTTGGCAGGCCTTCCCCGTCCTTCTTCCAATATCAACGGTAGGAGTGATGGGTGATGAGCGGACCTATGAACGGGTGGTTGCGATCCGCGCGGTCACGAGCGTCGACGGAATGACGGCTGACTGGGCGAGACTGCCGCAAGAAGTTTTGGCACGTATCTCTTCCAGATTAATATCCGAAATCCGGGGCATCAATCGCGTTGTTTACGACATTAGCTCTAAGCCTCCAAGCACGATTGAGTGGGAGTGATCGAAAAACCGATTGCTTGCCAGAAATGAGCCGCGGATTAACGCGGAGCGCGGACCAGACGCACAATGATTAAATCAGGACTAATAGTTCGATACTGGCTTGTTCTGATCTGCGCTTATCCGCGTGTATCCGCGGCTAACAACCCCGCATCGCCATCGCCGGCGTTTGAGATCGGTTAGTTGACTCGTGAGCGTCCGCGGTCAGCATGCTATAGTCTCCCGGGTCATCCGGAATTCATAATTCCATTCCTGTTTTTGGCCAGGTTAAAAGTCAACATGTTGTTTCCTATCATGCCGGATCAAAGATTCGTTCATCTACATCTGCATACTGACTACAGCCTCCTGGACGGCGCGATACAGATCAAGCCACTTGCAAAGCGCACCGAAGAACTTGGTATGTCAGCATGCGCCATGACTGATCATGGAAACATGTTTGGCGCTATCTCTTTCTACAACGCCATGAAGGGCCAAGGGGTGAAGCCAATAATTGGCTGCGAGACCTACATCACCCGCGGCAGTCGCAGCGATCGTTCCGCGGGTGCGCCAGGCGAGAAAGCGAATTTTCACCTGATCCTGCTGGCGAAAAATCTGGAAGGCTACCAAAACCTTGTCCGGCTTACTTCGAAGGCCTACACCGAAGGCTTTTATTACAAGCCCCGGATCGATAAGGAACTCCTGGCTGAACATGGGAAAGGACTAATTGCGCTCTCGGCTTGTATGTCAGGAGTGCCTTCGGCAATGCTGGCCCGCGAGAAATTCGATGAAGCGGCCGCTGCGGCAATCGAATTTGAAGAGATATTGGGGAAGGGCAACTATTTCCTCGAAATACAGGAACACGGATTAGAAGCTCAGGATCGTATCCGAAAGCCCCTGGTTGAACTCTCGAAGCGCACGGGCGTTCCACTGGTCGCCACTAACGATGCGCACTATCTCAGGCCAGAAGATGCGCGAGCCCACGACATTTTATTGTGTATCGGGTCCGGCAAGACCGTCAAAGATACTAATCGTCTCCGCTATCCCAGCCCTAACTTTTATGTTCGCTCGCCCGAGGAGATGTGGCGGATCTTTGGTGACGAATTACCTGATGCTTTAACGCGGACCGTGGAAATCGCGGAGAGATGCGACCTCCGACTCCCGGAGAACGTCAACTATCTCCCAAATTATCCCATCCCCGATTCTGACGTCGGCCTCTCGATCGATGAATACTTCGAGAAGGTAATCAGGGAGGGCTTCGAACGCCGCCGCCAGACGGTGTGGGATCGACAGATATCACGCAACGAGTTGGAGCATCCGATTACGGATTATCAGACCCGACTGTCCAGCGAGATAGCCATGATTAAGCAGATGGGCTTCGCGGGATATTTCCTTGTGGTCTGGGATTTCGTTCGATACGCCCGGGAACACTCCATACCTGTGGGCCCCGGCCGCGGCTCAGCTGCAGGTTCTTTGGTGGCCTACTGCCTGGAGATTACCGATATCGATCCCCTCAAGTACAACCTTATCTTCGAGCGTTTCTTGAACCCCGGGCGAGTATCTTTACCTGATATTGACATCGACTTCTGTGTCCGCGGGCGCGGAGAGGTTATCAATCACGTTGCCAACCTCTACGGCCGCGACTCCGTTTGCCAGATAATTACCTTCGGAACACTCGCCTCAAGGGCCGCGATTAAGGACGTCGGAAGAGCTCTCGACATGCCTTACGCTGACGTTGACCGGATTGCCAAACTCATCCCTCCGCCTGTTCGCGGCCGAAATGTGAGCCTGGCGCAAGCCCTCGAACAAGTTCCGGAACTGAAGAAGCAGGTTGAAACTAATCCTCAGGTTAAAGAACTAATGGAGATTGCCCAGCGCCTTGAGGGCTGTGCCCGCCACTCTTCCGTACACGCTGCCGGCGTCGTTATCTCGCCCGTGCCGCTTCAGGAACTTATTCCTATTGCTGTTTCTGGTAAGGATGAGCTGACTACCCAGTACGTTATGTCCGACCTCGAAAAAACGGGCATGCTTAAGATGGATTTCTTAGCGCTTACCGCGCTTACCGTTATAAATGACTGCTTAATTACGGTTAAGCACATGCTTGGTCGGGAGATTAACTGGGCAGATTTAGCGCTTAATGACGAAAAAACGATGGCGGTGTTCGCAGAGGGTCGGACTGACGCCGTGTTTCAATTTGAATCTTCGGGCATGCAGGAGATTTGCCGCAAGCTTAAACCGAAAGGGGTAGAGGATCTGGCGGCCTTGAATGCCCTGTACCGGCCCGGACCTCTCGACGGCGGCATGGTTGATGAGTTTATCCAGCGCCACCACGGAAAAAAGACCGTCCGATATCTGATTCCCGAGATGAAGGAAATCCTGAGCAACACTTATGGGATCATAGTCTACCAAGAGCAGATTATGCAGTTGGCACAGAGGCTGGCCGGTTACACGTTAAGCGAGGCTGATTTAATGCGACGGGCCATGGGCAAGAAAAAGCGGGAAGAAATGGCTGTCCACGAAGAGACGTTCATCAAGGGCGCCGTGGAACGAGGGATCAAGCGGGAAAAAGCCGATAAGATATTTTCACTGATGGCGCAGTTTTCGGATTATGGCTTTAACCGCAGTCACAGCGTTGCCTACGCCTACCTGGCCTTTCAGACTGCGTACCTCAAAGCCCATTTCCCGGAGCATTTTTATTCGGCCGTCCTGTCGAGTGAGTCTCAAGACGCCGCAAAGGTGTTCAAGTATTCCAAAGAACTCCGGTCCCAGGGTATTCAGCTGTTACCGCCGGACGTCAACGAGAGTTATTCGGGCTTTACTCCGCTCACAGGCGCCATAAGGTTCGGCCTGGCTGCCATCAAGGGACTTGGACAGTCGACTATCAAAGCAATCATTGAGGCTCGTAAGACTGGTTCTTTTCAATCATTTTTTGATTTCGCAGAGCGAATCGAACAGGGCGCAATCAATAAGAGGGCCCTCGAGAGCCTGGTAGGCGCCGGTGCGTTTGATTCACTCAAACCTGAAATCCGCGAACTGCGCGAATGGCGGGCAGCGCTGCACGTCTGCATCGATCCAGCGCTGGCACGCTCGCTACGGGCGAAACGTGAGCGCCTCCAAGGTCAGAATGGACTGTTTGCCATTGTGGCAGAAGAGGCTGGACCAGCAGAAGAGTTGCCCTGCAGTCCCAAACCGTGGACGCAGACCGAGTTGCTTGCGAATGAGAAAGCGGCCCTGGGCTTTTACATCACCGGGCATCCATTGGGGGATTACGTTGGGCTGCTACAGAGTCTGAAGGCTGCGAGGTCCGTTGAACTTGCGGGACTGGTAAGCGGCAGTCGAATTTGTATCGGCGGGATCCTCAACGACTTGCAACCGCGCACTACTAAAAAAGGGGATAGATTTGCACTGGTTCGCCTTGAGGACGAAGCGGGCGGAACCAAATGTGTGCTATGGCCGGAGACATATCGAAAATACTCTGCGATGTTGCAGAACGAATTGCCGGTTTTAGTTACAGGTCGCCTCGAACTCAGCGAGGACAACCCGCCGACTGTGATAGCTGATCAAGTTCAAAGTCTCGACGACATTCTCAAGAAGCGAGAGCTGGTTGTTTTCCAAGTGCCGGCAACCGACGATCAGGAGAGGTTGTTCGATTCAATCCTCCACTTAATAAACACGCACCCGGGCAGCTGTGATGTAACGCTTGAGACAGTAATTGATGCCGATACCGTGGTTCGGGTTAAGGTCAATTCTGCGCTGCGGGTTGCCCGCTCGGCAAAGCTGGAGTCAGCCCTGAAGCAACTGGGATGTACCGTCAGGATCGAGTCGGTTGCGGATCCCTCCAAACGCGTCTGATAATGGCAAAAGCGCTGAACGTTCTCCCGACATTTTGATGACAGAGAATTGGTTCTATCACCTGCTAAATAACCGCAGCGTCATTTCGCAGCGTGGAATACTCGCGCGCAAACAGAGCGAACCTCTCTCCTAGACCGTCGCTTTAGCTTTGGTATGGCTCTTTCCCCGAACACCCACCTTGGTCGCTACGAAATCCGCTCGCAAATTGGCGCCGGCGGCATGGGCGAAGTCTATCTGGCGCTGGACGCACAGCTAAACCGCACTGTTGCATTGAAGATATTGCCTACTGAGGTTCTCTCTAACGGGGAACGAATGCGACGTTTCGTTCAAGAAGCGAGAGCTGCTGCCGCTCTCAGTCACCCGAACATCGCACACATTTATGAAGTTGGAGAATCAGAAGGCACACACTTCATCGCGATGGAATTCATCGACGGTGAAACTTTGCGCGAAGAGATTCATACCCGGAAGACCCCACTAACCAAACTCCTTAAATATCTCACGCAAGTGGCGCAAGGGTTAGCCAAAGCGCATGCGGCCGGCATTGTGCATCGGGACTTAAAGCCCGATAACATCATGATCGCGCGCGACGGCTATGCGAAGATTTTAGATTTCGGGCTGGCGAAACTCATCGAACCGCAACTGGGCTCGGACAGTGGGTCAAGCGAAGTTGCCACAGCCATCCTGATGCAGCACTCCACACCGGGCATGATCATGGGCACAGTCGGCTATATGTCGCCCGAGCAAGCGCAAGGTCGTGTTAACGAGATTGATCACCGTTCGGACATCTTCTCCTTCGGCTGCATCCTCTACGAAGCGGCGACCGGAAGGAAGGCGTTTGAAGGCAAGGATGTGCTGGACTCTCTGCATATGATCGTCCATGCTCCGACGCCGCAGATTAGAGACGTGAATGCTGATGCGCCTAACGAGATGCAAAGGATTGTGCGCAGGTGTTTGGCGAAAGAACCGGAGAAACGTTACCAGTCAATCAAAGAGGTAGCGATTGAACTCGACGAACTGCGGCAGGAGTTAAAGGACAAAGCCGAATTGGAGTATTCAGTTCAGCCGGAATCAAGCAGCCTTGAATCGGTAAGCGCCTCACAACAGGTGAAGATAAACAGCACTCAGCACTTAGCAGTCAACACAACGCAGACGGAAATTGCGCGCTCAACCTCCAGCGCCGAATACGTTGTCAGCGAGATCAAAAGTCATAAAAGAGCTGTCGGCATTGCCGTTATCGCGCTCCTGCTGGCAATAGGCGGAGTCCTTTTCGCGCTTTATAAGTTTGGGTGGTTAGAAAGATCAGTCACGACGTCCGCGCCTTTTCAAGCGATGAAGATCACAAAGTTGACCTCCAACGGCAAAGCCACTTCTGCTGTGATCTCGCCCGACGGGAAACAGGTGTTTTATGTGATTGATGACGCAGGGCGGCGGAGTCTCTGGCTGAGGCAAATTGCCACGGCAACTGACGTGCAGCTACGTGCGCCCGAAGATACTTTTTACATCGGGCTGACCATCTCACCCGACAGCAATTTTCTTTACTACGCTTCTCGAGGCGCAAGCGTTCTGAATCGTGGGCTGTACAAAATGCCGGTTGTCGGCGGCAATCCCAGAAGAGTGGTCGATGACGTAGGCAGTCCGATCAGCTTTTCCCCAGACGGCAGGCAGATTGCCTTTGTGCGCAACGGAGAGGCAGAAAGCGCACTGATGATTGCTAATGCGGACGGCACCCAAGAGCGGAAGATCGCCATACGTCAGCGCGGAGCCAGCGGCTCTTTTGGGAATTTCTTTCAAGGCGGGACGGCATGGTCGCCTGATGGGAAAAAGGTCGCATCCATCGCTCTTAGTATCGAGACGGGTCGTGGATTCCAGAACGTGGTTGAAGTACCGGTCGAAGGCGGAACAGAACGCCCCCTGACTTCGCAGAGTTGGTATCAAATCCAGCGGCTGGCATGGCTCGCGGACGGCAGCGGACTGTTGATGACCGCAGCCGAGCAAGCGGCAGACTTTCAAGCCACGCAAATATGGTATCTCTCTTATCCAAGCGGCGAAGCGCGAAAAATTACAAATGATCTGAAGGAATACCAAAATATCAGCCTCAACGCGGACTCCAGCATTCTGGTAACGGTGCAGGCAGATCGAGATGCGAATATCTGGGTGGCGCCGAACGGCGACGCCAGCCGCGCCACCCAGCTTACATCGGTATCCAGTGGGAAGGACGGGTCTATCGGCGTTGCATGGACACCTCACGGCCAAATCGTTTATCACGCGATGGCGGGCGGCAAAGAGGGCATTTGGATCATGGAGGCGGATGGAAATAATAGAAGACAACTAACCACCGGCGAGACCGTAGATTTCTTCCCCTCGGTCTCGGCGGACGGACGCTACGTCGTCTTTGTTTCTGAGCGCATGGGCAGGCGAGGCATTTGGAGGATGGACATAGACGGAAGCAATCCAAAACATTTGACCGACCGCGGAAACTATCCGCAAGCCACCGCTGAGTGGGTGATCTATCAAACAGCGCGCGGTCTCTGGAAGGTGTCGATTAACGGCGGGGAGCCTGTGCGACTGGGTGAAAATATGGTATGGAACGCCATCTCACCTGACGGTAAGCTGATCGCCTACGCGTTAAATACGCCCTTACCTGGCAAGCTAGCCGTTATCTCAATTGAAGGCGGTTCGCCCGTCCAGGTCTTCGATGTTCAACCAAATCTTCCGGCACGTATTCGTTGGACGCCTGACGGTCGTGCGGTTACTTATGTCGCAAGTCAGAACGGTATTTCAGACATTTGGAGTCAACCGCTTGACGGGGGCGAATCGAAAAAGCTGACTAACTTTAAATCCGATCGAATATTTTCTTTTGATTGGTCGCGCGACAACAAACTTGTTATCTCACACGGCACTGCCGCCTCCGATATCGTCTTAATCAGGAATGCCAAGTAATGGCTGTAACTCTTGGCACACATCTTGGGCGCTACGAGATCCTCTCTCTGATTGGAGCGGGCGGAATGGGCGAGGTTTATCTCGCGCAGGACACACAACTCGACCGCCCCGTGGCACTCAAGATTCTGCCCGCCGAATTTGCCGCAGATCATCAACGCCTTCACCGTTTCCTGCAAGAGGCGCGTGCCGCCTCAAAGATCGGCGGGGCGCACGCTGCGCACATCTACGAGATCGGAGAGGCGTCCGGTTTCCACTTCATCGCGATGGAGTATGTAGAGGGAGAGCAGCTCGCTCAACGCATCGTGGCGCGTCGTCACACGCCCGCAGAGGTCGCGCACATCGGCGCGCAGATCTTGGAGGCTTTGGAGGAGGCGCACGCTCGCGGCGTCACCCACCGCGATATCAAGCCGCAGAACGTCATCCTCACGCCGCGCGGGCAGGCGAAGGTCTTAGACTTCGGGCTGGCGAAACTCGCGGGTGCGGAAGCAGCGAGCGAGGCGGCCACGCGAGTGAAGACGAGCCCCGGCGCGGTAATGGGCACTGTCTCCTATATGTCGCCGGAGCAGGCGCTCGCGCGCGAAGACGTAGACCACCGCACTGACATCTTCTCCCTGGGCGTCGTGCTCTACGAGATGGCGACGGGGCGGCTGCCCTTCGAGGGCGCGAGCGTGACCGAGATCATCGACCGCGTCGTCCACGCCCAACCTGAAGCCATCGCGCGCTTCAACTACGATGTACCCGCCGAACTTGAACTCATCATCAAGAAAGCCTTACGTAAAAATCGCGACGATCGATACCAGACAGCGCGCGACATGCTCAATGACCTGCGCAGTCTGACGCGCGAACTGCAGTTTGCCGAGTCGCGCGAGCACTCGGTCACGCCGCAGCTACGAGCGCTGTCTTCGTCAGGCGAGCAAACGACCGCCATTCTCACGTCAACTGGTTCGGCGCAGTCACGTTCAGCGCTGTTACGGTCGCCCTCGACAACGGAGGTCATCGCCATCCCGCGCCCAACCGTCTCGAGTGCAGAGTACATCGTCAGGGGCGCCAGGCGGCACACGCGAGGCGTGCTCGCGGCGCTCGCGCTCGTTGTTGCGGCGGGCGCAGGATACGCGATTTACCGCAACTCCCTTCGGGCCGCGCCCGCCGCGCGCTTCGAGCGCGTAAAGTTCTCTCGCGTTACAACCGAGGGCAACCTCCAGAGCGTCGCCGTCTCGCCCGACGGCAAGTACATCGCATACGAGCTGCTTGAAGCGGGGCAGCGCAGCCTGTGGACGAAGCACCTGGCAACCGACAGCCGCGTGCAGATCGCCGGGCCGTTGAACGCGGAGACGCTATCCCCACACTTCTTCTCGCACGACGGCGGATACGTGTTCTTCAACCAGCGGGACGAGCAGAATCCGCAGGGTGCGCTTTTCCAAGTGGCGGTGCTGGGAAGTACTCCTAAGAAAGTGCTGGTGGATTTCCAGTCGATAGTCGCCCTGTCACCGGACGGCAAGCGGCTCGCTTTTGGACGTTACCGCCCGGGTGCGGCTTCGGACCAGCACCAGGTGTGGCTGGTGGACGCCGACGGCGCAAACGAGCGTCGGCTCTGGGCGTTCAGCGAGCCTGAATCGGGCGGCAACACCGGCCTGGCATGGTCGCCCGACGGGAAGCTTGTCACCCTTGCTTACGGGAGCGAGGAAGGCGGCACTCACATGAGGTTGGCGGCAATAGCGGTTGCTGACGGGACGTTCAAAGTGATTACAGAGCAGCGTTGGAGCAGGGTCGGGCGCGTCGCGTGGTTCGGCGACGGGAGCGGCATGGCCGTGGCAGCGGTAGAGCAGAACAACTGGCAAATTTGGCGGGTCTCTTACCCCGGAGGCGCGGTGCGCCGCATTACGAACGATCTCCACAACTACGGCTTCAACATTCTGACACTCACCGCCGACTCGCGCACGCTCGTCGCCCTGCAGGTCGAGGGGACGGCGAGCATCTGGGTCGCGCCCGAAGGCGACGCGCGGCGCGCACGCAACATCGCCTCGCGCCAGAACGCGCGGGACGGCAACGGCGGACTCGACTGGACTCCCGACGGCCGGCTGGTCTTCACGTCCGACAGGGGCGGCGGCCTCCGCATATGGGTGATGAACGCCGACGGCGGCGAGCAGAAGCCTTTGACAGACCGCGGCGGCAATTCGCCCCTAGTCTCACCCGACGGACGCTACATCTTCTTCGTGTCGCGGCGATCCAAGACCGACCAGGTCTGGCGCATGGAAAGCGACGGCTCACACCCGAAGCAGTTGACCGAGGGCGGCGGGGTGGAGACCTTCGCGCTCACTCCCGACGGGCGCTGGGTGATTTACAGTCTCTACGAGCCGAGCATCTGGAAAGTCTCTGTGGACGGCGGGACGCCGACCAAAGTGGCCGACGCCTCAGCTTTCGTGGTGCAGGTCTCGCCCGACGGTAGGCTCCTCGCCTACGCCGGCTTGGATGCAAAGACGAATAGCGAACGGCTCGCCGTCCTGAGGTTGGACGACCTCGCTCCCGTCAAGACGTTCGACCTGCCTGTGACGGCGAGAAGCCTGTTCCGCTGGTCGCCCGACTCGCGCGCGTTCATCTACATTGACACGCGGGGTGGCGTCTCGAACCTATGGCGGCTACCGCTCGACGGCGGCGCGCCGGCGCAGATCACCGAGTTCAAAACCGACGCCATCCACACTTTCGCCTACTCGCGCGACGGCAAGCAGATCGCCCTCTCGCGCGGCAACCAGACGCGCGACGCCCTGATGATCAGCGAAGAGAAATGA
>JBPCMM010000089.1:0-15279 GCA_051002255.1 Pyrinomonadaceae bacterium
GTGCTGCAATCAGACAAACCTGTCCTGGTAGATTTCTGGGCCGCCTGGTGTGCGCCTTGCCGAATGCTGGCCCCTACGGTGGACGCCGTGGCGGAGAAATATGCGAGCACCGCGGTAGTAGTTAAACTTAATGTCGACGACAACCCGTCCATATCCCAACGCTATGGAATTAAAGGTATCCCGACACTCATTCTTTTCAAGGGTGGCAAGGAAGAGGAACGCGTGGTCGGCGCAACTTCCAAGGAGGCCATTTCCCGCATGATTGACAAACACGTCACCGGCGCAGCTACGGCGTGATTTTCCAGGTTACGGCGCGGAGTTACCCCAGCGGAGCTGCGCGCCGTTCGCGTTTTAAGGCCTGACGCGTGTCATTGCTATTCCTACGATAGGTCTTGCAACCACACCTGTCGCCCGTTCACCTGAGCAAAACTTACGAATGAGATCCATCCGTGCGGCGGCAATGGCGAGACAGCGCTCCGTTGAAGAGCGACTGGCGGAAAGGTTGCGCTCACGCAAAGTGGAGGATGCGAAGCTGCGTGCGCGTCAAGCTCAGGGAAAAATTCGACGATTAATCAATACTAACTTTCGCAAGCAGGAAATGATTGCCGCCCTCGCGCTGCGCCGTGGTGACTGCAATCGATGTGGGGCTTGTTGCGAGCTGCTCTTCAAATGCCCTTTTCTGAAGAAGCAATCAGATGGCTCCAAGATCTGCGGGATTTACGAGAACAGACCAAACTCGTGCCGCCTGTTTCCCATTGAAAGACGGGACATCGAGGAGGTGCGGGGAACGTGCAGTTATTACTTCATAGACAAGCCGATTCGGTTAGGGAAGGCAAGCTAGCCATTTCGATTTATCGATTTTTCTATCGATTTCCAATTGCCAATTGCCGATTGCCAATTTCTTCTGACTAATCCAGCATCATTGTTCAGAATTAAGTGGCCGTGCTGCAACAAAACAATTGGCAATCGGCAATTGGAAATCAATAGAACTATGTCGAAGATTATCGTCGTGATCGGTGCCCAATGGGGTGACGAGGGCAAAGGCAAGATCGTCGATCTGCTCGCTGAGCGTTTCGATATCGTGGTCCGTTATCAGGGCGGACACAACGCCGGTCACTCAGTGCAGGTCGGGGATCGGTCGTTCGTGCTGCACTTGCTTCCTTCGGGGATCGTTCATCCAGGCAAAATCTGCGTGCTCGGCAATGGTATGGTGATCGATCCGAAAGCCTTCTTTGAAGAAGCTGATCGGCTTTTGGCGCAGGGTATCGAGGTCTCACCTGAGCGAGTGAAGATCAGTTCACGTGCGCATCTGATACTCCCATACCACCGGGCTTTGGACCATACCAGCGAGGAGCGGCTCGGCAACGAGAAAGTTGGCACTACCCTGCGCGGCATTGGCCCTGCTTATGAGGACAAGGCCGGTCGACGTGGGATCCGCACGGCCGACGCCCTTGTTCCCGATCTCTTGCGTTCGCGCATCGAGCGAAATCTCGAAGATGCGAACCGGATCATCCAGGCCTACGGTGGTGGGAAACTCGAGGTCGATGAGATCTTCAATGAGATGTTGCGACTGACAGAACGACTCGGCAACTTCATCGGCGATACGACGCACTATCTGAATGTGGCGGCCGTTGAAGGCCGCTCGATACTTCTCGAAGGGGCGCAAGCTACTCTGCTGGACGTAGATCACGGGACTTACCCTTTCGTTACTTCCTCGAGCACAACCGTCGGGGGCGCGATTTGCGGTACGGGTCTCGCGCCGAATCGGCTCACGGGCGTACTGGGGATTGTGCGCACTTACACGACGCGCGTGGGTGAGGGCCCATTCCCAACCGAGATGCTTGAGGGCGAGGCAGAGCTGGGCCAGCTCATTCGCGAGCGCGGCCGCGAATATGGCGCCTCTACCGGTCGACCGCGTCGCTGTGGCTGGTTTGACGCATTTGGCACACGTTATGCGGCTGAGATCAATGGCTTCACCTCGGTCGCGCTCACTAAGCTCGACGTGCTCGACGCTCTTGATGAGATAAAGGTCTGCACTGGTTACAAGCTGGACGGCCGAGTCTGCGATTCGCTGCCCGCCGTCTCTCAGGACCTGCGTAGTATCGAGCCAATCTATGCAACGCTGCCGGGCTGGAAGACTTCAACGGTGGGTACCACGGAGATGAGTTCCCTTCCCGCCAACGCCCGACGCTACGTCGGTTTTCTCTCGGAACAAATCGGTGTGGAGATTGGATTAGTATCCACCGGCCCCGAGCGCTCCCAGACAATCATTATCCACGACTCCGCCCTCGGCAGATGGCTTGCCGACTAGTCCAACGCCCAAAGTCCAACCTCCAACGTCCAATGTCCAATGTCCAACGTCCCTCTTGCCACGGTCCTATGAAGTCAGTACTGCACGCGGCAGCGGTTGGGTGATGGTCATCTCTCAAGCAGAAAGCATCACACCGCGCGCCCTCGTGGTCCGGACCGTTTGTGATTGGCGAGCGCGACTTACCCCTGAACTCTCTATAGACACGTTGGGACAGCAGTGATGCTTAATGTTCCCGCAATGCAAAGCTCAAAGTACCAAGTTCAAAGCTCCAAGTTCAGACGTTGGACTTTGGACATTGGACTCTCGGTTCGGTAGAATGCCATCCAATCGTTTGATGTGGGCCGATAGCTCAGTCGGTAGAGCAACTGGCTTTTAACCAGTGGGTCGCAGGTTCGAGTCCTGCTCGGCTCAAAACCCCAACCCACGCCTCCTCTCCAGCGTCCGGGTCGCCTGAGGCAGCCGTAGTACTGCATCAGCAAAGGCGCAGTTGAACTCGGCCCGCGCGTTAAGCCCACCAAACGTCATGGAACAGGCACGACGATCCGTGGCCGGTGATTAACGTACTGAACACAGTCATCCTGATCGCTGAAGCCCCGCGGATGACTAAAGTTCAGCCAGCCGTGGTCCTGGCACTCGCTGACACTTCGTGGAGGACCACATCGGCGTTCATTATTTGGAATATTCACTGTCGTCGGGTTTCCCCCCGGGACAATGAATGTGTTGTACACTTCGACTTCCTCGGTGCCAAGATTCTTGGCTCTATGGACGCGGCCATCCAACTCCTCGAAGGCCTGCCCGGCGCTGATCGTTTCCTCCCCGCCACATCCATCCTCCACGGTTAGTGCACCGCGTTTTATGACGTTGAAGGCATACCCGGGGTGATAATGCCAGGCGAGCACCTCCCCAGGCGCCATGGTAAGTGTTCGCACTGTCACTGTGGCCGGACCGTCAAAGAGTTCTGACTGCGGGATGGTGCCAACGGCAAGCAGGACGATGACTGCCGCATATGCGGTGCCACCCAAAAGAATGAGGCTTAGGCCGACTACCAGTGGCAGCTTGTTTCTCAGAACGTTCGTTTTCATGTTTGATCTCCTTTTACTTCGTTGGCCTAGTGCCACTGTCTAGTTATAATCAGCGCATCACAGGACTCCTGAACGACCAACGAGTCCGTAAGAGCAACGGGTGACCTCGCCCTCTCATTTTACTAAGGCGGGAAATGAGGCCAAGAGCTGCAAAGCCTCTCAAAAGAAATTTTTACTTGGTTCTTTCCCAGTAGGAAGACTGCGGCCAGGTGACGCGGTCAGCCGCGCCGCGGGTTAGTCTCGCGCCGGAAGGAATGGTTCGGATGTTGCGACCCGCATCGCACGAAATTACTGGGCTGCTCGTGTCGTGGGGCGGCGGTGACGAGTCGGCCCTCGACCGGCTGATGCCCCTCGTTTACGATGAGTTGCGCCGGCTGGCCCACCGCTATATGAGCCGTGAGCGCCCTGGCCACACCCTTCAGACCACTGCGCTTGTCAATGAAGCTTACCTGCGGCTCGTTAACTCGAGGGAAGTCCAGTGGCAGAACCGCGCACACTTCTTCGCCGTGTCGGCCCTGTTGATGCGCCGCATCCTGGTCGACTTCGCCCGCGACAAGCAGTACCTCAAGCGCGGCGGCGGCGCGCTGCGGGTCTCACTGGACGAGGCGGCATCGTTCACCGAGTGCCGGGAAGCGGACTTTGTCGCGCTGGACGAGGCGCTGACCGCGCTGGCCGAGGTGGATCGGCGGAAGGGCCAGGTGGTGGAGATGCGTTTCTTCGGGGGACTGTCGATCGAGGAAGTGGCTGAGGTGCTGAAGGTCTCCAAGGAGACGGTGATGCGGGACTGGCGGCTGGCGAAGGTATGGCTGCTACGGGAACTGGCCGGAGGGAGCAGCAGTGAAGGCTGAGCGATGGCAGCAGGTTGAGCAGCTCTACCACGCCGCGCTGGAGCGCGGCGTGGAGGAACGCGCTGCCTTCCTCGCCCAAGCCTGCGCGGGCGACGCAGGGCTGCGCCGTGACGTGGAGTCGCTGCTCGCATATGAAGACCAGGCTGAAAACTTTATCGAGTCGCCGGCCCTGGAGGTCGCCGCGAAGACGATGGCTGAGGAGCAGGGCGCGATGATGTTGGCCGGGCAGACGATCAACCATTACAAGATCACGGCTCCTCTCGGCGCGGGCGGGATGGGCGAAGTCTACCTCGCCGAGGACACCCGGTTGAGGCGCAGAGTTGCGCTCAAGTTTCTGCCCGTGCTTCTCACTCAAGACAAGGGACACCTGCACCGGTTCAAGCAGGAAGCTCGCGCCGTCGCGGCCCTGTCGCACCCGAATGTCTGCACTATCCATGAAGTGATTGAGACTGGAGAAGGCCGCCATTGCATTGTGATGGAATACGTCGAGGGGGTGACGCTAAAGGAACGCATCGCGGAGGGGCGAATGAAAATCGCCGAGGCGCTCGATGCCGCCATCCAGGTCGCCTCGGCGCTTTTCGCGGCGCACGCGGCGGGTATCGTGCACCGCGACATCAAGTCGGAGAACGTCATGCTCCGGCGCGACGGGTACCTGAAGGTCTTGGACTTCGGGCTGGCGAAGCTGACGGAAAACAAGTCGGAACTTTTTGACAGCGAAGGCGAAACGAAGGTGATAGAGCTCAAAACTTCACCCGGCATGGTAATGGGAACTGTCGCCTATATGTCGCCGGAGCAGGCGCGGGGCCTACCGGTTGATACGCGCACCGACATCTGGAGCTTAGGTGTCGTGCTCTATGAGATGGTGGCCGGACAGCGGCCGTTTGATGGACCAACACCGACGGATGTGATCATCTCATTAGCCGAGCGAGAGCCGGCGCCGCTGGCGACGTGGGCGCCGGAAATACCAATCCAGTTAGAAGGGATTGTGAAAAAAGCTTTGGCCAAAGATCGGAAGGAGCGGTATCAAACGGCGGAGGAGATGCTGGTTGATCTGAAGGGCCTGAGGCATGAGTTGGCGATTGGGGTCGAAGTGGAGCGCTACAAACAGCCGACACCGAGTAGCGGGCCGGCAGTCACAACGGGCAACCGCGAGCTGATTACTTCCAGGTTCTTTCCCCTCGGGTTGACGCGAAGCCGCATCCTCATCCTCACTGCGCTGATGGGAATGCTCATCATTGCGGGGTTGGTTTCCGCGCTATTGTTTCGCCAAAGTTCGGCCCCAGCACCGCCAACAGAAATAAAGTCGCTCGCCGTGCTGCCGATGGCAAATCTCTCCGGCGATCCAGCGCAGGACTATTTTGCTGAGGGGATGACCGAGACACTCATTGCAGGTTTGGCAAAGGTCGGAGCGCTAAGGGTGATCTCGCGGACTTCGGTGATGCAGTATAAAGGGTCACACAAGCCACTTGGGGAAATAGCGCGCGAATTGAACGTAGATGCAATCGTCGAAGGCTCAGTGCAACGGTTCGGAGAGCGAGTGAAAGTGACTGTGCAGTTAATCCACGCGCCGAGCGACCGGCATCTGTGGTCGGAGACCTACAACCGAGACTTGCGCGATATCCTGACGCTTCAGAACGAGGTGGCAAGGGCTGTCACCCAGGCGATTCAGATCAAGCCCACGCCGCAGGAGCAAATACGATTGACACAGGCGCGCCCCATTGATCCGGCAGCGTATGACTATTTTTTACGCGGGCGGTTTTACCTCAGTCGTCAAACTAAAGCTGACAACGAAACTGCGATTGAGATGTTTGACCGCGCCGTCGCTACAGAGCCAAACTTCGCCGCGGCCTACGCGGAGTTGGCGCAGGCGTGTGTATGGAGATTGTTTTTATTCACTCCGAATGAGAAACAGTGGGAAGAGAAGGCCTTTGTTGCCGTCGAGAAAGCACTTTCCCTGGATCCAGATTTAGCCGAAGCTTACTTGGCTCGTGGCCGCCTCCTCTGGACGCCGTCCAATCATTTCCCGCACGACAAGGCCATTCAGGAATACCGCCGTGCCCTGGGTTTAAACCCGAGTTTTGATGAGGCGCGAAATCAGCTTGCGCTTGTCTACGGACACGTTGGGCTTCTTGACGAAGCGCTTCAGGAATTGGAAAAAGCAGTTGCCATCAATCCAAGCAATACTCTCGCGCGATTTCGTATCGGAGAAATATTGCTGTTTCAAGGCAAATATGAACAGGCCCTCACCGCTTTGCGCAACGTTCCCAGAGAAGTCAATCCGGCGTTGGTCGGGCACCAGATTGTTTGGGCTCTCTTCAATCTGGGGAGGAAAGAGGAGGCATCGGCCACACTAGAGCAGTTCTTGAGAGATTACCCAGAGGACAATCGCGGCCTATTTACCAGCCTGCAGGCGGTATTAGCAGCTTCCGCCGGGCAAGAACGCATGGCGGAAGACAAGATTAAGTTGGCTCTAGAAAAGGGGAAGGGGTTTGGTCACTTCCATCATACGGCCTATCACATCGCCTGTGCTTATGCGGTCATGAATAAACCTGAGCAGGCGATCAAGTGGTTGAAGGTGGCGGCTGAAGACGGGTTCCCGTGCTACCCGTTGTTCGAGAGAGACACCAATTTGGATAACCTTCGACAAGACGCCCGCTTCGTCACGTTCCTGGCGAAGCTGAGGCGGCAGTGGGAGTATTACAGGACCATTATCTAAACCGTGAAATGATGCCTCCAGCCCGACACGGGGAACTCCGACACTCTAAGGCTCCGATACGCTCTGCCAAAAATTAACGGAAGATTAAGGATGAGCCACCCTGATGTGGAGAAAGATTATTATTCCATTTTGGGCGCGGGGGAAACTGCGTCGCAAGATGAGATCGAGCGCCTCTATAAACGCCTCGCCAGGCGGCATCATCCCGACCGTGGCGGCGACCCGGAAGAGATGAAGGCGATCAACGAAGCTTACCGAGTGCTCAGAAATGCCGCCACGCGACGCACTTACGACTCGCGGCACCAACGTAGCGATGACGCTTTGAGCGCGGTCGGGCCACCTTTATCTCCACCTTCAGCGCTACTGCCAAATACGGTACCTGGTCGGCTAGTCGGCGCGTTGTTCTTGCTGCTGGCCGGACTGGTGTTTCTTTTCCTGGTGAGAATCTATTACATCAGATTCATGTGGCCATTCCTTCTTCTCGCTGCGTTAGTTGTTATCTTCGGAGTGTGGAAGGTTCATGCGGTAATGGTCTTTGCACGGAAGAGTGTTGCGCCCTCACATCCCGTGCGGCGCTTCGTCTGGATCCAGGAATTTGCGTTCTGGTCCTTGGTGAGCGCCGGCGCTTACGGCATCTACCTCCTGATCAGCGCGATTTGAAAAGGGCTTTACTCTTTGTGACACCCAAGAGATAGAAATTCGCAGGTTGGGAAGCCGTTTCCCCCCGCTGATGCGGTTATGCTCAAGCTTCAATTTGTGTTTTCTCGTTTCCTGAACACTCCCGGCCATGCCGGGCTGACAATCTGCGGTTGAGTGTTACTAACGCAAGCGGGGTAAACCGCCCTTCCCAACCTGCGAATTACTGTGTCTTGAGCAGTTTTGCAAAAGCAGTTTGTCGATTTAGAATCCTTGACGAAAGGAACAATTCAATCAATGAAGCACACGACCAAGTCTTCCCTAGTGTCCGCCTATGAACGATTTTTAATAGCGAAGCTCTCCTTCGCGTATTGCAGGCAGTTACTCATGCTGCTAGCGTCTTGTTTGATGGCGGTGTTTTTGATTCCGGCGCCCGCGGTCGCTCAATCAAAAAGCAACCCCGTCGATAAGTTCGCGCAGATGGAGGATCTGCTACCGACGCCGAATGCGTATCGCACGGCATCCGGCGCGCCGGGTCGTAACTACTGGCAGCAGCGCGCCGATTACGACATCAAGGTTGCGCTTGATGATACAAACCAGCGCCTAACGGCGTCAGAAACGGTTACCTACTTCAACAACTCGCCCGATCCACTTTCTTACCTCTGGCTCCAACTCGATCAGAATATCTGGGCGAAGGATTCGGAAAATCTCTCCACGCAGGTTGCGCCAAACTTTGAGCGGGTTCCCTTCTCGACGATTGACAACCTGATCGCGAGGCGCGAGTTTGAAGGCGGCCAACGCATCACCGCGGTGCGGGATGCGAAAGGCGCTCCGCTACCCTACACCGTGGTTAGGACCATGTTGCGCATCGATCTGCCGCGCCCGCTGACGTCGGGACAATCCACCGTCTTCTCCGTCGATTGGAATTACAACATCAACGACGCGCGGCGCATCGGTGGTCGCACAGGTTACGAATTCTTTCCGCAGGACAAGAATTACATTTACGAGATTGCGCAATGGTTCCCGCGCATGGCCGCTTACTACGACGTTTATGGTTGGCAGCACAAACAATTCCTGGGTGCGGGTGAATTCACACTCGAGTTTGGCAACTATAGTGTCTCCATTACCGCACTAAACGATCACATCGTGGCTGCGACCGGAGTGCTGCAAAACCCGCAAGTCGTATTGACCGCAGCACAGCGCCAGCGTCTGACGGAGGCCAGGACTGCGAAGAGTCCGATGTTTGTTGTGACTCCCGACGAAGCGAAGGCCAACGAGTCGCACAAGCCCACTGGTAAGAAGACCTGGATCTTTGCGGCAGAAAACGTTCGCGATTTCGCTTTTGCTTCATCGCGGAAATTCATCTGGGACGCCCAAGGGCATAACGTCGAAGGCAATCAGGTGATGGCCATGTCCCTATATCCGAAGGAAGGTGAGCCACTCTGGTCTAAATATTCCACCCAGGCCATCAAGCACACCCTGACAGTTTATTCACGCTATACGGTTCCCTATCCCTATCCGGTCGCACAGTCGATCAATGGGCCCGTGGGCGGTATGGAATATCCGATGATCTGCTTCAATGGTCCGCGTCCCCTCCCGGACGGCACTTATTCGGAAGGAACAAAATACGGATTGATCTCGGTGGTCATTCACGAAGTCGGTCACAACTACTTTCCCATGATTCTTAATTCCGACGAGCGCCAATGGACCTGGCTGGATGAAGGGCTGAACTCGTTTGTGCAGTATCTGGCGGAGAAGGAGTGGCAGGAACGTTATCCTTCGGGTCGCGAGCCGAGATTCATAACCGACTACATGAAGAGTAAGGAACAAGTTCCGATCATGACTAATTCGGATGACATCCTTCAGTTTGGCCACAACGCTTACTCTAAACCCGCGACGGCTATGAACGTTTTGCGCGAGAGCGTGCTGGGGCGGCAGCTTTTCGATTTCGCTTTCAAGGAGTATGCGCGTCGTTGGGCGTTCAAGCGCCCCACACCAACGGATTTGTTCCGCACGATAGAAGATGCCTCTGGCGTTGATCTCGACTGGTTCTGGCGCGGTTGGTTTTATACGACTGACCACGTCGATATTTCAATTGAGAGTGTGCGCCTCTTCACACTAGATACGATGAACCCTGACGTCGAGAAAGCACGTCGCGCAAAAGAACGCGCCGAGCAACCTCAAACGCTTTCCCAGCAACGCAACAAGGCATTACCGAAGCGTGTTGACCAGGAGCCTTCCCTGCGCGACTTCTATAACACTTACGATGAGCTGGTTGTGACGGCCCAGGAACGCGAGGAGTATCAGAAGTTTCTGGCGACGCTGACGCCGCGCGAGCGCGAGCTGTTACAGGCCGGCACAAACTTCTATGTAGTTGACCTAAAGAATATCGGCGGACTGGTAATGCCCGTCATTCTTGAGATCGAATACGCTGACGGCAGCAAAGAAGAGTTGCGCATTCCCGCGGAGATCTGGCGTTACAACTATACCGAGGTCTCAAAGCTCATCATGACGCAGAAGGAGATTCGTTCGATCTCGCTCGATCCGCATTTAGAGACGGCTGATGTCGACATCTCAAGCAATTATTTTCCGCGCCGACCAGTAAAGATGCGATTCCCGATCTTTCGAGACCAGCCGGCGCCGCCCAACCCGATGCAGCTTGACCGCAGGCAGCATCCAGAGAGGCAGTCCGTACCGTAACCCGAGACAAGTGATAATAAGTGATAAGCCAGAATCGCCCTGGAGTTAGTTCGTCAGTAGCGGTGACCTTTAAACCTAAGGCGAGGTGCCTCGGCAAGTATCCTGCTTATCACTTATCACTCATTACTTGTCTCGACTCTCCGGCGACGGCAGTTTGATTGGGCTCACGTTATTGCAGTAGTTGAGGCCTCCTCGGCGCTCTGCTTGAAGTTCCACATTCAACCAAGCCGCGCTGATCGCTTAGTAAAACTCCACCGTCGGTTCATTGCGCATGTATGATCGAAGTTGAAGCGCCAATACTTCTACGGAAAGACCGCGACGAGATCGGGATCAATCTTTTTGAGCAGCTCATGATGTATGAAAAGGCCACTCAAGTGAGTGGCCTTTTCGTGTTTTGCATGTGGATTGGGACGTAAGCCGGTTATTTTTTTGCCTGCTCTGCAATAGGTGTTGATTGCATAGCAACCACTTGCCAAGCTTCGCCTTTCTTCACAAATACTGACGTGACTCGGTACTGACCGGAGAGAACTTGATCTCCGCGCTTACCTGCCAACGTTGCTCGGTTCGTCACCACAGCGGTATCGCCGTAGACACGCACGTTAACATCATCAACGCTGTAAGAGTCGAACATTACGCCACCCGGTTTGATCTCCCCTATACGCTGTTCCTTGGTCATGACTTCGCCGAAAGGGTTTGTAAATGTGAAGTCATCGGCAAAAATGCGGGCAGGTACGGCTGCGTCATTTTTCGCATAGGAGCTGACTAACTCATCAAAAAGCTGTCTTACCGGTTGTTCAGCGCTGTTAGTTGAAGCCACTTTCTCGCCTTCTGGTTTGATTTGTTCTGGCTTCGTGACGACTTTCTCGCCTTCTGGTTTGATTTGTTCTGGCTTCGTGACCACTTTCTCGCCTTCTGGTTTGACTTGTTCTGGCTTCGTGACCACTTTCTCGCCTTTTGGTTTGCTTTGTTCTGGCTTCGTGACTACCGTTTGACCCAAAGCAAGGCATGAGGCTGCGATTATGAGCACAGTGATGACAGGAATTCGTTTCATGCGTGCATCTCCTTTTTCATTTTCGGCATTGTTGAAGTGAGGGCTTTCTATACCAGACCTGATGGTAAGTCAATAGCTGCTAGTACGTGTGTCGTCCACCTTGTCTGCGATACGCTGGCCCGACAGTGAGTTTCTTTTCGATCTCGGTGTTGACGTTGCGCGTCACACGCCGCGCCCCCGGTGCCGGGCTTCGTCGCGCTTTGTTTTGCTGCTCATGGTCTTCACCGTTCAAGTCCTGTCAGTCGTGCCTCGCTTGCGAACATGTTTTGAACATCACCTGATGAGACCTCCCGGCGAATGCCCGCGGCTTGGCAGTACTGGGACCGCTGTATCTCAGAAATATGGCCGCATTCTGGTCGGTAGCGAGAGTGGGTCTTACTTCACCGCAAGGGCTGATGGGAGTTGTTACGTTGCCACGTTATTTCGTTTTTCGGTTGAAGCTTGATGACCCGCATCCCGTTCCGTGGTTGCGCGTGCGACTAAGTTGTGCGATGGGCCGTGCGCTCTTTCCACATCCGCAGTGGGATCGATTGGAGAATGTTTGGCTGTCTTACTACCCGCCGGAAGGTCTCGATAAGGAGAAGCGTGACGTGCTGATGTTACTTGAAAAGACGATGCCTGGTATGGCGACATTTATTTTACAAAAGACTGGGGCCCGTCTATCAGTATCATCCCGGAGAGACACAGCTACAACGACTTCAAGTATTCGACTAAGTCTTTCTTCTCATGCTCGGTCAGGTTTAATCGCTTGAAGCCATTGTAGTGGTTGACTACGTCGAGCAGTGTGGCAAAACGACCGTCATGGTAGAAGCCGCCTTTCACGTGCGCGAATAATCCCCGAAGCGGCGCAGTGCGGTACGAATTATCGGGCGAACGGTTTGCTTGGAAATCGTCAATGCCGATCTCCGAAGGCTTGTGCGTATTCCAGCCCGGTTCAGTAAACAGCGGCGGCACGTGGCACTGCGCGCAGTTAGCCTTTCCTTTGAAGACCATCTCTCCCCGCGCGGCTGACGTTTGATCGAAGCTGCCTTCGGGCGGGGTAGGCGCGGGGATGGCGAGTTGATAAAACTGTAGAGCGGCCAGTTTCGCGGTCACCATGTCCGGGGCGCTCCGCTTGTTGCCGAAACCGGCACGGGCAGCAACCGGGTACTTTTGGGCGTCGTTCAGACGCGCGTCGAAGAACGTTCCCTGTCCTTGCAATTCAAGATTGGCCACGAAGGCGTTCCAGTAGGTGACCGTGCCCCAGCCTCCCGTCCACGTGTGCAGATTTACCCCTGCCATCCCAAAGGCGGGCGGAATCAAAGTGGCGGCGGGCTTGCCATCAGGCCGGAAGGCCTTGCCATCAAGATTCAACTGAGCGTCAAACTTTCCTGGTCCCCAACTGGCTAACACTTTCTTGACTGCCGCTTCATCGACCTGCAAAAGGTTGGTCAAAACGCTCAGATCCGGTGCAAGTGACACGATTGCCCCCACGTTTAGATCGCGGTTAGGCCATCCGTCAAGGCGGTGTCCAATGCCGGGCGCGAAAGCATCATCAACCGTCGAATGGCAAAAGGCACAACTGAGCCCCATCGCCTTGAGACTCCCGTCTGAGTTGAAGGTTCCTTTCACGCCCAGGATAGCGTTCAGCTTCATCAAGGAGAGCGTTGTCGCCGGGTCGTCGAGGTTCACCTTCCCTTGCTTGATTTGCTTGATTAAGGCTTCTGGCAACGCGTCCATGTCCACTTTCAGGCCGATAGCCAGCGCAGCTTTCGGGCTGACTCCCGGGCCGACACCACCGAACTTGCTGCCCTCAATCGCGTGATGAAGTTTGAGTTTGTCTGTCCAATAAGCTTCATCACCGAAGGTGTCGTAGCGGAAGATCCGCCGCCCTTCTTCCAACATCTGTTGCGCGTTGTTACTGATTCGAGTATCGAACCCATTAGCCCTTGGCGGCATTGCTGCTCGCTGCTGCGCTCGACTATGCTCGGCGACGTAAATCAAACCGCCCACAACAAGAATCAACAAAGCGATTATTTTGCCGAGATTAGCGAGCGGGAACCGTACAAACAGACTGACATCGTTTTTCACAAGCGGATTTGCTTTCCTTCTATCTTCGTGCATATTGTTCTGCTTCCTTCCGTCCGAGAGGCGAATGGTTATCCGTAGGCGAGGGTCTGAAAGTTAACGCCCAGGAAAGCGAAGCCTGGACAGGGCGACCTGCGGCGAGCAGGTGCGTGAAGCTGAAGCCTACCTCTTGGTTCGGACACATATCAGCCTTCTACGGGACCACTCTGGCGAGTGGCATCTTCAAATTAGGGGGACCGTAACGTAGTTTTAGGCTACGCCCTAATATTGAAAATGTAAAGGGGAGATTTAGGGTACGCCCTAATACTGCAACTTGGAGAGGATAAGAATGGCTATCCCTAATGACTCAAGAGGCCTGCGTTTTCCCTGTGAGTGTGTATCGGCTGGACCTGGTGGTTACAGCGATCCATGGACGGAAATTGCAAGAAGGAAGTTACTTCCGAGCGGGACCAAAGAGGAGATTCTGAATCTCGTAGCTCGGGAGCCAAAGACCATCTCGCAATTAGCCGAAGCACTCGACCTGTCACCACCGAGCGTTCATACGCACATTAATGACATGATGAAAAGCGAGCTGCTGCGCGAATCTGAAGAGTGGGAGAAAAAATACCCCACCGAGCGTTACTACGGGCCGAACTTTCCGGTATTTAGGGCGGAAGAATGCGCGGAGTTTAGGACATTGTGCGAGGAGATGGCCGAACAGGTGGTCGGACTGTTTGAAAGGAAACGCCAGAAGATGGAACGAGCCTTTCGTAGGACCGGTCTTTCGAAACAAGGGTGGGAACTGTCGGACGTCACACAGTGTCTATACGCAAATATGTATCGCAGCGCCCGCACTCGGCTTGAGCAGCGCGGGTTGCTCTCGCCTCGCAAGAAACATGCGAACGGTGCAGAGTGGATTTTTTGGGCTGAAGAATCTGAAACGGACGCCGAGTAACGTCCGCTCCATCGTTGGTTACTCAGCTTAAAATCCTGTCAGTCGTGCCTCGCTTGCGACCATTTCTTGAACATCACCTGATGAGACCTCCCGGCGAATGCCCGTTGCGCAGATGTTGTTCGACCGCCGTCTGCGACAGAACCGTTCATCGGTATTCGGTCATCAGCTTGACCCTCTGAGAGCCATGGGTTTAGCTGCGCCCAACCTTCGGCATCAAACGTGGCCGCTGTCGGCGAGTTGGTGGACGGCTTGTCGCCGATAACGGTGAACAGTGGTCCAATAGGAGCGATCTGTTGATTCTAGCCTCCGTTCATCTAGGGTAGCTACGAGGTCGTGGGACCCAACCAAAATAGGGGCGCTACGTTTATGTCTCTCAATACGCACTGGGCTGGCACGAACGATGTAGCTGATCCTGTGTCTTCCAACGACGCTAATCATGTTGTGCTGACGGTTTTGGATCAACTGGATTCGCGGCCCGAATTAGGCAAGTCCTCCAACTGAATGGTTATCGCGTCATTGACACCGATAACGGGCAGGATGCAGCCAGAAACGCTCGCCAGACCCGCCCGGATCTTCTGGTGGTAGATATGGACGTGCCGCTGCTTTATGGATTGGTGGCCGCGCGCCAGATCATCAAGAATGCACGGGTGGGACCCTTGCCGGTTGTGATCGTTACTCATGAGGACGTAGTGGACCCGGCCCCGATGATGGAGGCACGCGACTCTCGGACTATCAGGAACTGCAACATCTTCTGGATTACTTGTTGCCTGTTTTGCCGCCAACGGCTGACGCCCCGCCTACTAGCTCACCGAATCTCAGCCAGGTTGCGACAACACACCGGGAAAGAAGTCCTTCTCCGGATGAGTTGCCACTTCCCCAACAAAGCATTCGCAATTAACTTGCTTCTTGATGTGCCAGTATCATCACCACTCTAAAT
>JBPCMM010000090.1:0-6348 GCA_051002255.1 Pyrinomonadaceae bacterium
AAGCTCGCAAAAGACTTCCAACACGCTTGCAAGTCGAGCGAGTCCGGCGCGATTCGCGGCTGGGCCGCGCGCTGGGCGGAAAACATTGCCCGGCTGCAAGGCCTGGAGATCACACCTCAAGTCCAACGACAGATCGACAGCGAAGCGGAACGGATCGAGCACCGCTGGCACAAGTTCAAGAAGACGAATGAACGCGCTGCGCGGTGCACGCTGGCCGACGCGCAGTTCTTCGTCGCGCGCGGGCACGGCTTCGCGAGCTGGCCGAAGTTTGCCAAGCATCTTGAAGCGCTTGCGCGTGCTAGTTCGCCGGTCTCGAAGTTTGAAGCGGCCGTGGACGCGATCGTCAGCGGCGAAGCAGCGACGCTCGAGCTGCTGCTGAGCGAGAATTTCGAGCTGGTGCGGGCGCGTTCGACGCGTGAACATCGCTCGACCCTACTCCATTATGTCTCGGCGAACGGCGTCGAGGACTTCCGCCAGAAGACGCCGAAGAACATTGTCGAGATCACCAAGCTGCTGCTGAAGGCCGGCGCCGATGTAAATGCGGAATCAGACGTGTATGGCGGCCGGTCGACAACGCTGGGATTGACGGCGACGAGTTGGCATCCAGAAAAGGCCGGCGTGCAGCTTCCGCTGATGGATCTGTTGATCGAGCATGGCGCAATGATCGACGGTCCGGACGGAGGCAGCGCGGTCAACGGCTGCCTCCATAACGGGCGCGGGGAGGCGGCGGAATTCTTTGCGAGTCGCGGCGCGCGGTTAGACCTGGAAGGAGCGGCCGGAGTCGGGCGGCTCGACGTTGTCAAAAGCTTCTTTAAGGATGACGGCAGCCTGAAGTCACCCGCGACGAAGGAACAAATGAAGGACGGATTCGCTTGGGCCTGTGAATTCGGCCGAACCCGTGTCGTTGATTTCCTATTGCAAAGAGGTATGAAAGTGGACGCGAAGCTCAAGCATGACGAAGAGACCGGCCTGCATTGGGCCGCGTTCGAGGGACACGTCGACACCGTCAAGCTACTCCTCGAGCGCGGCGCGCCAATCGACGTGAAAGACGAAAGTTATGGCGGAACACCCCTGGGGTGGGCGCTGTATGGTTGGGGTGCCTCGGAGCGCGACCAACGCGGAGACTACTACGAAGTGGTCACGCTTCTGGTGCGGGCAGGCGCGATACTGGACCCGGAGTGGTTTGAGGACAATGAAGAACGGCGACGCGCCGCGGAGAAAATGCGGTCCGACCCGCGCATGCTCGCGGCGCTCCGAGGCGAGATGCCTGAGTAATCTGATGGCCCCGACGCTCTCGCAAAACTGTTCTCAACGACTTCTGCATATCCCGAAACCATTCGCATCGACTCTTGTGCGGATTCGCATCCACTTTTGTAAAAGGCCCCAGCTTGACCCCTTTCATTCGCATCCACTTTTGAAAGGGTTGCGAACCAGAAACTGAGAAAACGGCAGATGGCAGTAATCGAAGGAACGAGTCACTGGATACAGCGTGATCGACCAAAGGACTTGGTAATAGTGATTGAGCGATTTCTAAAGTGGGGCGCATGTGAGAAGCGGTTCAAGCGGATGCGCAGTCATTCTTCCTAAAGATCAGGTGGCTTGCGCGCCGCTCAACCGCAGCGTTCGGTAGCACGATCTGTCGAAAAAGAGCTCCGGAATAAGATTACCTCTTCTGAGTACGAATTTGGAAAGGCAAGACGTATTTTGTCTACGCTTATCGCGACGCGAACACACGGTTTCTCTGGAACCTCAGAGAAGTTCTCATGCTGCCGCAGACTTGATGTATGTGCGTGAGATGTCGGAGAACGAAGAACAATCAACAATCTCAGGGATGGCTCTCGAAAACAGATATACCCCGGTTGGTGGGAGAAAAGTGATCAGCGGTGACGCGGCTCGCACTTGAGCCGCCTCGCCAACCTGAAGATTCAGTCGGCGGATTGGCAGCAGGTTTGTCGACGGACTAAAGTTCAAGTCAATGTCGGTACACCCGGCTACTTGGTCACACTCGCGCGCGTTGAGAAGCCACTGCCCGTACTCGTTGCGTACGACCTTAACGTCTACCTCGCGTCGGCCCATCCAACCCGAAACAGCGGCCGAGCGAGTCAGCCATTGCGGGTCACAGTCGATCACATAGTCCAGCCGGCACGCCTGTCCGTCGGAGGCGAGTGTCGCAGTGTCCGCGATTTGCCAACCGGTGTCGATCGGCAAAACACGACACGCTTCATGTCCGGGTAGATCGTGCCTTTTCCACAAGACAGTGTGCCATTGATGTTCTCTTTTTCGAACTGCTTTAGAATTAGCAAGCGGTATGATAGAGCGAGATAAGGCTCATCAACTACCGCTACGAACGTTCCAGTATTGGAGCCATCATATCGAGTCGGTAAAGCATTCGGTAGACATCAACCTTCAACTCGTGCAGCCAGTCGTCCCCCGATAGTTGTTCTTTCACCAAGGTGGTGATGTGCGGCGCAATGAAATCGGCTGGTTGGATTTTGCGAGACCCGGCCGAGTTCCTTGTCTTGACAGGATGATTTCTTATAGTTCATTAAGGACGTTAACGCATCTGGCATGAGACAGCCGCCAGTAGAAAACAGATCGAAATCTTGTTAGCCATTTAATGAGATATGGACCCGAGCCAAACTCATTCCGAAGGCCGCGATGAGATGGGTCCCGGGGCACGCGCGTCCTATTTCAGGATTCAGGGGCCCACCTAACCATTCACGTTGACCTCAGCTTCAACTAAAGGAGTAGAGCATGAAGCGGATTCTACAATTAGCATGTTTGCCGGCGCTCTTCGCGAGTAGCATCTGGGCAACAGATTTCACTCTTAGTTCATTCCAGATCAAGAACTGGCATTTTGGGGGCTCGACGCTAAAGATTCGGCTTTATTCAAGCGATACATGGACTGACTCGCTTGGCTATGTCCGCGGCTCCGGGACCGCAGGAAGCACAACCGGCTTCTACCAGGAAATCGTTTGCAGCGTGTCAGGCAGAACCGCAACCTGCCCGAGCTCGGGCTCCCTGGTTATCCCCTCAACGGTTAAATCAATAGACCGCCCACAAATCAGGATAACGGGCTCGCTGTTCGACCAAAACAATATCTATCGCGGCAATCTCTTTCAAAGCTGGGTAATTCCCACGGGTCCGACAACTACAACTTGGCTGGAGTTACTTACATATAACTCCACTGTGCGCCGGCCGTTGGGCGTTACCTACCCAACGATCGCGCAGGGGCAGACGATGATAAACGGCATCACGCCAGCCCCGAACGCGACGACCGTGATCAAAGGCATTAGCACCGTAAGCGTTACTCCGGTTGACGTCGCGAATCCAAAGTTTGTGGGTGACAACGACCCGCGTATTGTCGGCAACATCGATGCTTCTGACTATGCGTCCCTGGCGGCAGCAGTTACGGCCATTGGATCATCTGTTAGGACATTGGTTATCTCTACAACTGATTTTCCTTCCGGCTCCAGCGTTACAATCCCCAGTACCCTGACGTTACAGTTCACGGGAGTCGGTACTTTGTCGTTGGGCGGGGGTCATACCGTTACCCATTTGGGTGGGGCGGAGGGCTGGCCCATACGGAAGATTTTCTCCGGCTCCGGGGTCATCAAATTTGGCGGTAGCACACACCCACGAAATTCAAGGATCCCAGAAGTATATCCTCAGTGGTGGGGAGCAACGGGAGATAACGTAACTGATAATCTCGCAGCCTTTAATGCGGCCCGTGATGCGGCGGGAACACTTGGGAGCGGGGCCATAAAAGTCACGCAGGGCAACTTCTACCTCAGCAAAACCCTCGTTTTAACTACGCTGGTGAAACTGATTGGCTCGTCCGGCAAGGGCACACGAGGCGGCGCGGGCCACGGAATATCTCAGCTTGTCTTTCCTGCCGGAGTGACCGGCATTTTGGTTGCAGCGCCTTCTTATTCTACTGCCCAACCGGAAGGTGGTAATTCATCTATCCTGGATATAGAGATTCGTGCTCGTGCAAAGTCTGGTACGGCTTATGGTGTCCACCTTAATATGAGGGCAGCAATCAGCAACATCTATGTCAACGGGTTTTCTAGTCATGGCATTTATATTGACTCAAATGAATCGGATAAGAATTGCAACAATTGGTACATTGAGAATGTTGCCTTGTATCTCAATGGCGGTGATGGCCTTCGTGTAAATGGCAACAACGCCAATGCTGGAAATGCTATTGGAGTTGACGCAGCGCAGAACGCCGGCTACGGCATAAGAGATACCAGCTTTTTGGGAAACACCTACATCGGCCCACACTCGATGGGCAACACGCTAGGTGGATTCTCATCAACAGGCGGCGTGAACCGTTCCACTTGGGTTCTTCCTTACGCAGAGTCCGGCCAGCCTAATTCCAGCTTTAACTTTCCTGCTCTTGTATTCGGGGGAACCCTCGGTGGGGGGGGCCAAGATATGTCGGGTAATGCAAACTACTTTTTTAACAATGGTGAGATTAGAGCAGGCAACCCCGCTGCTGTTACTAATTTTCAAGTCTCAGACCATCCCTCTTCCGGCGTGTTGTGGCAGCGCACAGGCGAGGCAAAGGTAAGGATAGAAAGCCTCTCGGCCTTCGGCACTCGTGACGCTAAACTCGAACTTTACGTTCCAAACGGTGGAGGGGATGATCCAGCGGGCACAGTATCTTTCCGCGCTCAGACCTCTGGAGTGGAGACGGAGTTCGCCCGTATCAGCGCCAATCGTGGGACCGGTGGTGGTGCTCTTACCTTCCGTATTGGCTCAATTGATGCGGCAAAAATCTCTGGCGTCGGCCTGTTCTCTTCCTATAAGGGAGCAGATGTAGCTTCAGCAGCCAAGATTACACCGACCGGCAACGTCTTCACTATCACCGGGGTCATAACTATTAGCACCATCTCAACGACAGGGATCACGCCAGGCACCGTGCTGCACATGATCACCACGAGCGCCGGGCTGCTTTTCGACGAGGCAGGGAACCTGGACATAACAAATGCTACCAGTCTCACCTCGACTGCAAATGGTCTTGTAATCGCGGTCTGGGACGGCACGAAATGGAGAATACGATAAGTTTGCCGATGACACTGGTTGGAGGTCCGAGGGAAAGTGAACTAAATGAGAAAGCTCGCGCTAATTCTGCGTTTCCAGAAGAGTCAAGCGCGACCTCGGTTGCACCGACTAGTAACACACTTGTTTTCGTATCATTTCCGCCAAGGAAGGTGGAATAGGCTTTAGCGTTGAACCTATTCGGTTCAGGCACTGAAATCTGATATTCTCCTCAAAACTATGGGGACGAAACGCTTGCTTTGGCCACTCATCGGGTGTTGTTCTTGAAGATATCAAAGTTAATTGCTCGGACATTTTTGTTGCGGGGCGCGCGGGCCTCGGCGTTGATGTTCCTCTTCTGTTCGGGTGCGGACGTCTCTCTGGCGCAATCAGTAGATATCAGTGCTCCTTCCCCGGTTCACACGAACGAAGTTGTGGGCACAATTGCCGCCCGAGATCTCGGCGATTCGCGGTTAACTGACCATTTCTATGCCTTCGCGGGGACGCCCGGCGACTTCTTAATCACAATTAAAAGCAACAACCTCAATGGCGATGTCGATCTCTTCACCGCCGGTAGTTTGCGGCCACTGGTAAAGTTCACGCTCTATGCCGAAAACTCGTCGCCAGTTACCCGGGCTATCTTTCTACGAAAGCGCGAAGATCTAATTCTGCGTGTGGAAGCGCGCAGCCCCAACGATGATGAAGGCATTTACCACATAAGGCTGGGCGGGACCTTTGAGCCAATAGCTGGCGATGCCCTCCTGCCCGACGCTCAAAGTCCGACATCGGAACCTGGATCCACAGTCGCTTCACTTGGCAAGGGCTCCAGACGCGTTTCTTCTGTCGGAGCCCGCATCGCGGAACCGCCGGTGGTCAGCGAAGCGGTTGCGGCTGCACCAAGTCCGCAACCCACGCCCGACGATTTAGCGGCACCCACTGCGACCCCGGAACCCACCGTTACAACAGAAGCGCGGGGGCCGGCGCCAAGAAAGGTAAGAGGACGCGTACCGCCGAGCCGCAGAAGGCCAGCGTCACAGCCTACTAAAAAGAACGAACAATCAGTCTCTGAGACAACGAATGAAGAGAAGGTCTCGGAGGTTCCCAAGGCATCTAGTCCAGCACCAGCGACGCGGCGGGCAGGAAGGCGAGGCACCATCAGCCGTTCGACTGAACAGATTCCGGTCCAGGAACCGCAGATTGGACCGCGCCTGGTGATTGAAATGCACGACGGGACAAGTATCGAGCGCTTTATGAGTACGATTCGACGCGTGACAGTAGAAAATAATCAGATTGTAGTTGTGG
>JBPCMM010000091.1:0-18212 GCA_051002255.1 Pyrinomonadaceae bacterium
TACCGGTATCCGGTGCGGGGGGTTCGGCAGCAATCACTCCCCTGGGTGAGGCGAATGAAAACACGCTGACACCCGGAACGTCGCTGAGCGTGCAGCTTGTTCGGGGGGACTATTCGATTGCAGCGTCAGGAACGGTGACTTTCCGCGACGGGGATCGCATCTATGCATTTGGGCATCCGTTTTTAAGCCTGGGTGCGGCAGACATGCCGATGACCGAAACTTCTGTAGTCACGGTCATCGCCAACGTTAACAATTCTTTCAAGCTATCGGTACCCGGCCAGATGATGGGCGCGATTTCCCAGGACCGTGCCGCGGGCGTGTTCGGCAGCCTTGGACGCGCTCCGAAGATGATTCCCGTAAAAATCAATTTGCACACGAGCCGCGACCGGACTGAGACGTATTCATACGAGGTCGCCAATGATTCATTCCTGACGCCCTTGCTCTTGAACATCACAGTCTTTAACACGATCACTTCCAGCGAGAGGGCGCTGGGCGAATCCACGATCAGTATCAAAGGCGAGATTAAGGTCAAGGGCCAGGAGAATGTGCAGTTGGACCGACGTTTCTCGTCCAGTAATTCAGCCATCATGGCGGCTGGCTCAGTGGCCACGCCAATAGGGTCGTTAATGAGCAGCGGCTTTGATGACGTCCAGATTGATGGTGTGACCCTCGACATTTCTTCAAGCGACACAAAGTATGCCGGCACGCTCGAACGAATTGCTCTCGACCGCACTGAAGTACGGCGTGGTGAGAAGGTAGAGATTCAGGCTTACGTGAGAACCGAAGCCGGAAAGCAATTTGTACAGCGAATTCCCGTGCAGATTCCGGAGGACGCCACACCCGGCCAGTTGCTGGTGTTTGTAGGTGACGGAAGCGCGCTACAGGAGGGTTCAGCTACCAAGGCTTTTGTGCCTCAGGATCTAGGCCAGCTAGTTCGAGCGATCAACAAAGTGAAGAAGAGCGACCGCCTTTATGTGAAGCTCTTCCGGATAACGCCTGGAGCAGTGATTGGTACGGATGAACTGCCAAACCTGCCGCCCTCGGTAGTTGCGACTCTGAACAGCGACAGAACTTCGGGTGGCTACACTCCGACGGTTCTTTCTCCTGTTTATGAAATGGAACTCCCGCCTGCGGAGTTTGTAATCTCAGGCCAACAGCTAATAGGAATTGACGTAGTGCGCTAAGTTTTCCGCCCAGAATCTTTCAAGTTATAATGTCTCAAAGGTCAGGAAGGTGGTCTACCCTCGCCCGACTTCCACCAACTGCAGGCGGAGATAAACCACTCTTGCTGACCTGCGAATTTACATAATGACGGTGGTCCAATGGATTACTCAGCTAGGCCCGGGCTGGCGTATAGCTTTGGGTTCTGCATTCCTGGTTCTGCTTCTCATCCTGCTTTATCCCTTCAAAATGACAACAGTGCCTGAGTGGAACCTGCGTGTCCTGGATGACAGCGGCACCGCGGTGCGCGGAATCAAAGTCACAGAGCACTGGCAGCATTATCTCCTCGAAGACAGGGGCCACGAGGACCCACGAATAACAAGTGACGAGGGGCGCGTAGGCTTCCCCGATCGCAGCATCCGAGCCAGCCTGCTCGGTAGACTCTTCGCGCGAATGGGTAAGATTGGTAGTCAGGGTGATCGAGCTCGGACAGATCCATATGGATCCGTCGTTGTATGGGGAAGAAAGGACCACGTGACGACTGTTGCCGTTCATCCAGAGGGAAAGCTGCCGCAGGCGGAAATCACCGTGCAGCGGCTGAGGTAGTCTCTTCATGGACGGTTGATTATGAACAAGAATCTACGGGTTGAATTTGGGAGGTGGACGGCCGAATAACCCAGCTCCTGCTCGGCAATCTTCTTACGAAGCTCTTCGCTTCCGAAAAGCAACAGTGTAATTGCCTGTGGTGACCATTCGATCAGGTTCGGCAGTTTCGCTGCAAACTGTTCAAGAGCCCGGCAAGTGATGAAGCGCACATCCGGTGTAGCGGTCTCCTCAAACCGCTTCGCAATCACCGTTGCCGATTTTGTATCAGTACAATTCAAAGCCTCGCGCAGGAACACAGCTTTCTTTTTCGAAGACTCAATGAGCGTGGCTATGATATCCGGACGCGCAACCAAACATGGGATGATGGGAAGACCAGCGCCCGAGCCGACGTCGGCGACCTTCGCAGCTTGAGGCAGGTGTGGAAGCAACATCAACGATTCCAATATGTGTCTTGTGGCAAACTCTCGAGGCGAGCATCCAGCCACCAGATGCAGTCGCGGGTTCCATTTGGTTAGCAGCACATAATATTCGGCCAAGCGCTCGATCGCCTCGACACTGATTCTTGCCTGATAGACACCGGCCTCAGATACAAGCGCTTCTCTAAATTCTTTAACTTGTGAGCGGCTTACAGTCATTCTTCAATTCTACGTCAGGAGGGAGCATCTCCCAGGTGTCATTTGCATTTTCCATTGGTTGTTTTCTGAATTTCATTTCGTGGTGATTCGTGTTATTTCGTGGATCGGTTGTTTGTCTGAGGGATTAGGAACGATCCACGAAATAACACGAACGGACACGAAAATAGTAGGCGCCACAAACGGCAAATTAAAAGGCGAATGAGAATGGAAAATGGAAAATGGTAAATAGTAAATGGTAAATGGTAAATGAACACTCTCTAACAGTCAGGTCTCTTACCCACACCGAATTTGCTCCTTGCCCAGTTGCGTGAGATTCTTCTGATTCCAATTAACGAAGGATCATGAGCTCTAAAGGACAACCCGGAATGGAAGATCTGGCCGAGCAACACGAGCACCTTGGCCGTGCCGTCACACGCATCATCACAGACCTTGCTGCGACTCTGGATTCGCGTCCAGTCGCCCCACCCGCCACGCCGTCCGACCTGGAAACGATGTTCGCCGAGGATCTCCCAGAAAATGGCACCGGACTCGATGAAATTCTGGCGCGCTTCACCAGCGACATCGCCCCGCACGCGATGGGCGTTCCCAGTCCACGCTATTACGGCCAGTTTAATCCCACGCCGTTGCCGATCGGGGTTTGGGCCGATGCGCTTTGCTCGGCGCTGAACCAAAATGCCGGGGCCTGGCGCAATGGACCAACGTCAGCAATGATCGAAACGCGCGTTATGCGCTGGCTCTGCGATCTGATTGGCTATGGACCGCAGAGCTTTGGCACGCTCGCGAGTGGCGGCTCTGAGGCGAATCTCATGGCCTTGAAATGCGCTCGCGATAATGCCCACGCCGGAGTGGTTCACGCAGGAGTTCGTGCGGCGCCCACCGACCTCATCATCTACGCCTCTGAACAATGCCATTACTCATTTGTTAAAAGCGCAGACATTCTCGGTCTCGGCCGCGACGGGTTGCGCAAAATCCCTACTGACAATCGCTTTCACGTCCAAACCGATTTGTTGCGAGCCGAGATCGAGCGCGACCGCGAAGCTGGGCGGTTACCTTGTTGTGTCATAGGCATTGCGGGCGCTACCTCGACGGGAGTTATCGATCCTTTGGCTGAGTTGGCGACGATCGCTCGGGAAAACAATTGCTGGTTTCATGTTGACGCAGCCTACGGTGGGACACTGGCTTTTTCCGACCAACACAAATCCAAGCTGCAAGGCATCGAAGAGGCTGATTCGATCACCTTTGATCCACATAAGTGGCTATTTGTTCCTTTTGCCTGCGGCGCATTGCTGGTACGTGAAGGAGGACGGGTGCTGCGCGATGCCTTCGACATCAGTCCGGAGTATCTTAGCGAAGATCGTGGCGGCGCAGATATCGCATACGACTTTTTCCGTTACGGTCAGATGGGAACCCGTCGCTTTAACTCGCTGAAGTTGTGGATGGCGTTGAAGTTCATGGGCCGAAGCGGTTACGAAGAGGTAATTGAACGGCAAATTAGCTTGACGCAGTATTTGGCCGGCCGCATTGACGAGCTGAGTGAGTTCCAGCGGCTGGGAGAGGTTGAAACGGCAGTATGTTGTTTCAAGTTCCTGCCCGAAACTGCTCGCAATGCTACCGGGGAAGATCAAGATCATTTGCAACTGAGACTACAGCAACAAATCGAGCGAAGCGGCGAAGCCTTTATCACAACCACGGTGCTGCATGGTCGCAGGGCGATGCGAGTGAATATAAATAGCTTTCTTACCGAGCGTCGCCACGTTGACGATCTGCTAGAATTGTTGAAATGCGAAAGCAAAGAATTAATGGGGAAAAGGGTAAAGGGGGAATAGGGTAAAGGGGTAAAGGCACTTTCTGTTTCCCTTTTACCCCTTACCCTTTTCCCCAATAGCCACCATGTCCAAGAAAATATTTTCTGACGGAATCCTAAATGAGCGGGTTGCTTTGGTCACCGGTGGCGGAACGGGAATCACCGGCGGTGTGGCGCGCGCACTTGCGGAAGCTGGCGCTCGCGTAGGGTTAATGAGCCGGAAGATGGAGCATCTGCAGCCGGCGGTTGAGGCTATCAACCGAGCGGGCGGGCAGTCATTAGCGGTGGCTGCGGACGTTCGCAACCCCGAGGAGGTGGAGAAGGCTATTGCCGCGACGGTCCAGCAGTTTGGCAAAGTCGATATCGTGGTCAATGGCGCCGCCGGAAACTTTCTGTGCGCAGCGGAAGAGCTTTCGCCTAACGGTTTTGGAACTGTGGTCGACATCGATCTCAAGGGTACGTTCAATGTCTGTCGTGCGGCGTTTGTGGAGCTGAAAAAGAATCGCGGGCAAATTCTAAACATCAGCGCGACGCTTCATTACCTCGGCACTCCAATGCAGCTACACGTGTCCGCGGCCAAAGCGGGTGTCGATGCGTTAACACGAAACCTGGCCGTGGAGTGGGGGCGCTACGGCATTCGGGTCAATGCTATTGCACCGGGCCCAATCGGCGATACGGAAGGAATGAAGCGACTTGTGCCGGAGCCAATCAAAGAAAAACTGAGGCAAAAAATACCCCTCGGTCGTTTTGGAGAAATCGCGGATATTGAGAAAGCTGCGGTGTTCCTCTGTTCTGACGCGGCCGCTTATATCAATGGAACTATCCTGGTGGTAGATGGTGGTCACTGGCTCGCGGCTAATCGGTTGATATGATGCTCGACCTGAAACCCGCATCATTCGAGGACTTTGAACGCGAGGCACGCCAGGGCAACGTTGTGCCTGTTGTGCGGTCTGTACTTGCTGACCTGCAAACCCCGGTCGGAGCGTTCATGTGCATCGCGGGTAATTCACCTTATGCTTTCCTGCTGGAATCGGTGGAAGGTGGTGAACGAATTGCACGCTATTCATTTCTAGGTGCGGAACCTCAAATGATTGTGCGCGGCCGAGGCCTGCAGACATTCGTTGATCGAAACGGAAAGACTGAGACCTATCCCATCGTAGCGACAGACTGGGTGCGCGATTATTTTCGAGGACGAATGCTGGCTCAGCGTTCCGGCCTGGCGCCTTTCGCCGGTGGAGCGGTTGGTTATCTGGGCTACGATGCCGCTGCCTGGTTTGAACCCGTCTTTAAAACTGACGACCAAAACTCCTCGAACACGCAGCCGGTTCAGCGTCAATCCGATGCCGTTTGGATGTTCTATCGCGACGTCATAGCTTTTGATCGTCTGCGGCAGCGCATGGAGATTGTCTCAATCGTGTTGACGGAAGAAGCGAAAGGCAGCCACGCGAAATTGAGGGCTCTCTATGACGACGCAGTGGGCCGCACCGCAAGTATTGAAGAGAAGCTCCGCCAGGGAGTGCCCGCCAGAATCGCCGAGAAGCGCCCTGCCCGGAACGGCAAGATAGAGCCGGAATCGACTTGGACGCGGAAAGGCTTCGAAGCCGGCGTACGTCGCATTCAGGAGCACATCGCAGCCGGCGATTGTTACCAGGTGGTACTTTCGCAGCAGTTTTCTACCAAGTATAAGGATGACCCGCTGGAAATCTACCGGGCGTTGCGGGCTATCAATCCTTCGCCGTACATGTTTTTCCTCCGCCTTGGGGAGGAAACTATTGTGGGCGCGTCGCCTGAAATGTTGGTTCGTTGTCACGGTCAGCGGTTAGATTACCGGCCCATTGCTGGAACTCGAAAGCGCGGGGCAACGGAGACTGAGGACTGGATGCTTGGCGAAGACTTGCGAACTGATGAAAAGGAAGTGGCTGAACACACAATGCTCGTCGATCTGGGCCGGAATGATCTCGGGCGCATTGCTGACTATGGTTCCGTGAAGGTCGAGGAGTTAATGGCAGTTGAGCGATATTCACATGTGCAGCATCTCGTTACTAGCTTGCGGGCCCGACTGCGTGACGGCCTCGATCGTTTCGACGCCCTTGGATCTTGCTTTCCTGCCGGCACGGTAACGGGCGCGCCTAAAATCCGCGCCATGGAAATCATCCGAGAGCTTGAGCCGGAGCGGCGTGGCGTCTATGCGGGGTCGATACTCTATATGGATTACGCAGATAATCTCGACTCCTGCATTGCGATCCGCACAATTGTTTTGCGCGACGGAACGGCATCCGTACAAGCCGGAGCAGGGATAGTCGCAGACTCTGTCCCGGAACATGAGTATGCGGAGACCGTAAACAAAGCGCGCGGATTGTTTCGCGCGATAGAACTAGCTGAAAAAGGTTTGTGATGGACTCGATTATTCGTCGGCGGAAAGAGTTTGAGGCAAAGACGCAAGCAAGTCCGAATGGTTAGAAAACTATTCTGGGCTAGATTCTCTGAATTGACTTTACACTCTTATTTTCGTGCGGCTTTGTGTGATTCGTGGATCGAGTTTTTGCCCACCGAAAGCGATCCACGAAATCACACGAAAAGTCACGAACTCAAAGCGCCATTATATCTAATTCATTCATGAATACGAAAACGCGTGACTATTGTACAGTCATTCTCGAGAACCACTACACTGAGACACTCCGCTAGGAGCGAAACGTCCAGACATCGCACTCCGCTGGAGCGGCCGAAATTCGATAATGGATTCTAAGGCTATAAACATTTGGCTCCTCCTGAGCAGAAACCCTGCACAAAAAGCATCGTCTGCAGTCGTGATTCTGCTTCTGGCGACCTTTGGCGTTGTGACGTTGGCTGCAGCTACCTCGGCACAAACCCCGGCACCGGGTCCGCAGACTCCTACCGACGCAGCAAAAAAAGCGAATGCAAGACCTGGCGACGCCGCGACCCCGCCCCCGCAACCTTTTGACGGTGCTTCGCCCGATAAGATGGCCACGCAGTGTGTCACACTTGAGACCGAGGCCGGGCCGATCGAAATCGAAATGATGCCCGAGGTGGCGCCGGAGAGCGTGCGAAGTTTTCTCAACCTCGGGGCCACCGGCGCACTGGACACAACCACGTTCAGCCGGGTCGTCAAAGGCTTCATAATTCAGGGTGGAAATCTTTCCACCAGCGAGAAGTGGGGCGTTGAGCTATCAAAACGAGCCGCGCGAAAGGTGCCCGACGAACCAGGACCCATCAAACACCTGCGCGGAATAGTTTCCATGGCACGCACTGTCGAACCAAATAGTGCCAGCACCCATTTTTTTATTCTGGTCGGTGACGGTCAGCATTTGAACTCGAAGTTTGCTGCTTTTGGCAGAGTACGAAAGGGTATCGAAGTTGCGGATGCAATCAACGGGGCCCAAACAGAGGGCGATAAACCGCTTAAAGCAGTTCGCATCAACCGCGCCGTGGTTGTCGACTGTGTGAAATGAGCAGAGTCATGAAAAGGATAGTGGCGAGCAAGAAGAACATGGTTACGATTCTTGTCGCCGGCAGCTTATCTCTATGCGGCTGTGCGCCGATCGCCGCCAAACCGACACCCGAGGCGGCTAAACAGTTCTTGAAACTGCGCGGTTACAACTTCGACCAAAAATCTTTTTTAGCAGCGGCGGCCGCGAGCGATGTGCTGGCGGTGCACGCCTTTCTGGCGGCAGGTACCGACCGGGATGCGAAAGATGAAATAAGTGGCGAAACTGCCATGATAGCGGCGGCGGCGCGTGGCGATTTAGCGGTCGTTAAGACCCTTGTGCAAGGCGGCGCGGACGTGAACAGAAAAGATAAAGCCGGCTCAACGGCGCTCTTGCGTACTCTCGAATCCAAGAATGAAGAAGTCGCGAATGCTATCTTGGGCCAGAAGGGTCTCGACTTAAATGCGCAAGGTGCAAACGGCGCAACCGTTTTGATGTATTACGTTTCTCGCGAACGAGAGGAGATCGTGGCAATCCTGTTGGAGCGCGACTCGAACGTCGACCTTCAGGACACCAACGGCGACACTGCGCTTCATATCGCTACGCAGACAGGCAATTCGACTATCTTGAAAATGCTCCTGGGGAAGGGTGGTAACCCGAACGTTAAAAACAGTGTGGGCGGGACAGCGTTGATGTGGGCAGCCGTCTATGGCCACGAGGAAGTGGTGCGAGTCTTGTTGGATAATGGCGCTGACCCGCGGCTGAAAGATGAGGATGGAGTGACTGCCTCGACGTGGGCACTTAAGAACGGACGAGACGATATGGCGAAGCTGCTCCGCAAGGCGGAAAAGAGAAAGTAGGCAGGAGACGAGGTAGGAGGCAGGAGGCAGGCGGAGGAGGCAAGCGTAGGCAGGCCGAGATTGGTGCAAAGGCAAAATCGGCAATCGGCAATTGGCAATGTTACTGGTAATCGACAACTACGACTCGTTCACTTATAACCTCGTCCAGTATCTTGGTGAGCTCGGCGAAACAGTTGAAGTGCGTCGCAACGATAAAGTGACCATTGAGGAGATTGCATCGAGTCTCCATCCCAGCCGAATCGTCATATCGCCCGGTCCTGGTACTCCTGATGGTGCAGGGTTGTCTCTAGAGGTAATAAGATGCTTCGGCGGGCGGGTGCCCATTCTCGGGGTTTGTCTGGGCCATCAGGCGATTGGGCAGGCATTCGGCGGCAAGGTCGTCTCGGCACCGGTATTGATGCACGGGAAGGCTTCGGAGATTTGTCACGATGGCAAGACTATCTTCCACGGGCTTGAAGATCATTTCTGGGCCGGGCGTTATCATTCGCTGGTGATAGAGAAGGGATCGCTGCCGGAATGTTTGGAAATCTCCGCCTTCACCTCAGACGACGTCATCATGGGTTTGCGCCATCGCGAAATGCAGATCGAGGGTGTGCAGTTTCACCCGGAATCCATTCTGACAAGATGCGGCAAGCAAATGTTAGCAAATTTCCTCAAACTGTAACCTCACGATATGGGTGCAAACGTATTGCGAGATTTTCTTTCTCGCCTCGTTCGGCGCGAAGCTCTTAGTCGAGATGACGCTGAGCACTTGCTCAACGCCCTGCTGGACGAGGATGCAACAGATGCCCAGATCGCCGCGGTTCTGGTTGCATTAACGGCTAAGGGTGAGACCGTTGAGGAGTTGGCGGGCATGGCCGCAGCGTTACGCACGCACGCAGTTCGCATCAGGTGCCAACACCTGTGCTTCGTTGATACCGCTGGCACGGGCTCAAGTCCTGCTAAAACATTTAACATCTCCACGGCGGCGGCTTTTGTGATTGCCGGCGCCGGACTTCCCGTGGCAAAGCATGGCAATCGGGCGGTAAGCAGCCGGTCCGGGAGCGCTGACCTACTTTCTGCGCTGGGCGTAAATGTTAACGCCTCTCCGGAAGTTTCTGAGCAGTGCCTGAACGAGATCGATATCTGTTTCATGTTTGCCCCGCTCTACCACGGGGCGACCGCGCGTGTTGCCGGGATTCGTCGACAACTGGGGATTCACACGACCTTCAACTTGCTGGGGCCTCTCAGCAATCCCGCTGGCGCACCACGACAGATTGTCGGGGTTTGGAGACGAGATCTCGTTGAACGAATGGCGAAGGTGCTCGCGGCCTCAGGCACGGAGCGGGCCTGGGTGGTACACGGCGAGGACGGACTGGACGAGATAACTTTGGCGACTAAAACGCTGGTGGCAGAGGTGAAAGGCGAGAATGTCAGTTCCTTCGAAGTAGAACCGAAGACCTTCGGGCTCTGGCGCGGAAGCTTAGAACACCTGCGGGGAGGCGACGCGAAAGCCAATGGTCAGATTATTCTTGAAGTATTATCCGGAAAACGTCGAGATGAAGCGCGTGCCCTCGTGGTAGCCAATGCCGCGGCAGCGCTTTTTGTCGGCGGCATCAGCAGTGATTTGCGGGCAGCCGCAAAAGCTGCGGAAGAAAGCATTGATGGTGGTGCGGCCAGGACGAAATTGGATCAGTTGATCGAAAGAACAAACCGAGGCCCCCAAGTGGGCAGCCCGCTTGGGACTGTCGGAAAAACGTTTTGAGAGTTGGCGTTGCCCCCCGGCTATTGACGTCGTCCCTTTCAGGGATAAGAGCAGGCAGGTAGAGAGTCTTACTAAATGGACATCCTTAGTGAAATCATTGCTGGTAAGAAGAAAAGAATTTCGAGCCAGGGCTACCGACCGCTTGCGCGAATGCGCGAACACGCTCGGGCAGTCAGGTCCGCAGCCGAGCCCCATGTATTAGTCAAGGCCCTGTGTAACGAACGCATTAACGTTATTGCCGAGTTCAAGCGAAGGTCTCCCTCCAAGGGGGTTATTCGCGATGATGTAAGCCCTGAGTCAATGGCGCGTTATTACGAGTCAGGAGGCGCGGCAGCAATCTCTGTACTAACGGAGGAGGACTATTTCGGCGGTTCGCTTCAGGACTTGCGAGCTGTCCGGGCGGCAGTTTCAATTCCTGTGCTGCGAAAGGATTTCATCTTTGACGAGTATCAAGTATATGAAACAGCCGCTGCCGGGGCCGACGCGCTACTGCTGATAGTGTCAGCTTTGGACGACGAGGCATTGGTCTCGTTGCGGGAGCTTGCTGAAGATGAGCTGGGAATGGTCGCTCTTGTTGAGGTGCATACGAAGGCCGAAATGCAGCGGGCAGTAGCCAGCGGCGCCAGGTTCATTGGCGTGAACAATCGCGACCTGAAAACATTCTCAGTCTCGGTGGAAACTTCAGTAGAGCTGGCACGGGAAGCCCCCGCCGAAGGGATGCTGGTTTCCGAAAGTGGTTTGAATTCGGCTCTTGACCTGCGGCGGCTGCATGGGATGGGCTATCAGGGTTTTCTAATTGGCGAATCCTTAATGCGCTCCCCGCGACCTGATGAAGCCTTACGCGTGTTAATCCGAGACGGAGAAATTGCGTCGACAGGATAACAGGGGAAAAAGGGAAAAAGGGGAAAGGGGGAAGCATTTTCCATTCGTCATTTTTCTGAATCTCATTTCGTGTGCGTTCATGTGATTTCGTGGATGGTTCTGTTCTCTCGTCCAAGCAAAACGATCCACGAAATCACACGAACGGACACGAACAAGAAGTAAACAATGCCAAAATGAAAAATGAGAAATGAAAAATGGAAAATGCTTAGGTTTTCCCTTTTCCCCTCTTCCCCATTTACCCCAAGAGTTTCTATGGCGTTCGTCAAAATCTGCGGCATAACCAATCTGGAAGACGCTCTGTTTTCCATTGCAGCTGGCGCGGATGGGCTGGGCTTTAATTTCTACCGTCCTAGTCCCCGTTACATCGAGCCTCTTGCCGCGCGAGAGATTATCGATCGCTTGCCGGGGAATGTTCTAACTGTTGGTGTCTTCGTGAACGAGCCAACCCCCGAGACTGTGGTGCGAATCATGTCTGAAGCCGGTGTAGCCGCCGTGCAGCTGCACGGTGATGAACCACCCGACTATTGCCGTGCACTCCGAGGTCGGTATGTGATCAAAGTGTTGACGGCCGGCGAGGACTTTGATCCTAAGCACGCTCTCAATTACGAGGTGGAGGCGATCATGCTTGACACGTTTGACCCGCAGATGCGTGGCGGCACTGGTCGCGTAATGGATTGGTCTGTCGCCCGGAAGACGCGCTCGCTCGTACCGAGGTTCTTTCTTGCCGGTGGGCTGGCTGCTGAGAACGTGCGAAACGCTATAGCAGCGGTCGATCCCTATGGCGTCGACGCTTGCAGTAGACTGGAAATTAGTCCGGGAAAAAAAGTTCCAGAACGAGTGGAAGCATTCGTGAACGCCGCCCGGGCTGCTTGACTCCCGTTAAACGTTGACGACTATCACTACTCCCGGGTTATCCTAACAAGCCCCTTACTCGGTACTGTCGTCGAAGAAGCCAACTTTCTCCAAACGTTCTTCCGCGAATGCCCTTCTCCTCACCTCATTCTCGCGTTGTATGAAAGCGAAAGCCCAGAAAGAGAAGCCCGGCAAGACGGTTGCGCGTGAGCGTGGCCGCGTGCTGATTGTCACCGATGAGCAGGAATCTGTGGATTCCGGACCTCTAACTTCCGCGGGACTGGAAATAGTCGGGGTGTGCCGAGGCCCCGCGGCTCTAGTCTCTCTGCAACGATCGCGGCCGCACATAGTGATAGCAAGCGCCGCAATTAAGGGCATCTCCACTCCGGAATTAGCGCGCATGTTGGGTCAAACGGAGGATGGCATACCTTTGGTTTTGGTGGGCGCCAAAGCATCGGCGCTAAACCGTCGGCAAGCAGCCCTGTCAGCCGGTGCCTTTGACTATTTTCAGCTTCCTGCCGAGATCGATCTGCTGGTTCTACGCGTCGGACAAATAGTCGGCCTGAGACAGACGATGGAGCGGCTTCGCTCGGAAGCGGATCTCGATTCCTTAACGGGACTGGCCAACAGACGCCGCTTCCGGGTTGCGTTCGATCGAGAGGTTGAAAGACTCCGCCGTTACAGTGTACCGTGCGCACTACTTCAGCTGGACATCGACCACATGAAGGAAGTCAATGATCATTACGGACATCCGGCCGGAGACCTCGTCATTCGCCACGTCGCGAACACGCTTAACGCAGTTTCGCGAGATAACGACACGGCGGCGCGTTTGGGTGGCGAAGAATTTGCTCTGCTACTTGCAAATATTGGTGAAGATAAGGCTACCGCTGCAGCGGAACGATTGCGCGCTCTTTTGGCTGAACAGAGCATACCCGGTGTCGGAAATATTAGTGTCAGTATTGGTGTGGCGGCCTGCCCAGCCCACGCAACTTCGGAACGCGCTCTTTATGCTGCCAGCGACGGCGCTCTCTACGTTGCGAAGAATGAAGGACGCAATCGCGTTGCCGTCGCGCCTTTAATTCAGGAAAAACTGCCCGGCGTATGATTCGCTCAAGGGAATACCAAAGGAGATTGAACTATGAAACGCTCTGCACAGTCGCTGTCCCTTATTCTTAGCTTCTTGCTGATCGCCGCAGCCACGCCCACCGCGTTGATTGCCCAGCAGAGCACAGCCCCTGGTTGGACTCCTGAGATGGCGATGAAAGTTAAAAACATTGGTGCTGTCCGCGTGTCGCCGCATGATCGGAAGGTCGTCTATACAGTTAGCCAGGCGGTCATGACCGCGGAGAAGAGTGAATACGTCACGCAGATTTGGTTGGCCAACACCGATGGTAGCGACCCTCTGCAATTGACCTTCGCCGAAAAGTCTTCCGACAATCCCCAGTGGTCACCTGACGGCAAGATGATCGCGTTTACATCGAGCCGGAGCGGAAAAAGCAATCTGTATGTACTCCGCTTGGTCGGTGGTGAAGCCGAGCAGACGACCGATGTCAAAACAGCAGTGGGGAACTTCGCTTGGTCGCCTAATGGCAAGCAGATCGCCTTTCTCATGCGCGACGCTCAGAGCGATGACGAAGAGAAGGGCGCGAAAGGCAAAGACGACTCACGTTGGGTTGATGAGAACATCAAGATGAATCGCTTGCATGTGATAAATATCGAAAAAGACGCCAACGGCAAACGGGAGCCGCGCAAATTAACTGGTGACTACAACGTTGATAGTGACTTCGATTGGGCACCCGATGGCAAAACAATCGCTTTTGCTCGCACCAAAATGCCCAAAGCAGACTATTGGACTACGGGTGATCTGATGGCCGTCGATGTGGGAAGCGGAGAAGTAAAAACGATCGCCGCCACCAACGCCGCGGAATCAGGCCCTAAATATTCACCTGATGGTAGATGGCTTCTGTTCGTGGTTTCAGACGATCCGCCGCGTTGGGCGGGCTATCGACGAATGGCGGTTATTCCCGTTGGCGGCGGCCCCGTGAAACTTCTAGCGGAGACTTTCGACGCGCAACCGAACGTCATCGATTGGTCGGCTGATGGTAAAAAGATTTATTTTGGGGAGACTCGAGGCACCGTCTCCCGGATCTATTCTCTGCACGTCAATTCGAACGCGATTACCGAACTCAACAAGGAAAACGAGGTAATCAGCGGTCCGTCTCTTAATCGTTCGCAGACAATGATGGGTTTCACACTACAGACCAATGATAAAGCCCCTGAGGCTTATGTCAGTCAAATAACGAACTTTGCCCCAGTCCAGGTGAGCCGGGCCAATGCAGATTTGCCAAAGTTGCCGCTGGGTAAGACTGAGGTGATCAAATGGAAAAGCTCCGACGGACTGGAGGTTGAAGGACTCCTGACCTACCCCGTCGATTATCCGGCAGGCAAACGAGTGCCGCTGCTTCTCATAATCCACGGCGGACCAGCCGGAGTGTTTACTCAATCGTTTTTGGCGGGCAGCAGGGGCGTTTATCCCACTGCGGCTTTCTCTGCGCGCGGCTATGCAATGCTTCGCGTGAACCCGCGCGGCTCGTCCGGTTACGGGCAGAAGTTTCGGTTCGCAAACATCAAAGATTGGGGTGGAGGCGATTACCAGGATTTGATGACGGGTGTCGACGAAGTGATACGAATGGGCGTTGCTGACCCCGATCGGTTGGGCGTGATGGGATGGAGCTATGGGGGCTTTATGACTTCCTGGATCGTGACGCAGACGAAACGCTTCAAAGCAGCCTCGGTTGGGGCGGGTGTTACAAACTTGATGAGTTTCATCGGGACGGCTGACATCCCCAGCTTCATTCCGGATTACTTTGGGGAACAGCCCTGGGAAAACCTGGAGATTTATCGAGCCCACTCAGCAATGTTTCACATGAAAGGAGTCGTTACCCCCACTCTCGTTCAGCACGGAGAAGCGGACGAGCGCGTGCCGATTTCGCAGGGCTATGAGTTTTACAACGCACTCAAAGTGCGAAACGTGCCCAGCAGGATGATCGTGCTGCCGCGCATGCCTCACGGTCCGAACGAACCTAAGATGGTGCTCAAGGCCAAGCAAACTAATCTTGAGTGGTTTGAGAAGTACGTAGGGGCGAATTAAGTTGATGCTGCGAAGCTAAGACAACTCAGGCGGTCCGCTTGGCGGACGATTGGCAATAGCCCAGCACTTGAGTGCTGGGCTTAGCGTTAGAAATCTCAGCGAGTCCGGCTTGGCGGACGGCTGAATGGTGAAGTGACAGCTAATATTGAGTTCTCACTTCAGTCGTCCGGTTCACGGACTAAGAAAATTCACGCGGCCCAGCCCAGCACTGAAAGTGCTGGGCTATTATCAGTCGTCCGCCTGGCGGACTGGGCAAGGAGTACTTTTTAGTAGTGGCAGCGGGAAACTCACAACCTGACGAAGGTGGCCACTGGGGCCCATACGGGGGACGCTTTGTGCCGGAAACGCTGGTCGCTCCGCTGGAGGAGTTGACGGCCGCCTACCTTACAGCCCACAAGGATCTCGATTTCCAAACCGAGCTCGCAGCGCTGCTCGCTGACTACTCAGGGCGGCCTACACCACTTTTTCATGCAAAGCGTTTGACAGAATACGCTGGCGGCGCTCAGATCTATCTCAAACGCGAGGACCTTTCACACACCGGATCTCACAAGATCAATAACGCTCTCGGTCAGATACTGCTGGCGCGAAGAATGGGTAAACGACGGGTGATCGCCGAAACCGGTGCGGGGCAGCACGGCGTTGCCACAGCCACTGCGTGCGCATTGTTTGGTATCGATTGCGTGGTCTATATGGGCGGCGAAGATATGCGGCGGCAGGCCTTGAATGTCTTTCGCATGGAGTTGTTGGGGGCGGAAGTACGAGGGGTTAATGCCGGTTCGAGAACGCTGAAAGACGCAATCAACGAAGCCTTGCGTGACTGGGTTACCAACGTTTCCGGCACTTACTACCTGCTAGGCAGTGCGCTTGGACCTCATCCGTATCCGCTGATGGTTCGTGAATTCCAATCCGTGATTGGCCACGAAGCTCGCGCCCAGATCTTCAGTGAGATCGAACGTTTGCCAGATTTACTGATTGCTTGCGTCGGCGGCGGGTCGAATTCGATCGGCCTCTTTTATCCTTTTCTAAACGACCAGGTAAGTATGATCGGCGTTGAAGCCGGAGGACGCGGCAATGAGCTGGGGCAGCACGCCGCGCGCTTCAACCGGGTGGGCGGTGGACGGCCAGGCGTCTTGCAGGGCACGCTTAGTTATGTCCTGCAGGACCAGGGAGGGCAGATTGCCTCTACACATTCTGTTTCTGCGGGACTCGACTATCCTTCGATCGGACCCGAACACGCTTTTCTGCACGACTCAGGCAGGGTCGAGTACGTCTGCGCGTCGGATGGCGAGGCGCTGGAAGCCTTTCAAACGCTCTCGAAGTTAGAAGGCATTATTCCCGCACTCGAATCAGCGCATGCGGTTGCTTATGCGATCAAAGTCGCGCGAGAAATGTCGCCTGAGGAGATCATCATTATCAATCTCTCGGGCCGCGGAGATAAAGACATTGATACGGTGAGCAATCGCCTTAAGTCGGACGCTAATTATGATCCAAGAGACACCTGACACGTAAGAGTTGCAATTTCGATTGCAACGTGATGAAGCAACTAACTAGGGCTCCCCTACAACCATTCAGTAACGCATCTCTTCAACGTTTGGCGATGATTAATGGTCGTCCTTCGGATTCGCGTCGGTAAAAGACTCGCGGCGTCTGCGTAACCCGCCGCTCCAAGTCTGGAACGGTTTTGTCGGGTTCGAGGAAGGAAAGACTGATGCCCAAATTACGCGCCTGCTTCATCTTCTCTATTTGCATGTTGGGCACGCGCGTGCTGGCGTAGTCGAACCATTCACGCACCCATACTTCGCCGTCTTTGGGGTCACTATCTGCCGCGGCCTGCTTTAGGCCTTCCTCGACAAGCGCGTAGGTCAACAGCCCGTGTCCTAATTGTGATGTCTCCTGCGCCGCCTGGTAGCTCTGCGCCGCGGTCAGGATGTACATCCCCTTCTCGTAAGCGAGTTGTGCCAAACCCTTTGAGTTCATCGGGCCGCGCCTCTTCTCCTCGGCTTCAAGTGCTTGTCCGGAATTACAAGCGTCAATTACCATCAGCAATTTGTCCGCATCGATTCCTTCAACCGCCCGCTCCAACTCCTCATCCGAGATGCTATGTTCGAGGATGATTTGCAAACCTGCGGCGTCAAGCCCGGTTCGCTGCCCCGCGTAGCCCAGGTCGTGCGGCAACAGGAAAAAGCGCTGTCCCTGAGCGGTTCCGTGCCCCGCGAAGTAGATGAAGACTGCATCTTCCGGCTGGGTGCCCTTCAGCTTTTCGAGTGATGCAGGCGCATCGGCGGGCCAAGCTTCTTGGACTCCAGCGAGCCGTCTTAGGGCCCTTAAGATGTTTGCTTTCGTGGCCTGCTCGTCTAACAGCGGTGCGACTTCCATGCGCTCGTACTTCGCAATCTGCTGCTGTTCCCGTCGCACCTCCTCGCCAAAGGCTGCTGCGTCCGCGACGGCGTACTTGAGATTGTATTGTGGATTGGAATAGGAGTTAACACCGATGGCCAGCACGTAAGCGGTCCCGGGCCGCTTGAGGCTGCCCGCGCCTGTGAGATTCAGCATAGCATCCTTGCTCTTGACGTTATCACGATTGAAGGCATAGGCCGCCAATTGGTTCTCTCCGGCGACGATTGCTATGTTGGCTTCCAGCGTTGTCGCAGTTTGCCCTTTCAGCACATCGCCGCGCCAAACTTTTACGAGTGAACCGTTACGGAATAGCCGCACATCGCGCGCCCCGCTCCCCGCGTTGTGATGTTGGTCAGCGGGCTTTTCAGTTACTTCAATCTTCACCGTCAGGTTGCGTTCTGACGTAGTTCCCTCACCGGCTTGTCCGTTCTGAGTCATCAATTTTAGTTCGGGTTGGCGGCGGTCAAGCTGCGATATGTTTTTCGGCGCGCGAGGCTTTTTCCCGGCCATCACCTCCGCAAGCAGTCCGGGATAGTAAAACTCGTTGAAGAAAGTTTCCGCAGGAGTGACATCAAATGTGTTGCCGCCAAACTGCCAAAGAATTTGCTTCCATGCAGCGGGTGAGCCGTCGAACAAGCCGTCGGGAGTAACGATCAACCAATCGTTGCCGCGGC
>JBPCMM010000092.1:0-8960 GCA_051002255.1 Pyrinomonadaceae bacterium
TGATCTGGCATGATCTCAGACATACGTTTGCAACGCGGTTGCGAGCAGCCGGAGTGCATGAGCTCGACATCATGCAGCTAATGGGACACTCAACGGTCAACGTGACGATTGGCTACGCGCACGGAACGCCTTCGATCATCCAAAGGGCCGTTGATAACCTCGCGGTAGAACAAGGGGAAGTAGTGCGGTTCATTCGCAAAGCAGCGTCATCTTAGCGTCATCGTACAAAAGTCGTCTGACGCAGGGTGAGGCGAAATAAGCAAATGATCAAATTCTATTGGGTAAAAGTGGTGCCGAGGGCGGGAGTCGAACCCGCACGACCTTACGGTCAACGGATTTTAAGTCCGTAGCGTCTGCCATTCCGCCACCCCGGCATCGGGCGTCAAGATAACATGGCAAATATAAACGTCACAATAAGTGCCTTGGGCAGTTTCGGTAGTTCAGAGTTCAAACTTTAGCTTGTCGTCACCGCGAAGCCGCAACCTAAAGGTTGAACTCTAAACTTCCGGCCCCCAACATGAACCAGTACCGATCAGGCTGGGTGTGCAGATACTTCAGGGCGCCGTAGACGCCACGGGCGACCCTTGGAGTCACACCCTACAATAGTGATCACGAGAATGGTAAGATTCAGGGTACGTTAGAAATGAACCTGAACACCGGCGAGGATCATGACTGAAGAACAGGAAGTATTCCTGGAACACATCCAGAAGAAGGGCCTCAAACGCACGGCCCAGCGGGAACTTATTCTCGATATTTTTCTGCACACTGAAGAACACCTGTCCAGTGAAGATCTTTACCGGCTAGTGCACAAGAAAGACGCCTCCGTTGGTCAAACCACTGTCTACCGAACTCTAAAACTGCTGGCCGAAGCCGGTCTGGCGCGTGAAGTTCGCTTCGGTGATGGTCTGACCCACTACGAACATAACTACAAACATCAACACCATGACCACATGATCTGTTCCAACTGTGGCAAGATCATTGAGTTCTACTCGGCTGAACTCGAAGCGATTCAGGATGCTATGGCGGCAAAACACAAGTTTGAGGTGGAGCAACATCTACTTCGGATAATTGGCATCTGCGCCGATTGCCGCCGGGCAAAGCGTGATGCCGAAAAACAGGGCGAAAAGTCTCGAGAACATAACAGGTCCGCGTCTGCGCGTTCAACGAGATAGCTACGAGATAGTAATTGCAAAGCGACAATCGACCACCACATGTTCAAAGGGATAGAGAACCTGAACAAGCCAAAAAGTAAATCGGTAATCGACCGGCTGGGTCTCACAACCTTATGCCTGCTGGGGCCGCTGCTTCTCATAGCTTGCCCTAGAAGTGCTCCCCCTGATGGGGGAAACGTCGGCGTCTCCACGCGGCCAACCAATGTGTCTGCAGTCGTACCGAGCGCGGTAGCTTTCAACGGGGAGCGCGCCATGGTCCATGTGCGCAAACAGGTGGAGATTGGACCACGCCCGCCCGGTTCACCTGAGCTGGCCAAAACCCGTGAATACATCGTGAACGAGTTGAAGTCCTTTGGTCTGACTGTTTCGACTGACGAATTCGTCGCGTCCACCCCCGTGGGTGAAAAGAAGATGGTCAATATCACGGGGGAAATTCCCGGCGAGTCCAAAGAGGTAGTTATTCTCGGCAGCCATTACGATACAAAGTTCTATAAGGACATGCATTTCATCGGCGCCAACGATCCCGGCGCTTCGGTGGGGACCCTGATTGAGCTTGGACGTGTGCTGTCGGGTAATGGCCGGAAACCGAAGTTTACCCAATGGCTCGTATTCTTTGACGGTGAAGAATCCTTCTGCGAGGGCTGGGATGAGTGCGGTAAACCGGGTGCGCCAGATAACACCTACGGCAGCCGGCACTATGTCTCCGAGCTACGAAACAAGGATCAGCTAGACCGGGTGCGCGCGCTTATTCTCCTGGACATGATGGGGTACAGCAATCTCGAGCTGGGCCGCGATCCGATGAGCACCAAATGGCTGCAGGACCTTATATGGCAAACTGCTCGCGAAATAGGATATGGCTCGGTGTTCGTGGATCGTCCGGAAGGAGTCGGGGGCGATGATCACGAGCCCTTTCTAAGAGCCGGCGTAGACGCAGTGGATATCATTCAGCTCGGCGGCTATCCATACTGGCACAAGCCGGACGACACGATAGACAAGGTATCGGCGCGCAGTATGAAAGTTGTTGGCGATGTTGTGACGGCGAGCTTGCCTCGCATTGAGCGACGTCTCTTGAGTAAGAGTCGATAGTCGGCTGGCGCAACCGGTTCGTGGGCTAGTCAACGCCAGAACCGAGGAGCGGTAGAGCGTGTGTGAAAACAAGAAAAGGATCTACGATAATTTGCACGTAAGGAGAGGCTTGGCCCAGTCCGCATAGCGGACGACTAACAGTAGCCCAGCATTTAAGCGCTGGGATGGTTGTTGCGGATTCTCCTAGTCCGTGAAAACGGACGGCTGAAGAAAGACCTCAACCATAACTGATCCCACGAATGGTTCAGTCGTCCGCCAAGCCGGACTGGACAAGGTATGGACTATTGAATCCCAGCACTCAAGTGCTGGGCTACTGTCAGGCGTCTGCTACGCGGACTGAAGCGGTGTGGGAGCCACCCTTTCTTACCTGCAGTTTGCGGGGCTTGAGTTATGACAGCAAACCCATCACCTTCACAGACTGCCTGATCCAGATGAAACGAGTAGCTGTAATTCCAGGTGACGGAATTGGACCGGAAGTGGTTGCTGAGGCCGTGCGTACGCTCGATGCCTTGCGAGCTTCGCACGGCGTCCTGCTTGAATTGGTCCACTTCGATTGGGGCGCGGAAAAGTTTCTCAAAGAAGGTGTTGGTTTGCCTCCCGGCGCGCTGGAGATGCTCTCCGAAGAGTTTCAGGCAATTCTTGCGGGAGCGTTTGGTGATCCTCGGGTTGCTTCTAATCAACATGCGGAAGAAGTCCTGTTGGGGATGAGGCGGGGTCTTGATCTTTACATCAATCTCCGCCCCGTTCGCCTGCTGGATTCACGCCTGACGCCGCTTAGCAAACGCACGGTTGAAGATATAGACTTTGTTGTCTTCCGTGAGAATACTGAAGGCGCATATTGCGGAGCCGGCGGTTTTCTCAGAAAGGGAACTGGTGACGAGATCGCTACTCAGGAAGAGCTAAACACTCGTCGGGGAGTGGAACGGATTATCGTGGCCGCGTTCGAGTATGCCCGAGCTCAAGGTCGTAAGCGCGTCACGATGGCTGATAAGTCAAACGTACAGAGATTTGGCGGCGATCTGTGGCAGAGAGTTTTTAAGGAAGTCGGCGCCCGGTATCCGGAAATTCAGGCGAACCATCAGTACGTGGATGCGATGGCTATGTTCATGGTGCTCGATCCCGCGCAGTATGACGTGATTGTCAGCAACAATCTTTTCGGCGACATTCTCACTGACCTGGGCGCGGCAATTCAGGGTGGGCTGGGGTTGGCGGCTTCCGGGAACATTCACCCGGGCAGGGTTTCAATGTTTGAACCCGTGCACGGAAGTGCGCCGGCACTAGCGGGGAAAGGTGTGGCGAATCCGATTGGGGCGATACTCACTACCGCGATGATGCTGGAGTACCTTGGCTTTCCCGAAGCTTCCAAAGCGATTGAAGCGGCCGTGCGCGGCGCCGTTTCACATAACGAAACCACTCAGGATCTTGGAGGAAGCCTTTCCACGAAACAAGCGGGCGACGCAATCCGGCGGCGGCTTGCTTGACCCAGATTTACCGGCGTGATCTCGGCACTACCGAAGAGGGGACGATCCACCAAGTCACGCGAAAAAGACACTAAAACAAAGTTCGTGTCTATTCGTGTTATTTAGTGGATCGTTTCCTGAGTCAAAAACCTGACCCTTAGTCTTGCGTGGATTTACACTCCCCAATCTTGCTAGCACCAACTCTGACAGCTGAAATCGTAGCGATCGGTTCGGAATTGTTGGCCCCGGATCGCGCAGACACGAACAGCCTCTGGCTCACTGAAAAACTGAATGGCATTGGTATTGAAGTGAGGCTGAAGACCATCGTCGGTGACGATGATTCGCGTCTGGAGGAGACGATCAGAGATGCAGTCAAGCGGTCTCGCGTCGTGATCACCACGGGCGGGCTGGGGCCAACCGAAGATGACATCACCCGCAAAGTAGCTGCCCGTGCTCTGGGTCGAAGGCTGTTCCTTGATGAGTCGGTGCTGGAAGAAATTCGCAAGCGTTTCCTGAGTTTTGGGCTCACGATGCCGGAACGCAACTCCCGGCAAGCGATGATTATTGACGGCGCCGAAGTGCTCGACAATCCAAACGGCACAGCGCCGGGTCTGTTTATTGAGCACGACGACACGTCGATCGCCCTTTTGCCCGGACCTCCCCGGGAAATGCGGCCGATGTTCGAGAATCATGTTCAGCCGAGGCTCGAATCAAAGGCAGGCCACTTGCGCGTGGTCCGTCGCGTGTTGCGCGTAGCGGGGATGGGAGAGTCGGCGGTCGACGAGAGGATCGCACCCATTTACACTCGGTACACCAACCCACAAACCACGATTCTCTTCAACAAGAGTGAAATCGAAGTTCAGCTTACGGCACGAGGTCGAACGGAAGCAGATGCCGAGGCGCTGCTGGACAAAGTGTCCGCCGAGCTCGAAACGGAATTGGGCCACTCCATCTTCGCGTTTCGAGGAGAGAAAATGGAGGAGATAGTTGGTCTGCGATTGACTGTTGGAGGCTACACAATTGCAGTCGCAGAAAGTTGTACCGGCGGGCTGATCGCCGAGCGGCTCACAGATGTTGCCGGCTCATCCAGCTACTTCATCGAAGGCGTAGTGTCTTATTCAAATGACTCGAAGACACGAACGCTCGGTGTCAAACCGTTGCTGCTACGTAAACATGGAGCGGTGAGCGCGCCGGTGGCTGAAGCGATGGCCGAAGGGATAAAAAAACGTGCGGGAACAGACTTTGGCCTTGCAGTGACGGGAATTGCGGGTCCGGGTGGCGGTAGCGAGGAGAAGCCTGTAGGGCTGGTCTTCATCGCTCTCGCCAGCGAAGTTAAAACCGAACATCGTAAGTTGATGCTTCCCGGTGATCGCCAACTAGTCCGCTGGCGTGCGTCGCAGGCCGCGCTAGATCTGCTGCGACGGAGGTTGATTTAGTTGGAGACTCTCATAAAATCGATCGTTGTCCTTCTTTCATTTGACGCTTGTCAATTAACCGGCTGCGCATCAGGTGAATTCTATGTTAGCGTGCCATATTCAGAACTCATGAAATTAATGAGACCATTGTGGATTTCAGACTTGAGTGCCGTCCAAACAGCGGGGGTAAACCGCCCTTCCTGACCTAAGAGACTTCTAAACTTATTCGGCGGATTAGTGGTGAGACTAGCTATCTTACTGACCGGGGGGACTGATGATTAACCACGCAACAGGGCTGCTAGGTATTGCGCTGCTTCTGCCGCTGCCCGGCTGTGGGCCTCCGTCCGCATCAGAGCAATCCGCTACCCAGCATGTCTCCACTGAAGAATACGCGAAACAAAGACGCCAATTGGTTGAGCAGCTACGCTCTGAAGGAATACAAAACCCGGGAGTGCTGGATGCGCTGTCGAAAGTGCCACGTCACAGGTTTGTCCCTCCCTCATATCGCCATCTCGCATACCAGAATCGCCCTTTGCCCATTGGGCAGGATCAAACGATCTCGCAACCTTTCATAGTTGGTTACATGACTGAGGCGGCGGAAATCGCATCGGGCGAAAAGGTACTGGAGATCGGCACTGGTTCAGGATATCAGGCGGCAGTGTTGGCGGAACTGGGAAAAGAGGTTTATACGATCGAGATTATTCCCGAACTGGCTGAGAGCGCGCGCACTCTACTACGTGAGCTGGGTTATAAGAACGTGCAGGTGAAAACCGGCAATGGTTACGAAGGTTGGGCGGAGCACGCTCCTTTCGATGCGGTGGTTGTCACGGCTGCACCCGATGAGGTGCCGAAAGCGTTGGTCGAGCAATTGGCAGTGCGCGGCAAGATGATTATTCCCGTCGGCAAGAGCTTCCAACAGATGGTTATTATTACCAAGACCGAATCAGGAGTGATAGAACGTCGTACCATTCCCGTAGCCTTTGTACCAATGACCGGAAAGCCGAAGCCCTAAAGGAACCAGGATGGTTTTTGTCAGCGGATTCATTTTTGTCGTCAGGAAGGATTTCGTCGCAAAATGCAAACTTTAGCAGGAACTGTTCACGGCTCTCGCCTGAGCCTACTGCTGCCTAAAGCCTCTATGCAGAGCTTGTCCGTTCCTCGTGTCGGTTGTATATTTTCGGTTTCTTCACGTCCACGACTTTTTATCCGGAGAGTGCTGCCACAGTTGCGACCGGTTCTGGCCATCAGCATTGCCTACTTGCTTGGATCCATCCCGTGCGGATATCTCGTCGTGCGAGCAAAAGAAAACGTTGATATCCGGCAAACAGGTTCAGGCGGTACGGGAGCGACTAATGTCACCCGTAGCGCAGGGAAAGCCGCGGGCGCGTTGACTTTGCTGCTCGACGCGCTCAAGGGCACAGCCGCTGTTTTGATTGCTGCGTGGCTTCTGAGTGCTCCTGGAATGGGCGAACACACAAATGCGACGCTGATTTCAGCAGCCTGGGGGGTGGCTGCAGCCGCGTTGGCCGTGATAATTGGGCATATCTTTCCGGTGTGGCTGAGATTTCGAGGAGGGAAGGGAGTCGCAACGGGAGTTGGCGTGTTCCTGGTCTTAATGCCCGCGGTCTTAGGAATAGCCGCGTTGATCTTCGTTGCCATTGTTTTGTTAACGCGGTACGTGTCATTAGGTTCAATGGTCGCGGCTCTATCGATACCGGTACTGGCGTTGTTGAAGTATAAGTTAGTTTCGCCGCACCCTGATTTTGCCCCGCTGATGGCGGTTGCGGTCATCGGTGCGCTGTTGATTGTGTGTGCGCATCGGGAGAATGTCGGGAGACTGGTGCAGGGACGGGAGAGTAAGTTTCGGTAAGTAGGTTCGTTACTGCTCCAGGCGGCAGAGCCGGAGGAGCAACGTTGCAGCTCCATACAGAACCGGAGACGCCCCGGCTCCAATTCGCGCCTTGCGGTGCTCGCTCAGGCGAGACGCCTGCGGACTCAGTAGGAGGCGGAAGCCCGCGCTAAATAGAGTGCAATTGATCCCAATAAGATGAAGCGTGTTGCAGTCATTGGGGCGGGGAGCTGGGGGACAGCTCTGGGAATTGTTGCAGCTTGGCGCGGCCACGTGGTGCGGCTGTGGTCACGGAATGCAGAAGTTGTTGAATCGATTAACAGGCAACATGTGAACGCAGTCTACCTGCCCGATTCGCACATCCCTGAGCGAGTGCGCGCCACGAGTAGGATCGAGGAAGCATTGGAATTGGCTGAGCTCGTCATACTTGCCGCACCTTCACACGCGACCAGAGCTATTCTGACAAGTATGGCCCCGCTTGTAGATCCTGACATGATATTTGTCAGCGCCACGAAAGGGATCGAGATTGACACCGGCAAACGCATCTCGCAGATAGTGGCTGAAGTTGTAGGAGAAAAGTTCTCGCCCCGATTCGTTTGTCTTTCCGGGCCGTCGTTCGCTAGAGAGGTTGTCGAGAGGCATCCGACTGCTGTTGTTGCAGCTAGTCTTAGTGTCGAGCTCGGTCGTAGCGTGCAAGCGGAGCTGAGTTCTGAGACCCTTCGCATCTATACGAACGACGATGTGGTAGGAACGGAACTGGGCGGCTCGGTCAAGAACGTGATGGCTATCGCCGCGGGGATGGTCGCCGGGCTCGGATTCGGTTCAAACAGCATTGCTGCTCTAATCACGCGGGGGCTCGCCGAGATGGCGCGGCTGGCTCTCAAAGAAGGTGCCCAGTTGAAGACGCTAATGGGACTCGCCGGTTTGGGTGACCTGGTCCTTACCTGCACAGGTAACCTCTCGCGAAATCGATTTGTCGGCCAGGAGTTGGGGAAGGGGCGCAGTCTGGAAGAGATTACGAGCGGCATGAAAGAGGTGGCCGAGGGAGTTAAGACCACGCAGGCACTTAAGCGGCTCGCAACACGACTTGGCGTGGAGATGCCGATAACGAGTGAAGTGCACGCCGTGCTGTACGACGGTGCGACGGCGCAAGATGCCGCGGCCAACCTGATGACTCGACCGCAGCGAGAAGAATTTTAAAGAAAGAGTTCCGGGTAAGACTTGAATGGTTAGCGCAAAGGAAGAAAAGGCTCTGGCTTCGAATCGCGCAGCCTTTCACAACTATCACATTTCAGATAAATACGAAGCCGGGATTGCCCTGACTGGAACGGAAGTGAAGAGTGTGATGGAGGGCCGCGTGCAGTTGAAAGAGTCGTACGTGGCTGTGCGTGATGGCGAAGCATGGTTGTTTAATGCCCACATTTCCCCTTATTCTCATGGCAATCGTGAGAATCATGAGCCCGTTCGTACTCGGAAACTGTTGCTGCACCGGCGCGAGATAGGGCGGCTGGAAGAAGCTGCCGTGAAACAGGGGATGACGCTCGTGGCGACCCGTGTCTATCTCAAGAACGGGCGAATCAAACTTGAAGTTGGAGTTGCGCGGGGGAAGAAGATGTATGACAAACGCGAAACTGAAATGCGCCGCACGATTGATCGCGAGACGCAGGCGCAACTGAAAGAGCGCAACCGTTGAAGCACTGATCTTGAAGGAATCGAGGAGAGCAAAAAACTAATGAACGTTGAAGGTAGACCCGGCCCTTATCAGGAAGTCGACGCTCACGCCTTAGCCGTTGCTGTTTTTAAGGACGAGAAGGCGGATGGCGGGTTCTTGAAAGACCTCGACGCGGCTTCCGGCGGCTTAGTTACGTCAGTAATCGATTCTGAGGAGTTCAAAGGCAAGGAAGGCGAAACGGCATATCTGCATTTGGGGCCGGGTGGAGGTCTCAAGGCCCGCCGGCTTCTTCTGATCGGCATTGGT
>JBPCMM010000093.1:0-17162 GCA_051002255.1 Pyrinomonadaceae bacterium
CGCTGCAAAAGAAGACACGATTCTGAGCCAGGATTTGATCCGCCGCTTGGTTGACTTCGGAGTTTTGATCTCGCCAGGAGACAGCTAACGACAGTTGCTCACGCGGTCATTGAGATACACACCGGCAATCAAGTAGCCTGACAATCGAACGCAGGTAGCACGCCAGAGGGATTTCCGAAAGGCCCACCTCTGTGCGTAAATGCAACAAAGGAGTAGAGTAGCCGTTACCATCGCAGGCATTGAAATGTTTTTGTCAGTGTCCTACAGGTAAATGCCATATTTGGTCCCGGGACAGAAGCGTGAACAGCAAACCAAAGAGGAATAACAAATGAGTTCGCCGAGCGGCGCACCGCCAACCGATGGGCAGGAATCCATAGACCTCGCTGAGCTCGGCAAGAGTTACACGCCGGCGCAAACCATGGACACCACGCCAGAGGTTTCAGACGTTATCGCCAAGATGCCCTGGTGGGCGGCGCGAGGTCTGATCTACATTATCGCCGGCTTTGTGGTCGTGGCATTTGTGTGGGCCAGCTTGAGCATGGTTGACCTTGTGACGGAGTCGCGCGGTACGCTCGTGCCTGAAGGCTACGTAAAGCCCGTACAGTCGGCGGGAGCTGGCGTAGTACAGGCTGTCTTTGTGAAAGAAGGAGAGACGATAGAGAGTGGGCAAGCGCTGGTGCAATTGGATGCGACGGAAATAAGAACGCGGCTTGGGAAGCTTCGCGAAGAATTTTCCACCAACCAGACGCAGTTACGGCAATTGATGGTCGATCGGCCTGTCGGTGAGACGCTGGAACAACGGAATCGCATCGCCCGCCTTCAGACTGAGATCGCCGCGGCTGAACTCTCGCTTCGGCACACGACGATTACGGCGCCGGTCGGTGGCGTCATCACTGCGCTGGACGTGCGGAGCACAGGGGCGGTCCTGCAGTCTGGACAAACCATTGCCAGTATCGCACCTTCAGGTGTGCGTCTTGTGGTTGAAGCGCAAGTGCCGAACAAGGACATAGCTTTCATTGAAAAAGGACTACCAGCGAAACTCAAGTTCGATGCCTTTCCTTTCCAGGAGTACGGCACAGTAGAGGGGACTGTCATTGAAGTTTCGCCCGATGCGCAACTCGACAAAGAGCTGGGGTCGTTCTACAAGGTGACCATTGCGCCACGGCAGACACAGATCGCCGCTAAAGGAAAGATCTTGCCGCTACGTCCTGGTCTGGCCCTCGCTGCGGAAATCATCACCGAACGCAAGAGCATCTTAAGCCTTATCCTCGCGCCGTTTCGCGATTTAAAAGGAGAGATCACCGGTGCGAAGTGAGTTTCTTTACAGTGCGGCATTTATCAGCAGTGACAGGACTCAATCGCTAGGTTGGATTGTTGGGCGTTTAAAAATGCAGGAGTGACGAGTAAATCAGGTCCACCACCGGTGGGTCGTAAATGCCGACCAATCCTGACATTAGTTCCCTGGGTTCGGTACCGAGCGTGGGAGCGCAAATCTTCTAACTGGAGTCCGGCGCAGGTAGACTTGATTGATGGCGAGCCTGAGCGAATATGTCGCGCTTGAAGTTAACGGCGAAAAGATCAACCTCTATGATCTGTTGAAGCTTGCCAAGCTCGAGGGCAAGTTGCAGTTCATTCAAGATGCTGTTGACGTTGCCCTTATTCGGAAGACGGCGGCCGAGCGCGGCATCGCTGTTTCAGATGAGGAGCTTCAGCGTGCCGCCGACGATTTTCGGGCAACACGGGAACTGCACGACACCGCCGCCACAGAAGCCTGGCTGGCAGAAAACCATCTTTCTTATGTGGAGTGGGAGTCATTGCTTGAGCAACAGGTTCTCAAGACCAAGTTGCGCGAGGCTTTGACGGAAAGCAAAGTCGATCAGCGCTTCGCCGAGCAAGGGCTCTTGTTTGATGTCGCCGGCATCTCCCGGCTTGTAGCCAAGACTGAGGATGTCGCGAAGGAATTGCGCGCTCAGCTAATTGAAGATGGGGCCGACTTTCACTCGCTGACGCGGCAGCATTCGAGTGACGAGGCGACGAAACACGCGGGAGGCTACGCGGGGAGAGTGCAGCGGACCGCGTTGCCGGCGGCTGTAGAGGCTGCGGTCTTCGGCGGAAAGCCGGGAAAAGTGATTGGCCCGGTCAAGACAGATGAGGGATGGGAGCTAATTAAGATCGAAAGCCTGCATCCGGCAACGCTCGACGTCTCGCTGCGCGAGACGATCAAGTCGCAGCTCTTCGATGAATGGCTCAGCGAACGACGCAGCAGGGCACGGGTCAAACTGCACTTGCTGGAAGATTCAATGCGGGAACAGAGCGATGCGAAAGTGTGATCCAAAATCGAGGTTGACGCTACCACGGAGTTGCATTCAACCTCAGTTCAGTCCGTGGCTTACAGGTAGGCAGATTGAGCTAAGCCCGCGACTGGAACAAAAGCGCCGGTAGATCTTGAAAGACGCTCTACTAAATTTGACATGAATCGAGTGTACAAAATACTCGTTGGTACCCTGATACTCCTCGCGAGCATCACCACCGGTTGCAATGCCGGCAGCCGAACGCTCGAAAGTAATCGCTCTGCCCTCGATGATCCTCCCATCCGCCTTATCGCAGTCAAAGTCTTCGAGGCACAGCCATCAAATAGCACAACGGTCGGCGACCTGCTGATTCCAGCGGCCCTCTCAGTGGATAGCACCGCAGTCGTTCTCGCCGAACGTGAGGGTCGCATTACGCTGCTGGGCGCTCAGGAGGGTGCGCGCGTGGGCAGGGGCGACATGCTCGCCGAATTCAACGCCGACGATCAGCGCAGTCAGCTTCGGCAGGCCGAGCTCGAAGTTAGTCGCTTAAAGGTCGAAGAGAAACAATACGAGGCGCTCGTAAAGCTTAACCGGAGCGAGCTCGATCGAGAAATCTTGCTCGCCAGGCAAAACATCTCGAGCAAAAGCGACGTCGAGCGCGCCGAGTACAAGCTCGATCAATCTACGCACGAGTATGAGAAGACGAGTTTAGCCACCCAGAGCGCCCAAGCACGCGTCGAGGCCGTTAAGATTGAGATCGCCAAGAGCATCGTTCGTGCCCCGATCCGGGGCATTGTCACGCGCCGCTACGTGACGCTCGGCACCAGCGTCGCCCGGAACGATAAACTCTTTGAGGTCTCGCAGCTCTCGCCTCTCATGGTCAAATTTCAGTTACCCCAAAGCGAGAAAGTAAAGCTCACTCCTGGTCAGCTTGTGAATCTCTCGTCGGTCAACAGCGACCAACTGATAGCGAGAGCACGGATCCGGCGCATTGATCCCATGGCGGACGCCACCAGCAATACCCTCGGCTACCTAGCAGATGTCGTAAGCGGATCGGGTCTGATTCCTGGATTGGCCGTCAATGTTCATCTGCCGCGAGCCGCCGGCGTCTCAAGCTTTTGGATTCCGCGCGCCGCCTTTGCCGCCAACGCAGGGTTGCAAAGTGGGACGTTAACTACGATCTGGGTTGTCGAGGGGAATAAGAGCGCCACGCGGCTCGTTCAGGTGAAGACCGTCGAAGGCGATCAGGTGGAGATCATCTCCGGCCTTAATGTCAACGAGCGCGTGATCTTGACTCCATCCAAGGAGTTGAAAGAAGGAGACGTTGTTGAAGTAAGTAGTCCGCAGCGCTCATACGTGCTTTATCTGTTCAGCCACTCGAGCGATTGCTGAGGTGCACACCAAACTTTACCTCAGCCGAAATCGCTCATCATTCAAGTACCGGTCTTCGGACCCAATAAAGAGAAGTAGCGCTCGAATTATTTGACTCTCCCAGCGGTTTGTTTCTCACGAATCTTCACTCTTTGTTCGGCGGCCTCGATCGCTTCAGAAAGCTTACCGACATTGCGTCCGCCGCCCTCTGCCAGATCGGCCTTGCCCCCACCACGGCCGTCGAGAATCACGCAGGCATTGCGCACGAGCGCGTTCATGTCGCCGGGAGCGTCCGCGGAACGTGCGAAGACAAGCCGTGCGGTGTCCTGGTCGCGCGAGCCGAGCAGTGCGATCGTTTTTGGATGTGCTATCAGCGCTAACGCCAGACGCTTTAATGATTCGGCATCGCGGTTTGCAAAAACCTGCGCGATAACTGTTACGTCTGAGGCGCCGGGTGAAGCGGTAGCGCGCAGTTCATCAGCCTGCACGCGAGCAGCAATCTCTTCGAGAGCACGGAGGCGGCGATGAAGGTCCTTGTTTTCTTCAAGCAGGCGCTCTGCCAGAGGAGTTGCGTCATCTCGGGCGGCGCTAAATAGAGCAGCAACACTGCGAGCAGTCTTGTTTGCGCGGCGATAGTCAGCCAGGGCGCGTCCTCCCGCCACAAACTCAATTCGTACCAGACCCTTGGCGCGCTCCCAGGAGCGCACGGTAATCATCCCCACCTCACCGGTCTGATAGGCATGCGTGCCGCCGCAGGGCGTGAGATCGAATCCCTCGATCTCGATTAACCTTAGATCACCTTCGCGCGCGGGCTCTTTGCGTAGTGGCAGTTCGGACGCTTCCTGCGAGGTCACATGACTGATGGTAACCACCCGATTTTCCCAAATTACATTGTTGGCAAGTTCCACCGCCCGCTCGATAATCTCGCTGGTCGGAACGTCCAGGTCCACATCTAGCTCGCAAGACTCATCCAGCACACGAAAGCTGCGAGTTGGTGCGTTGAAGAGTTTGACGAATGCCTGCGAGAGAATGTGTTGCCCCGTGTGTTGCTGCAAATGATCCAATCTGCGTAGCCAGTCAATTCTGCCTGTGACGACTGTGCCCACTTCCGGCGCACGTCCTTGAATCACGTGCAAGACGCCTTCTTCCGCATCATCGATACACTCGACTACACGTAAGCCATTGAGCGTGCCAGTGTCGCTGGGTTGGCCGCCACCGGTAGGGTAAAACGCCGTGCGATCGAGTGTGACGGCAGTCCATCCGCTCACGCGCTCGCTGTGGGCGATCACTTGCGCCTCAAATTCGATCAGATGGGAATCTTGATAGTAGAGACGTTCAGTTGGGGGCATTGTGAGTTAATAATGCACCTGGGAGATGTATGCAAGTGATCAGGAAGCGCTGACTCTGCCGTTGCTTGAGGCGGGGGTAAACCGCCCTTCCCGACCTCGAGCTACCCGATCCTGAATTGCGACGTCGAAGCGGCCAATTGCCCTGCGGACAGTGTGCTAAAGTTGGCTGACCATGAAAACTGTTACTCGAAAACTTCTATTTCACCTCTCGCTCGCGCTTTTTCTGCTGGCGGGGTTTACTAACGGTTCAGCTCAGCTAGAGCAGCCGCTGCGTTCGCTCACTTATCATCTTTCAATGTCGCGACCGGTCTCGCATTTATTTGAAGTGACGATCGATGTCGAGCTGCCGGAAAACGCGGCCACTCAGTCGCTCGATTTCCAGATGGCTAAGTGGTCACCGGGGCGTTACGCGGTTTTTGACTTCGCCAAAAATGTGCAGGAGTTTCGCGCGTACGATGCCATCTGTAATTCACAAAGTGGCGCGCCCTCTGCCGCTGATTGTCAGGTAGCGACGCTGCCTGTCACGCGCGTCGACAATCAAACCTGGCGAGTAGAGACCCTGGGAAAACGTCGACTCTCAGTCGGCTACAAGGTCTTCGGAAATGATCTCTCCGGTACCTTCTCCCAACTCGACAGGCGCCACGCGAACTTCAATGGCGGATCCATCTTCATGTACATCGTAAATTACAAGTCTGACCCGGTTAAGTTAGTGATCAACGCTCCATCCGGGTGGCGAATTATTAATGGCCGGATGGAACAGACCGATCAGCGCGAGTGGAAGTTTCCAAATTGGGACATCATGATCGACACGCCAACGGAGATAGCTCCCGATTGGAGTCGAGAAGAGTTTCAAGTGCAGGGCAAGAAATATGACGTGATGGTCCACTCTTTCGGTGACGAAGGGGGTAAGCGGGCGTCTTTGGTGCGAGACATCGAAAAGATTGTGCGGGCCGAGACTGCGATGTGGGGTCCGCCGGAATTCGATTCATATACCTTCTTGCTGCATTTTGCCGCCGACGATCGCTCCGGAGACGGGATGGAACATCTAACCTCAACGCAGATCATCCAGCCTGGCGCGCTCGCCGAGCCGGGGGTGTACGAAAGCACGCTGGGCACAGTGGCCCACGAGTTCTTTCATGTCTGGAATGTAAAGCGCCTGCGACCCATCGAATTGGGTCCCTGGGACTTCACTCGACCCGCAAACACGCGCAGTCTCTGGATAGCCGAAGGTCTGACGAACTACTATGGTCATCTGATGATGAAGCGCGCGGGAATTTGGGACGAGTCGCGCTTCCTGCGGCGTGAAAGCGAGACGATCCACGACATCGAAAATGCTCCGGGAAGCCGGCTAATGAGCGCTGAGGAGTCTTCCCTCACGGCTCCCTTCATTGATCGCGCCCAACATATCCAGCGCACAAATCAGGCTAACACTTCGATTAGCTATTACCCCAAAGGAGAACTTTTAGGCCTGGTCCTGGATCTCTTAATTCGGGGCAGAACTAATGGCCAGAAGTCGCTTGACGATGTGATGCGGCGAATGTATGACGAGTTCTATCTTAACAGTCCGAACGCTACCTACTATCTTCGAGGACGCGGCTACGGTTCCGACGACTTTCAGCGCGTTGTGTCGGAGGTTGCGGGAATCGATTTTAGCGATTTCTTTGCCAGGCACGTCCGAAGCGTTGCGATGCCGCCTTACGACGAGGCGCTGAGCTATGTAGGCCTGCGTCTGGTTCAACAACGGACAAGCGAGCACTATAGCGGCATTACGGTAAATGTCGGGACCCCAGGAAGCACTATTATTGGGAATGTCATCAATGGTTCGGCCGCTGAAGATGCGGGACTCCAACCTGGCGATGAGATCCTCACGATCGATGGGAAAAAGGTTAACAAGGATTGGGTGAGCACTATGGACCGTTTCAAGCGGGGCGCTCGTGTGCCGATTTCATTCAAGCGGGATCGCCGAACGCTCCATACCACACTCGTAGTCGGCGCTATGAATCGGTTCGAGTATCGGATTGAAGAAAAGAAAGATGCGACCGCCGGGCAGAAAGCGATGCGAGCGGCATGGCTGAGAGGTTAGGAGGCGTTGTTTTGGAGTGCGGGTGGCAGAGCGAAGCGGCGACACCGCTTTGGTGTTCAGTACAGAACCGCGAGCGGTAGTAACCGGATCAAGCACTCAATGCTCTGTGAAAGCCGAAAATTTAAGACGAGTTGAGTGTAGGATCGGGTTGCTACCGCTCGCGGTTCCGTAGTAGGCATCCAAAGCCGTCGTCTTCCACCCCAGCGGGGCTGCCCCGCTGGGGTGGAAGCTGCGCTCATGCCCGCTACGGAACGATCACCTCGACCGATTCAGCCGCAATCTCGAACGTCATCGGCAGGCTTCCTATTAACTCCCCATCCACTTGTACTGCCGCTTCACCAGTTGCTCGCGCACGCGTAGCGCGAAGAAAGTGAACGCCTCGGCGGTCCGTGGGCACGCCCCTACGCATTGCGTGCGAAAGTAGATAAAGATAACGCAGCCGGCTGTGAGTCTCGATAATGCAAATCTCGAAATCGGGTTGGTCGAGTTGAGCGCGCGGTGTGACTGTAAGATCGCCTCCGTAGCCGGCCGCCTTGCCAATCGTGGCGAAGGTGGCACTGAAATGTTGTCCGGCGACTTCGATCTCGAAAGGCCTGGGCTTCCAGTCAGCCAGATGACTCAGACCCGAAAACCAGAAAGCACCTTTGCCGAATTGCTTCTTGAGTCCGGGATGCACGCCGCGCACGACTGAGGCATCGAGACCGATGCCAGCCATCAAAAGAAAATATCTTTTCGCGCCACTCTTTTCATCCAGCGCACAGCCGACATGAACACGCCGGGTGTTGGCTCGGACGATAACATCGGCGGCTGACTCGCAGTTGATCGGTATACCGAGCTCGCGTGCGAGCACATTTCCGGTACCTCGTGGCAGAATCGCCAGCCGTGCGCTGGTTCCGATCAGACCTTGCAATGCTTCGTTGATTGTGCCGTCACCTCCTGAGACGATTACGTCGGTGACGTTTCTGCGTCCCGCATCAGCGGCGATCCGAGTAGCATCGCCCGGCCCCGTGGTGGCCACCAATTCCACTTCGAGTCCTTCTGAGCTTAACTGCGAGCAGATCTCCTCGATTGCCGGCAGTCGTCGCGATTCGTACCGGCCAGTCTTTGGATTTGAAATCAGAATTGCCTTGCGAGTGATCATTTGCCGATAACTGGCAAATAGGATGCCGTGCCTGGAACGTTCTCGCCAGTGAATTACAGAAGAGTTGGCAATGGAGTAATAGAAAAAGCACGGTAGAGGCGACAAATGTCGGATTAATACTCGCCGTGCGATTTCAAGCTATTCGACGCTCACAAAGTCGATTTCACGCAAAGACGCAAAGGAGGCAAAGACGCAAAGGCATGAGATTTCGCAGCGATGAACCGTTTGAAGAGGCGTTTCTTTGCGTCTCCCCCCTTTGCGTCTTTGCGTGAAACTGCCTTTCGTGTTTGCCGCTATTCCAATCGGTAGTTTGGCGCTTCTTTGGTGATGATCACGTCGTGAACGTGCGACTCGCGCAGGCCGGCTGAAGTGATGCGAATGAACTGACTCTTATCCTGAAATTCTTTGATCGTGCGACAACCGGTGTAGCCCATTCCCGAACGCAACCCGCCTACTAATTGCGTTGTCATTTCAGCGATAGTGCCTTTATAGGCAACGCGGCCCTCGATACCCTCGGGAACGAGCTTCGATTCGCTCTCGGCCAACTCCTGGGCGTACCGGTCGCGCGAGCCTTCGCGCATCGCCCCAATTGAGCCCATGCCCCGGTAGGTTTTGAAGGAACGACCTTGGAAAAGAATTACTTCGCCGGGCGCTTCCTCTGTTCCGGCAAAAAGGGAACCAATCATCACGATGTCGGCGCCCGCGGCGATGGCTTTAGCTACATCACCGGAGAATTTCACACCGCCATCTGAGATCACTGGAACTCCACTCCCCTGAGCAACTCTGACACACGACTGGATGGCCGTAATCTGTGGAACTCCAGCACCGGTGACTACACGAGTCGTACAAATTGATCCCGGACCGATTCCGACCTTGATAGCGTCTACTCCGGCCTCAATCAATTCCTGCGCTGCCTCGGCAGTGCCGATATTGCCGGCGACCAGATCTGTGTTCGGATGTCTACGCTTAATCTCGTGAACAGCTTCAATTACACGTGACGAATGACCGTGGGCCGTATCCACGACCAGACAATCAACTCGGGCCTTTACCAATTCATCCGCGCGTTCGCGAAAATCGCCGGTTGCTCCGATTGCGGCCGCGATTCGCAGACGGCCAAGGTTATCTTTGGCGGCTGTCGGGTATTTGATTGCCTTTTGAATATCTTTGACGGTGATTAAGCCCTTGATCCGTTTGTCATCGTCAATCACGAGCAGCTTCTCGATGCGGTGTTTTTGTAGAACTGCCTTCGCCTGTTCGAGTGTGGTGCCGACCGGAACGGTAACCAGGGGCTGCTTGGTCATCACGTCGGAAACAGGAATGTCGAACCTCGTTTCAAAGCGCAGATCGCGGTTCGTAATGATACCGACGAGGTGCCCGTCTTCATCCACCACCGGCACACCGCTGATGTGATACGTCTCCATCACCAGCAGAGCTTCGCGCACGGGCCGGTCTGGCCGAATGGTCACCGGATCTACGATCATTCCTGATTCAGATCGCTTTACTTTGTCCACTTCCTCCGCCTGACGCTCAATACTCATGTTCTTATGAATGACACCAATGCCGCCCTGTTGGGCCAAAGCAATGGCCAGCGCAGCCTCGGTTACAGTATCCATCGCCGCAGAACAGAGCGGGATCTGCAACCTGATATTGCGGGTGAACTGTGTCGAGGTATCAGTTTCAGACGGCAGCACGTCAGAACGCGCGGGCAGTAAGAGGACGTCGTCAAAAGTAAGGCCTTCGGGAATGTCAGCCGAGATCATGATGGTGCTTACTACTCCTTGATGGTCAAATGAAATTTCGTAATGAGATAGACCGCGCACGAAAACAGAACTGCCCGCTACTTCCGCAGCGGGCAGTCACTTTTATTTCCGGAGTCGGGTACAAGTGCCGCACAAGCTTCGGCACTGCGCCTTTCGGCACAAGATACCGGTCGACAGGAACACTATTGCAGGACAGTTTCGTAATCAGCTTTCCAATAACCCAAATCGACGACGGGCATGGACATGGCTGGCGTTTCCGCGCTGATGTTCACCAAAGCTACTGATGAAAAAGCCGGGCGAAGCAGCAGCGCCGAGCGGCGCTGAAACCAATGCAGCGCCGCAAGCGCTCCCAGAGTTAATATGCCAAGGATTAATATTGCCAGAACTACAGTCAGAATCGGAGAGCGGGTCGCGGGAGCGTCAGTATAGACCTTCGAATGATAGGGAGTGGTTGCAACATCGTCGCCGGTGTCACCATTTTCGCGCAGGTAACGCGAGTATCCTTCGACAGCCTCTTTTTCGTCATACCCAATGCAGCGCGCGTAAGCTCTCACGAAACTCCGGTTGAAGATTCCGCCGGGCAGACGTTTATAGTCGTTCGATTCGATGGCTTCCAGATAGTGAATGGAGATCCGTGTTTCGTCGGAAATTTCCCGTAGCGGTATGCCACGCTCTTCGCGCTTGAGTCGCAACTGTTCACCAATAGTAGCTGCCATTACCAATCCGCTTCAGCCCATGCGCCTGCTCGGTTGGTTGTTACCTTTACGATGCCCCGGGAAAGAGATCTTGATCCGTTTTCCGCAGCATCGTTCGCGTACTCTAGCCGATGTATAAGACCAACTTAACCCTTACGCGCAATATAGCTTGCGATGCTAAACGGTGTCAAACCTATGCTACTCCAAAAGATGGCGTCTCTTGATTCTTCGCGCCTGCGGTGATAGCTTGACGACAGTAATCCGAATCAGTCGCCTTTAATTTCTACAATAGAAAAAGTGAGGACACAGGAATGCCTTTAGAAGCGCTTGGAATGGTGGAAACCAAAGGTTTCGTCGGGGCTGTAGAAGCTGCAGATGCGATGGTGAAAGCTGCCAACGTCCAGCTCCTGGGAAAAGAATATATAGGCGCCGGCTACGTGACTATTTTCGTTCGTGGAGATGTGGGAGCAGTAAAGGCCGCAACCGATGCAGGCGCAGCGGCTGCTCGGCGAGTGGGCGAGTTAATCAGCGTCCACGTAATCCCACGTCCGCACGCCGAGGTCGAGCGAGTTCTTCCTGTTGACGGCAGGACCGGCCTGAGCCCCGATGAACGTTCACTTCAGGGTGGCGCGCGAGGGCAGCTAGGACAAGGTGAACAGGGCCGCTCGCTCCAGACGGGCGCACGGGAGTCAAGCAAAGAACGAGCCAGGTGATTTTCGATTGCCGATTGCCATTTGCCGATTGAAGAACCGCGTTATCCACTTGAATCGGCAAATGGCAATCGGCAATCGTTCGCGGAGGTTGTTTATGTCGGAGGATAAAGATCTTGTCTCGGTCCAGCAGGCGCGTGATCTTGTCGAGGCGGCACACAGGGTCCAGGGCGCGGTTGCTAGCTTCGATCAAGCTAAGATTGATCGCATCTGTGAGGCAATGGCTCGGGCCGCACTGCGCGAGGCAGCTCGATTGGGAGCCATGGCCGTCGAAGAGACTGGTTATGGAGTTGCCGATGACAAGCGAGAGAAGAACCGTTTCGCGGCCGAAGATGTTTGGAACTACTTCCGCGGGTTGCGTACTGTCGGCGTTGTGTCCGAGTCGAAAGACGTAGTCGAGATCGCCAGCCCACGCGGGGTAGTAGCCGGAATCATCCCCTCGACCAATCCCACCTCCACTGCCATCTTCAAAATACTGATCGCAGTCAAAGCTCGTAACGCGATCGTGCTGTCTCCACATCCGTCCGCAGCCCGTTGTATTAATGAATCAGCGCGAGTGATGAGAGAAGCAGGTGTTAAGGAAGGATTGCCCGCCGAGGCAATTGGCTGTATGACCACCGCTACCATCGAGGGTACGGAAACCCTGATGAAGAGCAAGCAGACTGCCGTAATTCTGGCGACCGGCGGCATCGGCCTGGTACGCGCAGCCTACTCTTCGGGTAAGCCGGCGTTCGGTGTAGGTCCGGGAAATGTTCCGAGCTTTATTGAGCGGACCGCTGATGTGCCCAAGGCTGTACAGGATATTCTGACAGGCAAGTGTTTCGATAATGGAACCATTTGTGCTTCCGAGCAGGCTGTTATTTGTGACGCGCCCATTGAGAAAGCGGTCCGCGAACAATTCAAAACACAAGGCTGCTATTTTCTTTCCAACTCAGAAGCCGATCAACTGGCCAAGATTGTCGCCACGCCGCAGCGCTCCTTGAATCCAGCTATCGTGGGACGGTCGGTGGAAGTAATCGCAAAGATGGCAGGACTGAGTGTACCGCCTGGCACTCGCTGCATAATTGCCGATGTGGGCGGAGTGGGACGCGATTATCCGCTGTCTATGGAAAAGTTGTCCCCGATTCTCGCCTTTTATGTCGCGGATGGAATACAGCAGGGAACGGAGCGAAGCCAGGAAGTACTAAAGTATGGCGGGATGGGTCACACCGCGGGTCTTCACACGCGCTCGCGTGAGGTCGCGGTCCGGGTAGGAAGCGAATTGCCCGCTTCGCGTATAACCGTTAACACTCCGACGACGCACGGGGCGATTGGATTTTCCACCGCGCTGCCGCCATCGATGACACTGGGTTGTGGCTCCTGGGGCGGAAACGTTACCTCTGACAATGTGTCGCCTCTCCACTTGATGGACATCAAGCGCGTTGCCTTCGAAACAAGGCCGGTAAAGAGCAGTCGACCCGCCGTAACGGCCCGGGAGACCAGCCAACCCGCACAGCCAGCATTTAGTCGGGCTCCCGGTCGGCAACCCGTAGTCTCCGCGAGCGGCGGTAAGATTAATCGCGAGGAGATTGCGGCTATTGTCGATCGATTCCTGGCTGGACGCCGGCCCGAGGAATTTGAGCAGTCGTCGCCGGCGATACCGCCACGACCGATTGAAGCCGAAGCTGGGAGTATGTATTCGGGTCCCAGTTCGAGTGCGCGAGACACCAGCCGGACGCGGCCAGACAACAGCGACGGTGCCAGTCGCCAGGAGCCGACTTCTGTTCGGGCCTCGACCACAGCCAGCAATGGCCGCAGCGTAGTAGATTTTGTGAGCGAAGATGATGTGCGCCGCGCGATTCAGAGAGGTGAAAAGATCTACATCAACGCGAAGACGATTATCACGCCGGCTGCCCGCGACATTGGCGAGCCCGGGGAAGTGTTCGCTAAAGCTTAGCAGAACTCGAAATTCGGAACTTATGTTTCTCGGAAAAGTCGTAGGCACAGTTTGGTCTACCAAGAAATCGCCGGATCTTGAAGGGGTCCGGTTTCTGGTCGTGCATCCTTACGACCTCGACAAGGAGCCTACGCGCAACATCGTAGTGGTTGCTGACAGGTTGGGAGCCGGCGCCGGCGAAATGGTGATGTGCGCCTACGGAAAAGCAGCGCGCTCGGCAATCGGAAATCAGGACATGGCAATAGAAGCCGCGGTCGTCGGTATTGTCGATCGAGTTGATCTGCAAGAGTCAGTTTCCGAGGAAATGCGCGACGCCGCCCAAGAATTAGCTAAGAGATAACGGTAGACCCTGAAAGCATTGCCGATTGCCAACTGCCAATTGCCGATTGAAAGAGAAGCGTTCGAGGTCACTCGCCGCCTCCTAAAGAGCGGAATTGGAAATCGGAAATTGGCAATCGGCAATGTACCCAATGGCCAATGAAGATTTGATTTACCGAATCACCCGGGCAGTCTATAGCCGTTTTGGTGGGGAAGCGGAGGAGCAGGCGGTCGAGCAGCTAGTCACGGATATCTACCGCGAGGTCGAACCATTCCTTGGCACCAACGGCGCTAGCCACCTTACTTCACAATCGTTCCCCACAACCGGAAGCATCTCGACGCAGTCGCGCGAAGGCTCCTCGGACCGCATAATTATTTCAGTTTTCGGCGTTGACCATCCAGGTATTGTGGCCTCCGTAGCACAAATACTAGCGGCAGCTGATTGCAGCATCGTGGACATTAATCAAACAGTAGTCCAGGGAAAATTCGCCATGGTGATCATCGCGGACACTTTGCGCGCACGGGAAAGCGCAACCGAATTGAAAGAACGTTTGAGACTGGAAGGCGAGAAACTTGGAGTCCGCATCTACGCGCAGCGCGAAGACCTCTTTAATGCCATGCACCGGGTCTGAATTTCGAATTTCGAATTTCGGAGTTCGAATTTAAAGAAACGTATTGTTGAGTTTTCGAATTGCGAATTTCGGAGTTCGAATTTTCAAGAAAAGGAATTTGTAAAATCCGCAATCCGAAATTCGAAATCCGAAATTCTTCTTATGCCTGAGCCCGAGATTGCCCGTCGTTGTCGCTCCTGCGGCGTATCCATTCGGGTACGCGCAAGTTTTTGCCCCCAATGCGGCAAGGCATTGACAGCAAAGCCGGAAGCGGCCAGCGAAGCCGAAGATGTCAAAGCGCTGACGCCTGACTCAGGAACTCCGGAGTTAATTGCAGACCCGTCAAGATCGGCGGCAAGCGCGCCATTAAACTCTGAAAAGACGGTAGCTCCACCACCCGCTGTATCGACTCCACCCTCAGCTCTCCGTAACCAGCCAATACAAGCAACTGTCGTTAGGGTCCACGACGACGGGCCCTCGCCACGCGAGGTGATTGAAGACGATGGGCTTAATCGGGTTGAGAAGTTCCGCCAGATTTCCAGCGCGGTGATCGACGAAGCAGCATATGATCCGAGCTTACGTTTCGTGCTTGTTGCAGCAGTATTGTTTGTCTTGTTTCTAGTGCTGTTGTTACTGAGCGAATTGATAACGTGAGGTAGTTTCGAGTTTCGAGTTTCGGGTTTCGAGTTCCCGAATCAAACGAAGCCGGGTCTTTTAGGTCATGGCACAATTCGACGGGCGCTTCTCGAAACTCGAAACTCGGTACTAAAGATGGAATATTCACAAGCCGAAATCCTGCAGACTGTCGCGATGACCGAGATGGAGCACCTCGATGTGCGGACCGTCACGCTGGGTTTGAGTCTGCGGGATTGCGCCAGCGAGTCGATCGAGAGGACGGCTGAACGCGCCGGGGAAAAAATCAGGCGCGTCGCGGACAGGCTGGTGCGCACAGTCGACGAAATCGGCGACGAGATTGGTATTCGGGTCGCGAACAAGAGGATCGCAGTCACGCCTGTTTCGATGATTTCGGAAGCCTCCACCGGCAATCCGGTGCAACTGGCAGGGGCAATCGATGAAGCCGCTGAGGTGGTAGGCGTCGATTTCATTGGCGGCTACTCTGCCCTGGTGCACAAGGGTGCTACCCACTCAGAGACCGAATTCCTAAATTCCATTCCTGAGGCTTTAGCTAGTACCGAACGTTTGTGCTCGTCAGTGAATGTCGCGACCACCCGGGCGGGCATCAACATGGACGCGGTCCGGCAGGTCGGGAACATTATCAAAGACGCTGCCGAGCGTACGCGCGAACGAGGAGGAATTGCCTGCGCCAAGTTCGTTTGTTTCGCCAACGCGGTCGAAGACAACCCGTTTATGGCCGGCGCCTTTCACGGTGTCGGCGAGCCTGAAGCGGTTATTAACGTGGGGGTCTCGGGCCCGGGCGTGGTGAATTATGCTGTTAGACACGCGCCTGCGGATTTACCGCTGCAGGAGTTAGCTGAAATTATCAAGAAGCTCTCTTTCAAGCTTTCGCGCGCCGGAGAACTGGTGGGTCGTGAAGTCGCACGCAGGTTGGGTCTGCCGTTCGGCATCATCGATTTATCACTTGCGCCCACGCCTGTGCCCGGGGATTCAGTGGCCAACATTATCGAAGCGATGGGGTTCGAGCGCGCCGGCGCTCACGGAACCACAGCTGCACTGGCGCTTCTTACCGACGCTGTGAAAAAGGGCGGTGCAATGGCCAGCGGATCGGTCGGTGGCATGAGTGGCGCTTTCATTCCGGTGTCGGAAGATGCGGGGATGATCGAAGCCGTTCAAATCGGCGCTCTCTCACTGGACAAACTCGAGGCGTGGACCAGCGTCTGTTCGGTAGGGATCGACATGGTGGCGGTGCCCGGGTCTACTTCAGCTGAAACGATCGCCGCAATCATTGCTGATGAGATGGCCATCGGAGTAATGAACAACAAAACTACAGCCGTGCGCATTATTCCCGTGCCGGGCCGTGAGGTGGGCGAACTGGTCGAGTATGGCGGACTGCTGGGCAGCGCACCGATAATGGCAGCCAGTCTTTTCTCTTCAGCAGGTTTTATCCAGCGAGGCGGACGAATTCCAGCGCCTATTCACTCATTAAGGAATTAGAGTAGCGTGGACGCGTCAGATCAATGCGATATGGGTTTAACCCCGGAGGGGCGAGATGTTTATAGATAGCGGTGCAAAAACCCTCCGGCTCCGTTCGAAGGAGCGGAATGATGCTCGAGCGGTAAAGGTCGAATTGACTTCCGCTCCTTCGAACGGAGCGGGCGGGTAGGCTGCGCTCGGGTCTATAAACATCGCACTCCTAACGGAGGGGAACTCTCGGGAGATTTGCGTTCGCCCAAACTAACCAGTGCTGTCAATCGTTGTAAAGGAATTTCTGAGACACTACACTAGCGATGACTGATGAGGAGATGGTGGGGCTGTTCTGGGATATTGCGGCCGGGCTCTTAAGCCGCGACGAAGTAGTCAGCTGCTGCGACCAACGATCACCAAGGGAATCGCGAAGCAAGCTGCTGACCAAAGAGGCAGTCTTGTCGAAACCAACTAACCCTAACTTCGAGAACAATCATGGAAGAAGCGCTCGGTATGGTTGAATGCAGAGGCTTGGTCGCCATGATTGAGGCGGCCGATACGATGGTCAAAGCCGCAAACGTGCAGCTCGTTGGGTATGAAAAGATCGACGCCGGTTTGGTGATTGCAATTGTACGCGGCGAGGTGGCGGCCGTGAAGAGTGCTGTCGATGCTGGAGCGGCGGCTGCAAGCCGGATCGGAGAAGTTGTCGCTACCCATGTCATCCCCCGTCCGCACGCGCACGTTGACCGTGGCTTACCCGTCCTACGAACAGGTGAGACCACAAGGAAGAAGAT
>JBPCMM010000094.1:0-35577 GCA_051002255.1 Pyrinomonadaceae bacterium
GCTCCTCAGAGCAACAGGCTTTATTATCTCCCCACGCGACGCCGGAGTGGCGAAATTGGTATACGCACCAGACTCAAAATCTGGCGAGGTCACACTCATGTCGGTTCGAGTCCGACCTCCGGCACCATCGCCACAATTCAAGCGCAACAGAAATACAACAAGCCAGTAGCCATGGTTGCTGGTACTCGTACCGTTTCGTAGCATCCCTCCACTAATTCTTTGTACACCTAACTCCCCGGTGGCCCTAACTCCGGCCTCGAAACAGACAATATGATAAACGGCAACAGCAGGACCTTCCCTAGTCGCAGAGCGGCATGGCTAACGCTGGTGGTGATCGCTGTGGCCACTCTGGCTGTAGTTCTTTGTCCGGTGTGGATCATTCATCCTTTTAGACCGCAATCGCAGCGAGGCCTGGAATTATCCTTTGCAATGCGACGCTGGTCTCCCCTGCTGACACTCATTGCTGCGGCGGCGGCTTTGGTGTTGGTGGTGTGGTTGTGGCGAAGCTCGCGGCGCTGGTGGCGTAAAGCGATACTGGTCGTGCTGCTCGTGCCTGTCTTCGCCGCCGCCTGGTTTGCCCGGCAGAACCATTTCGAGTGGATGTTTAATCCTCTTGATAATGCAGCTTACGCAAAGACCAGCGAAGCTGGATTTGTTGCCGACAACGATATTGTCATGGCTATAGAAATCAAGGAAGAGGCCGCGGCTTATCCCGTACGGCTGATGGCTTACCATCATATCGTCCAGGACATCGTTGGCGGCATCCCGATAGTTGCGACCTATTGAACGCTGTGTCACACCGGTCTGGTGTGGGAAGCGACAATAGGCGGGCGTCAACTTCACTTTCAACTTGCAGGTATCAACAACCAGAACTTCATCATGCGCGACCAGGAAACGGGATCATGGTGGCAACAGGTTACGGGTGAAGCGATTCTCGGCCCGCTCAAAGGTCAACGCCTGACATCGGTCTTTCATGAGGAGCTGACCTTCTCCACCTGGAAGCGCGAGAAACCTCAAAGCCGCGTACTGCGACCTGATGAGGAGATAGCCAGGGCGGGCAAGTATGCTCCAGCCAATTGGGAGGAACGCATGGCGAGCGTACCTGTGGCGACGTCTCTGGTCCTCGATAAATCGCTCGAACCTCGAACTCTCGTTATCGGACTTACCATCAATGGAGTCTCGAAGGCCTATCCCTTCGACGCCGTGCTAAAACAGAGCCCGATAATAGATGAGTTGGGCGGTGTTCCCATCTTCCTGGTAGCTGGGGAGGACAAGAGATCGGTCCGGGCCTTTGAGAGAACTGTGGACCTTCGCAAATTGGAGTTCTTTTTAAAGCCAGGGTCTTCCCAATTCGTGCTCGTGGACGCGGAAACCGGCACCGAGTGGGACTTTACCGGGAAGGCCATCAGCGGGCCACTCAGTGGCCAACAACTGAGAAAGATTGCCGTACTTAATGACTATTGGTTCGACTGGAAAGCTTACCATCCGAACACCTTTATTTATGAACTCGGTGGCCGTCATAGGTACTGACCAACTGTTCGGATGAAATCACAACAATCCTACGCCATCCGACCGTTGGTTTCCCGGCAATTGCTTTGCTTTCTATGAGCTTGTCAGCCGTGGCGCAGCAACCGCACACCCTCACTGGTGACAAGCGGATACTTACATTCTTTTTTCCGCGAAAAATGTAAGATAATCCCTGCTCTGATGGAATTCGAGGATTGGGTGAGAGAGGAAGAGTATTATGAGAACGTGTAGAAGGTATTCGATCAGCGCGATCGCAGTCCTGGTTATTGCAGGCTCAATGCACCTGCTGATCGCAGCTCAAGACGGGTCGATAATACTTACGGGAAGAGAACTTTCGCGAGTTGTGCCTCCGGGGTTCTATTTTCAGGGCTTAACTGCGCCCACTCAAATGCGCAACTCAGCGGCCGCGCGTTTCGGTGGCAACCGTTACGTGATCGCGGGACTTGTCGATACCTCGGGGTATGCTGCCGACGTGCGGGCTAAGTACGAAGGATTTCTGATCACGGATTCGGCGATAACGATCAACGGTTCCGAGCTTGGCACCGGTGCCTACGGATTCGGTTTCAATAACGATGGGAAGCTAAACATTCTCGATCTAGCCGGCAATGAAATACTCTCCGTCGCAACTACGAAGGACAGCCAGATGAAACGGCCGCGCCCGCTGATGATGACCAAGTCGGGCAACGGAATTCGCCTCTACAGCGGGAAAGACTACGCCGTAGTAGAAGCGAAGTGAGGGGATCTTTCAGGATCGCGAACGAGGCACCTACAGTTAATCGTTCTCGAAATCCAAATTGAGTTATTAGATGGTATTAGCCGAAGACTCGTTAGAAACCAGTGGGAGTTTAGGAGGCGATTCTCAGCGCCGTCTCGTGCGAAGGAATCAAGCTGCGCTTTTAAAGCAAGTGATTCCTATCCGAGTACTCTTGATTTTCCTATGGTTGGCCATCAGCGCAATCGAGGTTATCTGTCAGCGGCCTGCTCCAACACCTACTCCAACTCAGCGCACGGGCCGTTCCTACAATTCCGAAGCAACCGTAAAGAAGCCCACCCCACCCGCACCCCAGGCGCAGTCTCCGGTTACCTTCAGTGATATCACGAGTTTGTCCGGGATCAATTTCAAACGTGCACCATCATTCACCTCTTTGAAGTATCTGCTCGAAGCTTTGGGTGGTGGCGTAGCAATGTTTGACTATGACAACGACGGTCGCATGGATCTGTTTTTCACTAACGGTGCGTCATTGAAAGATCCGATGCCCAAAACAGAAATGCCGGATAAGCGCGACCCGAAATACTGGAACCGGCTCTATCACCAGAAAGCTGATGGCAGGTTTGAAGATACGACGGAAGCTTCTGGACTCAAAGGTAGTGGTTTTAGCATGGGAGTTGCCGTCGCTGATTATGATAACGACCGGTACATGGACCTTTATGTGACGGGTTATGGCGCCACTTACCTTTACCGCAATAACGGCGATGGTACTTTCACCGATGTCACGAAGAAGACGGGGGTTGGCGGCGCTGGCTGGTCCACGAGCGCTGGTTGGATTGACTATGACCGAGATGGCCGGCTTGATCTTTTTGTAGGGCGATATGTTGAATGGGATTTCGAATCAGGCTCTGTCTACTGTGGTGAGATTCGGCCAGGCTACCGCGCCTTTTGCCACCCTGACAATTTTAAAGGCACAAGCAACATCCTCTATCACCAGCGCTCGGACGGGACCTTCGAAGACGTCAGTGCGAAGGCCGGGGTTGTCGACCCTGGCGGCAAGGCTTTAGGCGTCGCCTTCGCTGACTTCGATAATGATGGATTCATCGACATCTTTGTGGCTAACGATAGCGTTCGCCAGTCGCTTTATCACAATAAAGGGAACGGAACCTTTGAAGACATCGCCATAGCGTCCGGGGCCGGCTACGACGAGAACGGAAAGACCTATGCAGGAATGGGGATCGATGTTGGCGACTATGACAACGACGGCTACATGGATATCTTCATTACTACGCTTTCCAATGAAACATATCCGCTTTATCACAACGATGGCGACCTGAGTTTTACCTACACGACTAACTTAGCGGGCGTAGGCCAGATAAGTCTACTGTATTCCGGTTGGGGAACGCGCTTCATCGATGCGGATAACGATGGTCTGCGCGACATTTTTGTGGCCCAGGGCCACGTGCTCGATACTATAGAAAAGACGAGTCCCTATTTGAGATACAAACAGACGCCAATGCTTATGCGAAATACTGGAAAAGGATTCGCAAACGTTTCTGCGACCGCTGGAGCCGCATTTCTCAACCCGCTTGCTTCTCGCGGAGCAGCGTTTGGCGATCTCAATAACGATGGACAGGTCGACGTGGTCATAAGCGTTATCGACGGCGCGCCAGTCGTGCTCCGAAATAACGGAACGAAAAATCATTGGCTCGGGCTGGTCCTAGTCGGTTCAAAATCGAATCGAGATGGGAATGGTGCCCGGGTCTCGGTTATCGATAATTCGGGCACCAAGCAAATGTTCGATACAAACACGGCGAGCAGTTATTTATCATCCAATGACCCGCGTCTCCTGGTAGGTTTGGGAAGTGCAGCGGTCATCCGCGCAGTTGAAGTGCGATGGCCCAGCGGTCGAGTCCAGACAATTGATAATCCGGAGATTGATCGCTACCTCATAATTAAAGAAGATGACGTTAAGAATGGAAAGTAAGACATTCCGATTCGATCGGATTTTGAACAAGAGGAACCGTTATTACCAAAATGCTTGAGTTAATGTCGCGTTGCATTGCGTTATCGCGGGGCCGCATCTCTATAGCTTTGATGTGCTTTGTAGCGACATCGCCGCTGTTTGCCCAGGTTCCTGTCAAGAAGCCCGATCAGCAACAGACGATGGGCGGAGTTTCTACCGGCGCGGCAATCACCTATACGTCGCGAAGAACAGTAGGAATTGTCGATCCGAAGGCGATGGCTGTTTTTGTGGATTTAACAGACAAGACTGCTTTGGCAACCTTCAAACATCGGTCGGGAGGCGCCGCCAAGGACTTCATAATCGAAGGCGTATCCGGCGGCGTAGCTATATTCGATTACGATGGCGACGGCCAGCGGGATATCTACCTTGTAAATGGCTCAACTATTACAGCCCTCGAGGGTAAAGAGAAGCCGCCGCGCGCCGCTCTCTACCGAAACTTGGGCAATTGGAAATTTGAAGACGTTACCGACAAAGCCGGGGTAGCGAATGAAAGGTGGGGGATGGGCGTCGCGGTAGGAGACTACGACAACGATGGCCACGCTGACTTTTTTGTTGGCAATTTTGGTGTATCACGTCTTTACCGGAACAACGGCAATGGCACGTTCACCGATGTGGCGGAAAAACTCGGAGTCGCGCGGAAGGGCTGGAGTACCGGAGCATCCTGGGGCGACTACGATGGTGATGGACGTCTCGATCTTTTCGTTCCCGGCTACGTGGACTTTGATATCAATAACCTGCCCCCTAATCCAAGTGAAGCTCAGAAGCCGGGGAAGGTTGGTCAAAACTTTTGTCAGTTTCGTGGTGTTCCGGTCTTATGTGGCCCACGTGGACTAAAAGGTGAGGGTGACACTCTCTATCATCAGAAGGCCGATGGAACTTTTGAAGATCTGAGTGTGAAAACTAACGTAAACGATCCGCAGGGCTACTACGGCTTCTCCTCCGCGTTTGTTCATGCCGATGACGACAGCTTGCTGGACCTCATAGTCGTGAATGACTCGACTCCCAAACAACTCTATATCAATAAGGGCGACGGAACCTTCGAGGAGGTCGGGTACCCGTCCGGCGTGGCCTTAAACGAAAACGGCCGCGAGCAGGCTGGGATGGGCCTAGCTGTTGGTGATTACGACAATGATGGACGAATCGATTTTTACATCACCAACTTCTCCGACGACTCGAACGTTCTCTATCACAACGACGGCGAGGGAAACTTTACCGACGTTACGTTTCAAGCCGGCCATGGTGAGTCGACCTATCCTTTCCTGGGTTGGGGCACCGTCTTCATGGATTTCGACAACGATGGTTGGAAGGACCTCCTGATAGCGAATGGCCATGTTTACCCATCTGTCGATGGCAAGCAATGGGGCACAACCTACGCCCAGCAGTTGCTGTTGTTTCGCAATCTGAAGAACCAAAAATTTGAGCGCGTGGCTGCTGCGCCAGGTAGCGCGCTCGCGCTGGCGCTCACCGCGCGCGGTCTTGCGATCGCTGATTTGGATGGGGACGGCAAGTTGGATGGCGTCGTGAACAATATTGATGAGAAGCCAACTCTCATCCGCAATGTTGCTGCCGGAACCGGTCACTGGATCGCGCTGCGGCTTATCGGTGACGTCAAAAAGAAGAGTCCTAAGGACGCCATCGGCGCGGTTGCTTATTTGACCACCGGCGCCAACCGGCAGCGGCAGGATGTCATCAGCGGCGCGAGCTATTCCTCGCACAACGACATGATCCTGCATTTTGGTCTGGGAAGCGCCACGAAGGTTGACAAACTCGAAGTTCAATGGCCCAACGGCTCAAGAGAAAACGTGGATGTTCCCGACATCGACAAGACTTTAACAATTCTTCAAGGCAAGGGTATCGTCAAATAGTTGGGCCATGCGATGGATAACCTTGGAGGAAAGTTCAATGGCTATCCTGGCCCGCAACCTTGAAACGCATCGACTGACCTAACATCTTTGCAACGAGTGTCCTTCTGAGGGTCCGGCAAAGAACCAGCTACCTTTTAGCTCACGCACCCGATAGCCTAACTCGGCTGGAGCTTCAATCTTGCGACGCCTTGATCTCAGAAGGGCCCAGGCGGCCCGCTTCAACACCATCCGAGACATCAATCGTCAGATCGTACTGAACTACGTTCGCGAACGGGAGCCTATTTCGCGCGCCGAGATCGCGCGGGAGACGAACCTGCAGCGGTCAACTGTGTCTGCGATTGTCGAAACTTTGAAGTCGCAGAGGCTTGTCGAAGAGGTCGGCGAAGGGGAATCAACTGGCGGACGAAGGCCGACTTTATTAAAGCTGCGAACAAAAGAGGCCATCGCAATTGGCGTGGCGATTATGCCGACCTCCACCACCGTCGCGACGAGCGATCTCGCAGGACGAGTTATCGAACAGAACGAGTTTCTAACAGCCTCGGATTCGGATGAGACACTCAGCGAAGTAATTGCGACCGTGCAAGAGTTGTCAAGCCGAAATAAAGGTGTGGAAGCTGTTGGCGTAAGTCTTCCCGGTTTGGTTGATCCGTCGACAGGTAACGCGGTCTATATACCCTGCTTCAAATGGCGTGATATCCCGATCGCTGCAGCGATCTCAACGGCGGTCGGCCTGCCGGTCTTCATCGATAACGACGCAAATGCTGTCGCCCTGGCCGAACTTTGGTTTGGGCGGCCGGAAGTTAGCGACGCCCGCGATTTTATCCTGGTGTTCGTCGCTGAAGGCGTTGGCACTGGGATAGTTTTTGATGGCCAGGTTTACCGCGGAGAGCGTGGCGCAGCGGGCGAGTTCGGACATATGGTCATCGGCACTCATGCGCCGGTTCCCTGCTCATGCGGCAATTATGATTGCTGGGAAGCGTTCTCCTCCGAGGGTGCCGCAGTTGCTCGTTATTTGAAGTTGTCTTCGAGTGAGCGAGGTGACTCGCTTGGCTTCAGGGAATTGGTCGATCGCACACTAGCCGGCGAGGCTAACGCCAGGACAGCGCTCATCGAGACAGCGCATTATCTCGGTATTGGTATTTCGAATCTGGTTGTCGGATTCAGTCCGGAAGCAGTTGTTGTTGGTGGTGAAATCGCACGCGCCTGGCCATTTGTTGAAAGCGCTTTGACTGAAACAATCGAACGCAGCGTTCGCCGTGGCCTCCCTTCCGCCAAAATCCTTCCTTCTACTTTGGGAGCAAATCCCCCCCTCAGAGGAGCACTTAGTCTCGTGCTCGCCGGGAAATTCGGCGCGGCCTTCGCCCCATAATCACAAGCCCTACCGTTCGCCGGTTAAGTTGGCGACACTCAAAAACAAGAAGGGGATTTTTTCGGAGAATATTCCGCATTACGGCTAGAAAAGTATTGACAGGCCCTGGAAACTGTATTAAATACTTCGTTCGTTTAGACAACAAACCTTAAAGCCCGTTCTATTTCATCCGACGTTCTCGTTCGAAAAGGCTATAAATCGAGCCAAAGCGCCGCCATATGAGTTGGCTGAGCAGCCGCGACCAGGCCCGAGGGTGACACCTTTCCCGTAGGAGGTTAGGGGTTTCCCTTGGCTGTTTCGCATAATGAGGATCAGCAATGAAAAACCATCAGACGGTTGCAAACGCCCTAGGGCAATTGGGAGCCTTAGGTCTCTTGGTCGCTGCGCTCGCGATTTCCACATCAGCGCAAACGAATAAGGGATCCATAACCGGGACTGTAAAGGACCAGCAAGGCGCGGCGGTGGTAGGCGCCACGGTCACCGTCACTAATACGGAGACGAATGCAGAACGCACAGTCAAAACGAATGACGACGGTGGTTTCGACGTACCTCTCCTTGATCCGGGTATCTACCGCATTACTGTAAGCCAAACCAATTTCAGCCGCACGATTCAGGAAAATGTAACCGTACAGACCGAATCAAAGCAGGCGGTTGATGTGGTCCTTCAGCCCGCCAGCGTGGGCGCGGATGTCACGATAACTACTGCGCCGCAACTAGTTGAAACTGAAAGCAGCGACCGCGGAAGTGTCGTGACTGGACGTGAAGTTACTGAACTTCCACTTTCAGGCCGGAACTTTACACAGCTTGCGACTCTCACGCCGGGCGTTTCGCGAGTCACTATCGGAACTCTCTCCGACGCTCGCGCGAACAATAACGGTGACCCCAATGCCGGAGGGCAGGGTCCGGGCGGCGGCGATTCCCGCGGGTCGACGGAAGCGGCGCGCTTTGCGCGGTCGGGTGGCGCGGTGCTCTCCGCAAACGGTCAGCGCCCAACCAATAACAACTTTTCAGTTGACGGTGTTGACAATAACGAACCGCAGTTTGGCACCATAGGCGTCTTCGTCAATCCTGATGCCATCGCCGAGTTTAAGGTGACTACGAGCGTTCCTCCTGCAGAAATCGGTCGCGCCGGCGGTGCAGTAATCAATACCACTTTCCGGTCGGGCACAAACGAATTTCACGGTTCGCTCTACTACTACGGACAAAACTCAAGGCTCAATGCCTATCATCCCATTCTGAAGCGCAATCGAAATGAAGCGATAGCGCGCAACGACATCAACCTCCCCGTAAAGGCTGTTCAGCAGATTCACGAGTTTGGCGGAACAATCGGCGGACCGATCGTGAAGGATCGGTTCTTCTTCTTCTTCGACTACCTGGGCGGGCGGAACAACCTGCCGACACCGCTGTCTTCAACCGTTCCGACCGCGGACGTGCGCAACGGCATCTTTGGCACAACCTACACCAGCACCAGGGACTGCGGACGCGGAATTTCCGGTGTCATATGCGATGCCACAACCGGGTTGCCTTTTGCCAATGCCACGATTCCGGCTGGTCGTATTAGTCCTCAAACTAGGACGTTCTTCAATCTATTCCCGTCGGCGACAGCGACTCGACTAAATCCGGGACAGAATGACAACAACTTCTTTTCACAGCGCGACGTTAAGGAAAAGATTGACAACTTTGACATCAAGCTTGATTACAAGGTGAGTGACGATAACTCGTTGAGTGGTCGTTTCAGCCGGCAGAACTTCTCCGCCATTCGTGGTTCATTCTTTCCACAAGTCCCAGCCGGGTTCGGAGCAGGCAATGAAATTGGCAACACTCGCCAACTAGTCGTCACAGATACGCACACCTTCAGCCCGACAATTCTCAACGAGTTTCGATTTGGTTTCACGAAGATTAATATCGGGATTATCAACTGCGGCGTGGGCGGCGCGTGCGGTATTAGTGAAACCTTCTCGGCCGATGTCGGCATTCCGAACGTCAACAACGGAACATTTGAGCAGTCTGGCTCGATTTTGACTGGCGGTTTCGGTAACGGCTTCGTCGAGTTTGCCGGCGATGGTGGTCCATTCATCGTCAACAGCAAGAATCCGTACTTCGCAGATACACTAACGATAATTAAAGGCAACCACACGATTAAGTTTGGGGGTGAGTTGCGTCTGCGCTACCTCGAGACGATCGATGGCGGACGTACCGGCGGCTTGAAGGCTAATCTGGCCTACGCGGATAACGGCCCCTCGACCGGCACCAATCTGGGCTGTCCCGTCGCTTCCCAGGGCCCGAGTTTTAACCCAGCGACCGGCTCGGGATGCTTCGTCGATTCCAACGGTATCGCCTTTGGCGGAACAGGTCTGGCCATCGCCAATTTGTTGGATAATCGCGTTGCGGCGCTCCAAACCTTCCGTGGGAGTGTTCCAGGCGGAGCTTTCAATCTTCGGGGACAGGAATATGGCTTTTTCGTCCAGGACGACTTCAAGGTAAACGACAAGCTCACGCTCAATCTCGGACTTCGTTATGATCTTTTCCCAGCGTCCACCGAGAAGTCAGGACGGCTCGGAAACTACGATCCGGTTACGCGGACTGTCCTTCTGGCTTCCGGCAGTGACGACAGTCTGATCGAGACCGACAAGAATAACTTCGGCCCGCGTGTAGGCTTCGCTTACGCATTCGGACCGGAGAGGAACATGGTGGTTCGCGGCGGCTACGGATTGCTATACACTCTGGACGCGACTGACCGCCCGCCGCTCGTCAATAATCCACCGTTTACTAATAGCATCACTTTCAACAACGCCTTCGATTCATCGACGCCGCGTAGCGTCTTTAATCTAACCACCGGCCCGCCGAATGTGCCCACGATTAGTCCGAGCCTTTTGATCTCGCCGGGAGGCGCCATCACAGTCTTTCGGCAAGATCCTCAGCAGAAGACCGCTCTCGTCCATCAGTTCAATATTGGTTACCAGATGCAATTGGGCCGCGACTATGCCCTCGACATAGGATACGTTGGCAACCGCACCCGTAGTCTGCTCCAGACCCTGGATATCGGCGGAAGCGGTACGGCCGAAGCCCGAAATACTGCGGGCACATTCCTCTCAGGCAGGTTCTACACCAACCGCGCTCGCGCAAACTACGACGCGCTGCAAATGCAGTTGCAGAAGCGTCTGTCCGGCAACATCCAGGGTCAGATCTCCTACACCTTTAGTCGAAATCGCGACGACTCCACGGGCGTCTTTCAGGGCATCGGCGAGGGACGCGGATCCCAAGGTGGTCCACAAAATCCCTTTGACCTCGAAGCCGAGTATGGTAGATCTTCGCTCGATGTGCCACACCTGCTTTCGGCGAATGCGATCATTGATTTGCCGTTTGGCAAAGGCCAGCGTTACATGAATTCGAGTGCGACCGCCGACAAGATTTTGGGAGGACTTCAGTTAAATATCATTGTAAACGGCCGCAGCGGATTTCCATTCACCGTGGTTGATGGTGACAACGGAAACCGGCGTGCCAACGTAGTCGGCGATCCCTTTTCTGGCGCGCCGGCGGGCCGCTACTTGAATAGGGCAGCTTTCGGGGGACCAACTGGTGCATGTCCAGGGCCCAACTGTGTGGTCAATGCGGCGGGGTCGCAGATTCGCTTCGGCACTCAGCCGCGCAATCTATTTAAAGGGCCAGGCTTTATCCGCACGGACTTCTCGGTTTTCAAGAACACCGGGTTGTTGGAAAACCTGAAGATGCAAATAGGTATCGAGTTCTTCAATTTATTTAATCAGGCCACTTATACCGTGCCGAATAACAATTTCAGGAATGGAGGCGGGTTTGGGCGCTTCGATGCTGCCCTGCCTGGACGCGTGGTCCAGTATCGCTTGAAGTTCCTTTTCTAAATGGTGAGAGAGCGGACGATTACTTCGCCCCCGAGCCTTGATTTCAGGAAGCTATAGAGCGGTTGGCTATCGCTTTCAGTGCTTTAAACAAAACGACCGGGCCCCCACGATGCGAGCCACGGTCGTTTTTTATTTCAATCGTTTCACATGCCGTCGGCATCGTTTTCCTCAATGAGAGTTTGGGGCCTTCAATTTATCGTAGTCTGCTTCTGTGTTAGTGGCGAGTTAGTTTTCGCTCAGCCCGGTGCAACGACCTCCACTGCCGCCGTACCGCGCTCGCATGTCGAGCGTTTCACCAGTCAGCAATCGCGAGCCGAGCGGGCGGAGACGGAAGCCTCGGCGCAACTCCAAGCCAATCCGAACGACGCTGAAGCGTTGAACGCTAGAGCTTATGCGCGTATGGGCCTGGGTCGCTATCTCGAGGCCGTAGAAGACTTGCGTCGCACTGTCGCAATTAATCCCCAAAAAGCCGACTACTACGCGAATCTGGGCTATGCACTTTGGAAAACTGGGAAACAAGCGGAGGCTATTGCGGCTGAACGCAGCGCTCTCAAGCTCGACGAAAAACACTTCACGGCTAATTATCAGCTTGGCCGCTTCCTGCTGCTGAACGGCGATCCAAGTGAACTGCAGCAGGCGGCCAGCCACTTGCGCCGGGCGATCGAGATTGATCCACGCCGCTCTGAAGTCCGCTTTGATTTGTTAACGGTCTATCGCAAGCTGGAGGATCAGCCGAATGCCATCTCACAATTGAATCTCTTGCAAGACTCTCGTCCGTCTGATTCACGGGTTCTTTATGCCGATGGGCTGCTGGCGTCTGATCGCGGCGACTTAAACAGCGCAATTAACAGTTTCAGAGAGGCTTTGCGTCTTGATCCGTCTCTCTACGGCGCCTGGCAAGACTTGGGTCTGGCATTGCTGAGACAGCAGAAATGGTCAGAAGCAATCGAGTCGTTTTCTGAATTGGCGAGAAGACAGGCCGATTCAGTTGAAGGTGCATATCTGCACGCGCTCGCCTTGTTCAATGCCGGTCGCACGTTGGAAGCAGAAAAGGAGGCAAGGCGATCGCTTCGACTGGATGCGGGCGCCGCCGCCGCCCACACACTTCTCGGAATAATCCTCGCGGCCCGTCGCGGACATGACGCCGAGGCCGCCGAGGCGCTCAGCCAGGCCGTCGCCCTGGACCCTCAGAGCTTTGACGCGCACTTCTATCTCGGCCGCGTTCAGTATGCGCTGCAAGAATATCCTGCCGCGGCAAAGACTTTGAAGGTCGCCACTCAGCTGAATAGGAATCACGCCGAAGCCAGGTTCTTTCTCGGCACCGTGCTCGAAGCGGCTGGAGAAAACTCGGCGGCGCTGGTGCAATACCAGGAGCTGGCAAAGATCGCCCCGCAGTCCGCGGTGGGTCAGGTGGGTTTGGGCGCGGGGCTCGTAAAGCAAGGCAAGATTGAGGAAGCGATTGCCACGCTGAAGCGCGCCATTTCTCTTGACCCGAAGATATTCGAGGCGCACTGGGCCCTGGGGAGGGCGCTGTTCCTGGCCGAGCATTTTCCGGAGGCTGTGGATGCGTTAAGGGTGGCGGTTGTGTTGGAACCGAATCGCTCTGACGCACATTACCAATTGGGTCTGGCACTGAAACGACTGGGCCGTAATGATGAAGCTCAACGCGAGTTTGATTTGGTTAAGACCATCAACGCCGAGTTTCGATCACGCACGACACCAAATTAGTAAGCCCTTAGATCAGAGATGACTAGAAGAGAAACAATGCACAGCCTGGACTGCCGACTTGACGTCGCAAGGCCACTCCCATGTTATGTGGTTTCCTGTGTCCTCGTAATCTGTCTTGTCACCTCGATTGCCGCACAGCGTCGGCAAGGCGTTAGCGTAACTGCTACTGCTCGCCCCGATGGCGCCCTAGGGTTGAATGTGACGACGCGGGCCTCGCTTGATTCGGCCGTCTCTGCCTTGGAGGCTAATGATTTAGACAGCGCCGAGCGCGCTGCCCGACAGGCAGTCAAGTCTGCCCCTCGGTCCCCAATTCCACGCAACGTGCTTGGCGTAATACTGGATAAAAAAGGCAGAATAAGCGAAGCGCTGGTGGAGATCAACGCAGCTATCAAATTGAATCCCAAATTCGTCAGCGCCCGAAACAACCTGGGAAGAATATTGGCACGGAATGGTAAGACCGGCGCCGCAATTGCCGAGTTTGAGCGTGTCCTGGCCCTCGACCCAGCGCACATCCAGGCCCATTACAATCTGGGCGCGCTGTATGGCGATGCGGGAGACTTTGTTAAAGCGGCCGAACACCTCGCACGTGCTCGCAGCGGAAATCCAAATGATCCTCAACTGGGACTGGCGTTCTTGAATGTGGCTTACAGAGCAAATCGTGCCGCTGAAGCAAAAGCAGCCGCGGACCTAATCGAAAGACAGTACGCTTCGCAGCCGCAAGGTCTCTTCACCTTAGGCACAGTGTTGGCTCAGAACCGCCAATACGAACTCGCAGTGCGAGTTTTCGAACGCGCAAACAAGGCAATGCCGCACACCTTCGAGGTCCTCTATAACCTTGGGGTGGCGCTCTTTAACCTCGACCGAAACGATGAAGCAGCGAGCGCTTTGGCCGAAGCGGCAGATATCGATGCAACCGCGCCGGAAAGCCACTTCCGGCTTGGATTGATCGCCAGTATTCGAAACGACCATGCAAATGCTGTTGAGGAGTTCAGGCACGCATCTGAGAGAGATGCGAGGAATGCCACCTACCACTACATGCTGGGGCGCGAGTATTTTCGGGTAGGCTTTTGGGAAGGCGCTATCAATGAGTACACGTCGGCGATAAATCTTGAGCCGAAACAGGCGGCCTATGTGCTGGCGCGAGCCAACGCGAATTATCGGAAGGGCGAATGGACCGCGTCAGCGATTGATTTCGATCTGGCAGCCGCGCTGGACCCAACAATTGAAAACATTGAATACCTGCAGGGTTATGCCCAGAGAGCGGCAGGAAATTTTGATCGGTCACGCCAGCTATTGGAATCCTTTCTAGCCAAACAGCCTGACCACCTGGACGCATTGGCAAGCTTAGGTTATGTTGCCATCGAACAGGGGCGACTTGACGAAGCCGAGGCGCCGCTCAAGCGCGGCCTCGCCTTGCAGCCCAACAGTGTGCCTATTTTATATGACTATGCGCGCCTCGCTCTCAAGCGCCGCGACTTTGCGGAGGCTGCTGCACGTCTACAACGAGTAGTCGAACGAAATCCAACGCACACGCAGGCGCGGTACCAGCTTTTCCTTGTGTATTCACGGATGAAGCAGCCCGAGAAAGCCCAGGTTGAATTGGTGGAATTCAAGCGGCTTGAGGCGTTAGAGAGACAAGTAAAGCAAGAGCGCATTCTGGACGAGAAGTTGCGCGCCCAGCAAATGATCGGTCAAGGCCAGTTGTAAAATCGAAGTGTTGTTGTGAATTTGGTGGCCATCACATACGGGAAGATGTTTGCTGTTTCGGTCATGGTGCTCCTGGCCTGCGCGCCGCATATAGCCCAGCAGGACGTGCTGAAGAAACCTTTTCGGCAGTGGACAGAAGTGGAAGTCACAAAGATCCTGAATGATTCGGGTTGGGCCAAAACGCAAGCAATCCGAGTATTGCGCCGCAAGCAAATGCGCTCCGTGGCCGGCCAGGTTAGCGAGGTGCCTACCGCTTCCTCGCCTGCCCGGCAAGCTCCATTAGGTGGCGCCGAGGATGCTGTCGATTATAGGTTTACACTTCGACTCCGTTCGGCGCGGCCCATTCGGGAAGCAATTGTGAGGCTGGTGCATATCGAGTCGAAGTATGACCAAATGCCGCCTGAACAGCAAAAATCAATCGATGAGCAAACAATGGAGTTATTAGAATGTAGGGAATGCCGCCACAACTATATTGTTAGCGTTGGTTTCGGCTCTCTTAACAGTGAGAACGTGGATCTGGTATACGACTGGTTCAGAGGGCAAACGGTCGCCTCTTTGAAAGGCTATATCTCTCTAGCAAATGAATTGGGGCAGCGACGGAATCTAATCAATTTTATTCCGCCCAAAGTCCCGGGTGACGAAGCCTTCTTCTTTTTCGCCCGGCTCGACGAGGATGGTAATCCCTTAGTCACATCGCGTAACAAAAAGTTACTCTTTCGGATGAGCGATAAGAATGCAAGCTCAATAACCAATTTCAACATGGACATCACCAAAATGATTCTGGATGATAAGCTGGAATTCTAATGATTGGTTACCCTCAGTTATGAAAGCCTCAGCAAAACGAAAGCAACCCGTGGCTGCTGGCATCGTAGGTATTCTCCTGGCGCTGGTGTCCGTCGCCATTTGCGGAAGAGCCATGAGTGAGCCTGGCACCCCCGAAAGTGGGTACGCCGAAGAGATCGCCAGGACCTACGATTTCAAATTTGGCTCCAATCCCTTCGCGCCCGGCAACGCCACGACGACAAGTGGTACCTTTATTCCCGGTGAAAAGTTCATATCCTCAACCCGTTGCGCTACCTGCCACACAGATGCGCACACACAATGGCGCCAGTCGGCGCATGGAAATGCATTTCGAGAACCGTTTTACCAAAAGAACGTCAAGGATCTGATCTCACAACGGGGCATCGAGTTTACGCGTCACTGCGAATCATGCCACAACCCTGCTGCACTTTTTTCTGGAGCACTAACAAAGAATTCCAAGGTAAAGCGACCGTTCGACGAAGAGGGGGTTTCCTGCATTTCCTGCCATTCCATACAGTCGGCCACAGGGCGGGGCATTGGCGGCTACGTGATGGCCGAGCCGGCTCTGCTGGTCAAAGAGGATGGCATGCGCTTGCTATTAGACGTAACGGACCAACAGATTCTTGACGATATTCCTTCTCATCGCCGGGCTATGATGCGACCGCTGTTAAAAACAGCCGATTTCTGTGGCGCTTGTCACAAATCGCAGGTGCCCCGCGAACTTAACGACTATAAGTTTTTGCGTGCGTTTGCAGTCGCTGACGAATATCAGATGTCGTCGTTTTCAAAAGAGTCGCCACATCCTTACTACACTCGCGATAAAGAGACTTGCAACTCGTGTCACATGAAGCGCGAGTCGGCGCCGTTGTTTGACGTCTCCGCGAAAGAAGGGAAGCTTGCTTCACACCGTTGGGCGGCAGCGAATACGGCAATTCCTGTGTTCTACAAGTGGCCGGAGCAGCTTGACGCGGTCACGAAGTTTCTCGAAAACGATGCCGTGGGGATCGACATTTTTTCTCTGAAGCTAAAGTCGCCTGGCGTAAGTGCGGAAGAATTCATCGCGCCTCTCAATCGCAGCACTTTTACTATTAAAGCCGCCGATCGAATTACAGCCGAAGTCGTTGTGACCAACAAAAACATCGGGCACTCGTTTCCGCCGGAACTGCGGGACTTTTACGAGGCTTACGTCGAGTTCATTGTTAGCGACGACAGCGGCAAGACGCTCTATCACTCGGGATTCATTAAGCCTAACGGGTACCTTGATGAGTCAGCCCATAATTACAAGACCTATCTCGTTAAGGCGGACGGATCCTTTAACGACAAGCACCACATCTGGAGAACGCGTGGCATCGCCCAAAACAATCAGATTCAATCAGGTCGTTCAGATCTGGTGCGATACCAGTTTCGCGTGCCGGCTGACGCTAACGGAATCCTTCATCTCAAAGCGCGAGTTCAGTACCGCAGATTCACGCGCGTCTTCAGCGATTACGCCTTGGGCAAGTCGGTAGACTATCCCATAGTGAGCATGGCGACGGCCGACTATCGAATGCGGATTGGTGCTAATGGTCCTGTTCCACCCAGCGAGATCCCAAAAAATGCCATGCCCGATTGGCGGCGCTGGAACAACTATGGGATAGCCCTAATCGATCAGCGACAGTATCCGCTAGCGATTGATGCTTTCGTTCACGCCGCGACACAGGACGATAAATACCGGGCGATGGCCCAGGTAAACCAGGCGATCGGGCTGATTGAGCTGGATCAATACGATCGAGCGGCAGGTTTGCTCGATTCGGTTATTCGTGGGGATCCAGGAAACATGCGGGCCCTGTTTCAACAGGCTCGCGTATTCATCAGGCGCGGGCAACTAGACCAAGCGGAAACAAATATTCGTCGCGTGCTCGCCGCGTATCCACGCGATCGAATGTCTCTGCAACAGCTCGGTGAGTTGTGCAAGATCAAGCACGATTATCGAGAGGCTCGCGAGTGCTACGAAAAAATTCTGGAGATCGATCCGGAAGATCTCGGCGCCCACTACAATCTGATGCTCATCTTTCGTAAGTTGGGAATGAAGGAGGAGGCAAAACGCGAGGGTCGGATCTTCGCCGACCTGAAGGACGATCCATCAGCGTTGCCTCTGGCAAACACGTTCTTGCGCAAACATCCCGAGATGAGCAATGAAAGTGTCTTCTGGCACATTCACAATTTATCTCCCGCATCAGGATTATAGAAAAGGAACTTATACCCTCGCAGTATGAAGTTTACCCGGAAGGGCGTTGCTATAGGCAGCGCGGTCGCATTTCTGTTCACAACTCTATTTGTGGCCTCGGAAATTACCGAAGCAGCCTTCCAACGGAAAAAGAGTCGCACCGCTGCTCAGCAAACCCGGAAGGTGTATGAACTCTTTAACCGTAATTGCGCCCGCTGCCATGGCGCCGCGGGGCGAGGCGACACCCCAATAGGGAAAATCTTCAAAGCCCCTGATTTCACAGATCCTGAGTGGTGGGCCAAGAAGAAAGCGAACAATGCAATTCTGTCTGCCGCCGTGAGGCGCGGAAAAGGCAACATGCCGGCGTTCGGAAGAAAACTGAAACGCTCCGAGATTCACTTGCTCGTATCCCGGGTGCGAAGCTTCAGAAAATAACCCCTTACCTCGAGACATTTCGGGGACTTGCTGATTGCCAATGCAGGGTCGACAGTCTCAACTCAATGCGAATGCTTATTAGGTCCGACCACTTAGTAAATAAGGCGTTCGGCTTCCTGGTGTGCGTTCTCACCTCGGTTGTTGCAGCTGGGGCTGCGCCTCAAGGCTCGCCTTCAGTCACGAAAGTAGAACCGCCTTCGTGGTGGGCGAGACACACTATCAACCCAGTTCGGCTCCTGGTGCGCGGAAGGAATCTTCAAGGCGCTCGGGTGCGCGCGACCAAAGCAGGGACAACTGTCTCTAACTCCGTCGTTAACAAGCCCGGCAATTACGTCTTCCTGGATATCAATATCCAGGCTTCAGCGAGGCCGGGATCATATCCGCTAGTCGTGGAAACGGGACAAGGTGTAATCACAATTCCTTTTACGATCGAATTGCCCCTGGACCCGCAAAGGAATTTCCAAGGCATCACAACGAGCGATGTGGTCTATTTGATCATGCCCGACCGCTTCGCCGATGGTGATCAGTCAAACAATGCTCCGCCCGATTCCCCTGCACTGGCCAACGATCGAAAGAATCCCCGCGCCTATCACGGTGGGGATCTCCGCGGCATCATCAACCACCTTCAATACTTCAAAAAACTGGGCGTCACTGCCTTGTGGCTGACTCCCTGGTATGACAACTGGAACGGTGTAAACGCCTGCGATAAGCCGTGGTGTCCAAACACTTACTACCATGGCTATCACGCAATTGACTACTACGCCGTCGAAGATCGCTTTGGCGACATGGCCACGCTTCGGGAGTTAGTTAACAAAGCGCATCGGCTCGGACTGAAAGTCATTCAGGACCAGGTGGCGAATCACGTCGGATCACAACATCCCTGGATCGAGGACCCACCACTGCCCGACTGGTTTCACGGCACTTTCGACCGGCACTCGCTGAACAAGTTTCAGAACAGCACCCTGCTTTCCCCTCACGCGAATCAGCAGGAGGTTCGGAACACGCTTGATGGTTGGTTCAGCGACGACTTGCCAGATATGAATCAGGAACAACCTGAGGTGGCCCGCTATGAAGCACAAAACGCATTGTGGTGGGTGGGGATGACGGGCATTGATGGGATTCGTCAGGACACCATACAGTACATGCCACGTGGTTTCATTCGCCACCTCTCTGACTCCTTGCACCGGCAATATCCGAAGATGTGGATGGTGGGAGAGGTGTTTGAGCGTGATGCGGCACAAACCGCCTTCTTCATTGGCGGACATGTCGGTTGGGACGGCTTCGATACGAAGCTCGACTCGGTGTTTGATTTTGCCCTTTGGAACGCTTCCCTGCTCGCGTTCACAAACAAACTGTCCATGCGCGCCCTTCGTGACCAACTGAAGTACGACGGCCTTTACCCGGACTCGTCGAAAGTAACGACGCTCCAAAACAATCACGATACGCCTCGCTTCCTCTCGCTCGAAGGAGCCAGTCTCGAGGGCGCGATGATGCACGCTGCGTTTACGATTAGCGTTCGAGGTATTCCCCAACTGTACTACGGCGAAGAGATTGCCATGGAAGGCAAGGAAGATCCGGATAACCGCCGAGATTTTCCCGGCGGCTTTCCGGGTGATACGCGCAGCGCTTTCACTGCCCCAGGGCGCACAGCGACAGAGCAGCGAATGTTCGAATGGACGAGGGCGTGGTTACGTTTAAGAGCACAACGTTCAGCAATCAGAAACGGACGTCTGATAGATCTCTTTTATGACGACGACTCCTACGCATTCGCCCGCCAGGATAGGAGCGAAACACTGATCATTGCATTCAACCGTGGGGCGCACGAAAAAAAGATTCCAGTGCCCGTGGGAGCCCTTGGCTTAAGGAACAAATCGCAAGCGGTAGGAACAATTGGAAGCAATGAAATAGCGACTATTGTAAATGGTATTGTGACTTTGACTCTGCCACCGAAGACGGCGGGTGCATACGTTGTACGCTAAACCCGAATCAGGGAAGACCGTTTTCACCTCGTTAGAGGTGAGATGTCTATAGCGAGAGAGCCCTACCCCCTCCGGCTCCGTTCGGAAGAGCGGAGTATCTTGAAGCTTACGGTCTACTTGCGATCCGCTCCTCCGAACGGAGTTGGTGAGGAGTTGCGTTTCGAATCTATAAACATCTCACTCTACGGAGTGAAACCCTGGCAATCGATAACAAAATTGTGAACGCCGTCGGCGTAACATCTAAAATAAATGGACTTTCCCAGATCGAGCGGCATCCTGCTTCACCCGACCTCGTTGCCTGGGCCGTTTGGCATTGGTGACCTTGGTCCGCAGGCATACGCGTTCGCCGATTTTCTTATCGACAGTGGACAAAGCCTGTGGCAAGTGCTGCCACTTGGACCAACTGGCTATGGCGACTCGCCGTATGCTTGCTACTCAGCTTTTGCGGGCAACGAACTCCTGATAAGTCCGCAAAAACTGGTCGAAGACAAGCTCCTGGTTCAAGAGGATTTGACGGTAGAAGCAACTAGCTCCCAAGAACGCGTTGATTTCGAAGCCGCTCATAAGTTCAAGGATTCAATTCTGCGCAAGGCGTTTGCACGATTTACCCAAAACGCTGAATCGAACTTCCGCACCGCGTTTGAAGAATTTCGCCGGCATAACCTCTCATGGCTCGACGACTATGCATTGTTTCGAGCGCTCAAAGATGTCCATGGCGGCGTGGCCTGGAATGAATGGGACGTCGCATATGTGCGCTGCGAACCGGCAGCGCTCGCCAGCGCCGCCGAGAAGCTCAGCGATCAGATTGAGGCACAGAAGTTCTACCAGTTTCTTTTCTTCAGACAGTGGTTTGATCTTAAGGCCTACTGCAATGAACGTGGGATTAAGTTTGTGGGCGACATTCCGATTTTCGTGGCCCACGACTCGGCCGATGTCTGGACCAACCCAGACCAGTTCAAGCTAAACGAGAGCGGGAGTCCGGTTGTGGTTGCCGGCGTTCCTCCTGACTATTTCAGCGCCACAGGACAGCTTTGGGGTAATCCCTTGTACAACTGGGACCACATGCTCGCTGACGGATTCAAGTGGTGGATCAAGCGAGTAGAGACGACCTTGAAGGTTGTCGACATCGTGCGGGTGGATCACTTTCGTGGTTTTGCCGCTTGTTGGGAGATTCCGGGCGGCGACAAGACGGCGGAGCGTGGACGCTGGGTGGTAGCGCCCGGCAAAGAACTATTCACAGCAATTGGAGCAGCGTTGGGCAAGCTGCCGATTATCGCTGAAGACTTGGGGGTGATAACTCCGGACGTCGTTGCCCTGCGGGACGGCTTTGGTTTTCCCGGGATGCGCATCCTCCAGTTCGCTTTTGGCGGCGATACCACGAATATCGATCTGCCGCATAACTACGAACGCAATGTTGTGGCCTACACCGGCACTCACGATAACGATACGACGGTTGGTTGGTTTAGCAGTGTGCCCGGTGAAGGCTCCACCAGAACGGCTGTGCAGATCCAGCGCGAGCGAACTTTCTGCCTTACCTATTTGAATACCACGGGCAAGGAGATTCACTGGGACTTCATTCGCGGAGTGTTGGCGTCAGTCGCGAACACGGCTGTGGTTCCCTTGCAGGATCTGCTGGGACTCGGAACCGATGCGCGGATGAACCTTCCCAATAGCACCGAAGCCAATTGGTCCTGGCGTTTTAAGAAGGGCGCAATGACGGCTGATATTGCCGCGCGTCTTAGGGATATGACGCGACTATACGGACGATGCAACGATAAAGTGATGCAGTCGACAGCATCAGGCGGGCCAATCAGTAACAAAGCGCTCGAATAGCGGAAAAAGCAAAGATGGAGAAAAGTTTTACCGAGTCCGCGAAGCGGACGGCTGAAAATAGCCCAGCGATTAATCGCTGGGATCCTATTCGTCAGATGCCACCGAGACCGAGTAGCGAACGGCTGAACCGGGCGTCGCGTGTCGATGTTAGGGTGCACCGTGGCTTGCGAACATCAGCCGTCCGCTGCTCGGACTCGCGGATCTCTCGCATGCTTAATCCCAGCACTCAAGTGCTGGGCTACTCTCGGTCGTCCGCTTTGCGGACTGCGTGGTTCGGAATCGACAGAATCTCTTCCAACTGCATCTTTTTCCTCGCGGTTTTTCTTGTCACCTTGGCAGCGGCTACAGTTTGTTCTGCCCAAACACCGCCATCGGTTTCCAAGGTTGAGCCCCAAAGCTGGTGGAAAGAAAGTTCGCTGAATCCAGTTCGGATCCTGATTCGGGGGTCGAATCTGAAAGGTGCACGAGTGCAACCCGTCGGCCGCGGCCTTAGCGTTGTAGGTCTACCGAAAGTAAACGAACGCGGCAGTTATCTTTTTGTAGATCTGGCAATCGCGCCCAACGCGCAGCCTGGCAAACGCAGTCTGAGAATTGCCACATCTGGGGGTATTGCAGACACTTCCTTTGAGATCCTCCCCGCACTAAACCGCACCGGTACATTTCAGGGGTTCGCTCCTGACGATGTGATGTATCTCATCATGATCGATCGCTTTTCAGATGGCGATCCTACTAACAATGATCCACCGCAATCTCGCGGAATCTATGACCGCGAAAACAAGTTCTACTATCACGGCGGCGACCTCCAGGGAATAATTGACCACTTCTCTTACCTGAAAGAACTTGGAGTAACCGCGCTCTGGCTTACGCCCTGGTACGACAACTACGACCGCCCGAATCAAATAGAGCACAAAGAAGAGAAGCCGAGCACGGGCTTTCATGGCTATAACCCACAGGATTTCTATGCTGTCGAAGAGCACTTCGGTACGCTTGAGAAGTTGCAACAACTAGTCGCAGTCGCTCACCAGTCGGGCATCAAAATTATTCAGGACCAGGTCGTCAATCATACGGGTCCGTATCATCCCTGGGTTGACGATCCGCCTACGCCAACATGGTTCAATGGGACTAAAGAACGACACCTCAAGAATGTGTTTCAAACCTGGGTGTTGCACGATCCGCGACCAGTTGAGCAGTTGAAACGTGAAACCATGGAAGGCTGGTTTCTGGACTTCTTGCCGGATCTAAACCAGCACGACAAAGAAGTCGAGCGCTACCTGATTCAAAACACCTTGTGGTGGATTGGAACCACCGGACTCGACGGCATGCGCATGGACACCTGGCAGTACGTGCCAAACTCTTTCTGGCAAAAATGGACTGCCGCAATCAAGCGCGAGTTTCCAAAGTTCCGGGTGGTGGGCGAGGTGAAGGATGGCGACGTGGTCCACACATCCTTTTTTCAGGGCGGCAAAGTTCGCTTCGACGGCGTGGATTCTGGTCTCGATTCTCTGCTCGACTTTCCACTCTTCTATCCGATTCGGCATGTGTTCGCCGAGGGCAAGCATTTGGACTTGGTTCCTAAAATGCTCGCGGCAGACTACCTCTATACCGATTCCGAGATTCTAGTTACGTTGCTGGGCGGACACGATGACGGCCGGTTCATGAGCGAGAAGGGTGCGACGATTGCCGGCTTGAAACTGGCAAATACGTTTTTGTTAACGACACGCGGAGTGCCTCAGCTCTATTACGGCGACGAAATTGCGATGACTGGCCCCGATGAACCGACAACTCGCAAGGACTTTCCTGGCGGTTTTCCAGGAGACAAACGAAATGCGTTCACACGCGCCGGTCGCACAAAAGAAGAACAGGAAGTTTTTGAGCACATTAAAATAATGACTCGGTTGCGCGGCGAACTGGAGCCGCTGCGACGAGGTCGCCTGGTAAACCTGCACGCCTCCGCTCAGCAGTATGCATATGCGCGAACCAGCAAAGTCGGCACAGTCGTTACCGTAATCAATAACGACACGAAGAGTGGCCAGATCGAGTTTGATGTGTCCCCCCTTAAATGGGTGCAGGGCCTGGTCTTGATTGACCGGTTGGGAGTCATCAAAGAAGTCCGTGTAAGTGATGGCAAGCTGAGAGTCGTGTTGCCCGAGCGTTCGGCGGCGATCCTGGTGCCCAGATGAAAACACGCAATGACTAATACGCCGCTTTCCCAACAGGTAGCGATCGTCACGGGTGGTGGCACTGGGATCGGACGTGCTTTTTCTGAGACGCTTGCTGCTGCGGGCGTTAGAGTCGTTATTGCATCGCGTCGGGAAGCCGTGTTGCGAGCCGCGGCCGACGAGATTAATGCCACAATCGATGCCGAGCGCGTATTCACCCATGCGTTTGACATCCGTGAGCGCAGACAAATCGAATCGCTGGTTAATGATGTTATAGAGCGCTGGCAAACGATCGATTTGCTAATTAATAACTCAGGTCTGGCGGTGCCCGAGACAGTCGAAGCGATTACTGAGGAAGGATGGAACAAGGTCATGGATACGAACCTGCGCGGTGTCATGCAACTGGTGCGTTGTGTTCTGCCGCACATGGTGAAAAACGACTTCGGCGACATCGTGAATGTCTCATCCCAGGCGGGCAAACACGGCTATGCGGATGTTCCTTCCTATTGTGCGTCCAAGTTTGGACTGCTGGGGTACGCGGAGGCCCTGCGCGATCATGTGCGCAAGACCGGCGCCAATATTCGCGTCTTCAACTTCTGCCCCGGGCTGGTCGATGTAGAAAACACGAAGCCCGAACAACAGCCGCGCGAAGGCTTCATTCATGTGGCAAATATGGCGAGGACGCTGATGTACGTGTTGTCGCTCGACCGAAATGTTGTGCTGGAGGATGTGAGCATCTACGGTTGGTAGCGGGTGTTGGAATTTGCATGGAGCAGGTCGTGCTCCCTACAGAACCGCGAGCGGTAGCGACCGAAACCAAGCACTCAAGGGTCGGTAAAACCACAATTAATAAGAAGACTTGAGTTTAGGATCCGGTCGCTACCGAGAGCGTGTGAATACTCAAGGGCCCACATTAATTTCAGGGCAGAATGTTGGCATTCAACCAAACCAACGACTCAACTCACGGAACCGCTTGCAGTAGCCAGCGGATGCTAGGCTCAACTCTCGCCTTAAGGGTAAAGGCTCAGTTGATCACAAAACGGCTCGGTGAGTTGAGTTGTTCGCGCCTGGCCGAGTGTTAGCATCCGCTGGCTACCGCAAGCGGTTCCGTGAGTTGAGCCGTTGGCATCTGGCTGAGTCCTGCATCCGGTCGCTACCGCTCGCGGTTCTGTAGTGAGCAACGACGTTGCCTGTTTAGGGAGGAGTTACAAATGCAAAAGCCACGTTTGAGCTTCTGGCAGATCTGGAACATGAGTTTCGGCTTTATGGGCATCCAGTTTGGCTGGGGATTGCAACTCGCCAACATGAGCGGGATTTACACCTACCTGGGCGCGAGCCCCGACGATGTGCCGCTGCTTTGGCTGGCTGGACCAATGACCGGGCTGCTTGTTCAGCCAGTCGTCGGTTCGATGAGCGATCGCACGTGGAACAGGCTAGGCCGTCGCAGGCCGTACTTCCTTGTAGGCGCAATCCTCGCCAGCACGGCGCTCTTTTTCATGCCCGACTCCTCCGCGTTGTGGATGGCTGCTGGGTTGCTATGGATTCTTGATGCCAGTATCAACGTCAGCATGGAGCCATTTCGCGCGTTCGTCGCCGACAAGCTGAACGTTGACCAGCGCACCGCCGGTTTTGTGATGCAGAGCTTCTTCATTGGCGTTGGGGCGTCGCTTGCGAACGCGCTGCCATACATTTTTCGGCAGTATGGCGTTACTGGTAGCACCCCCAGCGGAATTCCTCACACGGTCCAGTACTCATTCAAGATTGGTGCCGTTGTTTTTCTCCTCGCAGTACTCTGGACTGTGTTCACTACCAAGGAATTCCCGCCGGATAACATGGCAGAGTTTGAGCGTACCCGCCGGAAGACCTATGGCAGCGCCACCGGTCTAGCGAAGGTATTCAAAGTCGTTGGTGAATTGGTCCGGGAGATTTCCAATGCCTTCACAAATATGCCGAAGACAATGAAACAACTGGCTCCGGTCCAGATTTTTACCTGGATGGGTCTTTTCTGCATGTGGATGTTCTTCGGGCTGACCACGTCGTATCACATTTTTGGAGCGTCCGGGAGCACTGATCCGCGCTTCGCGCTGGGACAAGAATGGGGAGGGAATGCTTTCGCCATCTATTCGATAGTCACCTTTGCTATCGCCTTCCTGCTACCGAAACTCGCTGCCGCAACCAGCCGCAAAACCGTTCACATGATTGCGTTAATCTGTGGGGGTCTGGGCCTTCTCTCCGTCTACTTCATTCACGACAAGTGGGTGCTGCTTCTGACAATGGTGGGCGTCGGCATTGCCTGGGCCTCCATTCTGTCAATGCCTTACGCCATCTTGTCAGGTGCGCTGCCCGCCGCCCGCATGGGCGTGTACATGGGTATCTTCAACTTTTTCATAGTTATTCCCGAAATCATTGCCTCGCTATTCTTCGGCCGAATCATCCGTGGAATTTTCGGTGAAAACAATCCTACAGCTCCTCTCTACGTGGTGATGGCGGGTGGCGCTTTCATGTTGATCGCCGCGGCGCTGGTACTGCGGGTGCGGGATGTGGCGGACCTGGATGTGCCAGAAAAGGAAGTGCTGGCAGCTGACGCTAATGAGCCGCTGATTCCGCCGATGACGGCGCAACCAGTGCCGAGCACCGGGTTGATTGATAAAGAGTGAACTCTAGAACCTGGTAAGTCTACCGGGTGCCCAAAAGGGCCTTGGACAATTTACGCAGCTTTAGTCATGAGACTTGGGAGAGCTAAGCGTTGAAAGGGAATCAGCATGCTATTGCTTAAGCGACTAACTCGATCCTCTCAAATTCTTTTTCTGGCCGTAGCCATCCTCGTTGGGTGTTTTCACCTGGGATTGGCCCAGCAGCCAACCCGTGATGCCTCGAAGGAGTCGGCCCGGGCCACGCGCGATTGGGTGCGCGATGGCGTTGTCTACGAAATCTATCCACGCGCATTTTCGCAACAGGGAGACTTCAATGGCATCACCGCGCGTCTCGACAACCTGAAAGACCTGGGTGTGACCATTCTCTGGCTGATGCCCATTCATCCGATCGGGCAGGAGAAGAAGAAGGGAACTATCGGTAGTCCTTACGCGGTCCGCGATTACTACGGGATCAATCCGGACTACGGCACCAAGGCCGACTTTCAGCGACTCGTCACGGAGGCCCACCGCCGCGGAATGAAAGTCATTATCGACATCGTCGCCAACCACACATCCTGGGACAGTGTCTTGATGAAGCATCCTGACTTCTACAAGCGCGACGCCAGCGGCAAGATCACCTACCCATACGACTGGTTCGACATCGCAGCACTCAACTACAACAGCAAAGAGTTGCGCCGCTACATGACAGACATGTTGAAGCACTGGATTCGTGAATTTGATCTCGACGGCTTTCGCTGCGATGTGGCGGGCGAAGTGCCCACTGATTTCTGGGAAAACGCACGTGTTGAGCTGGAACGTATCAAGCCAGACATTTTCATGCTGGCCGAGGCGCACAAGGCGGAATTACTCGTCAAAGCGTTTGACGCAGACTATTCCTGGCCGCTGCACAGCGCCCTGACTGAAGTTCTGCAGGGCCACAAAGCTGCCGCGGAAATACGAGCAGCGTGGGAAACTGAGAGGAAGGAGTGGCCGCGCAACTCTTTGCACCTGCGCTTTTCCGACAATCATGACGAGCGGCGTGCGATTGCTCGTTTTGGAGAGCGCGGGGCACTGGCAGCTTCAGCTCTGACGTTCACACTCGACGGAGTACCGCTGTTGTATAACGGCATGGAGGTGGGTGACACGATTGAATCAGGCGCCCCGGCGCTCTTCGAGAAGCTGCCGATCTTCTGGCCCATCGCCGAGCGGCGGCCCGAGTTCCCGCGTTTCTACAAACAGATGATGGCGCTCAGACGTGAAAGCTCCGCGGCGAGACGGGGTTCGCTCGAATGGTTGCGAAACTCTGACGAATCGCGTGTGTTGACCTATTTACGTCGCACAAAGAGCGAAGAACTGTTGGTGGCGATCAATCTTTCAAGTAATCCTTTCTTTGGTTTGGTTGAGACGGCGGGCGTGAATGGTTACGTGGATATTACGCCTGATGTCGGGCCACCGCTGCCGCCGGATGCTCCTGCCCCCGAACAGACAGTGAGGAAGCGCAACGTCGGTCTTCCGGCCCTCTCCCTGGAAGCCTGGGGCTATCGCATGTTTCGTCGTCTGTTGCAGTAAGAATTGGACTTTGGCTTTGGTTTTTGGACTTTGTACTTTGAGCTTTGTAATTGGCGCTTGGTACTTGGTGATTTGGATCTCAGATCTGAGATTTCAGATAATTTCAGATCTGAGATTTCAGATTTGAGATCCTTTGAGTCCAAAGCTCTAAACACAAAGTTCAAAGTACAAAAATGTCTCGACTAATAATCATTTCGATAATCTCGCTTGTCAGCAGCGCTGCTTTGGCTGCGCAAACGGCGACGGAGCTCGCACCCGGAGGTCCGGGCCAGGATGCACATTGGCCCAGCGCCGCAAAAAAGGGATTCGGCACAGCGAACACGCTCGCGTCAAAAGTCTGGTTTACGCTAAACGACGGCGTGATGACGGAGGTGTTCTATCCAACCCTGGACGTGCCTAATGTGCAGACTTTGCAGTTAGTCTTCGTTCGAGATGGCACAGTCCAGACTGAGAGCGAAGACACTGTGCATCGCATCGAACTGCTCGATCCTCAAGCGCTTACCTTTCGCCAAGTGAACACCGCGGAGGACGGCACTTACACAATCACAAAGACCTATGTTACCGATCCCGAGCGCAGTTCAGTTCTGGTTGATGTCGTCTTTCGGTGGAAGGGGAAGGGACCGTGCCGGTGTTCACTCTATGTCTACTATGATCCCTCGCTGAACAACAGCGGGATGCGCGACTCAGCGTGGTTAGACGGCGCCTGGCTGGTCGCTACTGATGGCGACAAAGCTTCGGCTCTCACGGTGGCCGACGCCGGCCTTAGGGACGAGACCAATGGATACCTTGGTACAAGCGATGGTCTAACGCAGTTACGACGTGCCGGGAGCATCGGTCGTCATCTGCGCGCAGTGGATGGGAACGTTGTGCAGGTGGCTCGGGTACAATTTCCCTTGGGAATGGCTCGCTCCACAAACCGCTTTACTATCGTGCTTAGCTTTGGCCGTGATCCGGACGAGGCTGTACGCACCGGGCAGGCGTCAGTCAAGAAGGGCATCGGAGCGGCGCGAGCCGGGTACCAACGTGGCTGGCACGAATACATCAAAACACTCCGGCGCGTCTCGCCGCAGCACCAGCCGCAATTCAACATAGCTGCCATGGTTTTGAAAGCCCTGGAAGACAAAACTTACCGCGGGGCGATGATCGCTTCGCCGTCCGTACCATGGGGTGGCGGCCCTAACGCCAATGAGTCTACGATCAGCGGATATCACGCAGTTTGGTCGCGTGATCTTTATCACGTGAGTACGGCTTTTTTGGCTATGGGGGATCGGGCCAGTGCCCATCGGGCCCTTGATTATCTCTTCGACGTACAGCAAAAGGCAGATGGCAGCTTTCCCCAGAACTCCTGGGTCGATGGCCGCTCGATTGGCGGCGGGCTGCAGATGGATCAGGTGGCGTTTCCAATCATCCTTGCCTATCAACTCGAACGTCACGATCGCAAAACCTGGATCAAGCACGTCAAGCCAGCCGCCGATTTCCTTCTCAGCCGTGGTCCCCGCACCGAGCAGGAGCGGTGGGAGGAGAAAGCGGGATATTCGCCCTCGACCATAGCCGCCGAGATTGCCGGACTTGTATGTGCGGCGCACATCGCTTCCTTAAATAGTGATCGCAGGTCGGCCGCCACGTATTTGAAGAAGGCGGATGACTGGTTCCTTGGTTTAGATAGCTGGACCAGAACAACAACAGGCCGGCACGGCCTTCAGAGTTACTACCTGCGTCTCAGTGACGACGAAGATTCAAACGACGGGGCAAAGATCGAAATCAACAGCGGTGGCGGGAGTTTTGACGAACGGGAGATTGTGGACGCGGGGTTTCTCGAGTTGGTTCGTTTAGGGATCAAGCCCGCGGCTGACCCATCGATCCGCAACTCGCTAAAGGTAGTAGACGAGTTAATCAGGAAACGAACCCCGCAAGGTTCGGCCTGGTATCGCTACAATCATGACGCCTATGGTGAGCGTCCGGATGGTGGCCCATATGACGGTCGCACGGGTATAGGCCGACTCTGGACCCTGCTCAGTGGCGAACGAGGTCAATACGAACTGGCGCGGGGAAATCGCGCTGGCGCGCGCCAGCACCTGGACGCAATGATGCGCTTCGCGAATGAGGGAATGATGCTTCCTGAACAGATTTGGGATCGACGTGAATCTCCTCGAGCAGATCTTCGCTGGGGAACCGGAACTGGATCAGCAACGCCCCTCGCGTGGTCCATGGCGCAATTCATCCGTCTCGCTATGAATCTGCAAATTGGACATAATAGCGATACTCCCGCAGTAGTCGCAGCTCGATATGCGAAAAGGCCGTGGGCCAGATAATGTTTTCTTCCATTAAGAAAGCAGGTTCAAAATCCGATCTCATATTTGCCGCTGATTTGGGAGGCACGCACCTGCGCGCTGCAGTCGTCGGGCGCGATGGCAAGATCCATTACCGCCTCAAACAGCCAACACCTCAGGCCGAAAAGCCGGATGGAATCGTGCATGCCCTAGTTGATGCTGCCCACGAAGGCGAGCGCCATACCGTTGGGAGAGGGGAACAGATTTCCGCGGTCTCGATTGCTGTTCCAGGAACGGTTAACTTCGAGGACGGCGTAGTAGTCAAAGCGCCAAACGTACCTTGTCTTGATGGTTTTCGACTCGCGGCGGCTCTGGAGAGTGAACTTAAGTGGCCAGCAATTCTTGAGAACGATGCGAATGCTGCTGCTTTAGGTGAGATGTGGCAAGGTGCAGGCCGAGGCTATAGCCACATTGTCTGCTTGACACTGGGAACCGGCGTCGGCGGCGGCATTATTCTCGATGGAAAACTGTGGCGCGGCGTGGACGGTTCGGCGGCGGAAATAGGACACCTGGGCGTTGACCCTTTTGGCGGCGTTCCTTGCCCGTGCGGCAGCCGCGGCTGTTTGGAAGTCTACGCCTCGGCTACAGCAATTGTACGAATGACGCGCGAAGCCGGGCCGCGCTATCCAGACTCCTTACTTCACACGAGCGAAGATCTTACTTCGGAAAAGGTCTACCGGGCCGGCTTGAAAGGCGATGAACTTGCTCTCGAGGTCTTCAGACGAATGGGAGTGTATTTGGGGATTGGTCTTGCGAGTTTGGTTAATCTACTGAATCCGGAAATTATTGTTATTGGTGGGGGGCTATCAAATGGCTGGGAACTCTTCGAACAGCACATGCACCAGCAAGTGATCGAGCGGGCGTTTCCGCTTCCAGCGCGAACCGTAAAAATAACTCGTGCTGAGTGTGGCGACGATGCCGGGTTTCTGGGGGCGGCCCGACTGGCGTTTGCGGGCCAGCAACGTCCCGCTGCAAAGACTGAATGAGAAATATGGGAGGGTTTTTTGTCAACTAGCGCCGGAGGCGCGGCAGAGGTAGCCAGGGGCGAGCGGTTTGCGCGCAGCCACTGGATCAATCCCACCACCGCACCCTCGCCCTGAAAGGGCGCCTGTGGGCTCGGCGAAATAAGTCGCGCTGTCTTCCGGAATGGTGAGGTTCTTTACGCCCTTTCAGGGCGGGTCGTGCTATTAACGTAAACCAGGGGCGGCGCGCAAAGCCGCTTGCCCCTGGCTACCTTCTGCCGCGCCTTCAGCGCTCGTTGATAGGTCTTATTCAAATGAAAAAATACTTCACAGTTTTCTGTTGCCTGCTGGGATGCGTCGCTGCGATTACTGCGCAGGACATTACGAAGCTCGAGAAGATTGGTCCCATCGTCAGCTTCACAAGGACTGAGAAGGCGGTCACCTTAACCTGCCGAGACAACTCTCAGGTTCAACTAACCGTCCTCGCCGCCGATCTAGTTCGCGTACGCACCTCGTTTGGCAAGGCGATTCCCTCAAGCGACCATTCCTGGGCGATTGAAAAAAGAGATTGGCCAACTGCACGCTGGAGTTTGTTCTCCACGGATGATTCCATTTCCCTCAAGACGGATGAGCTTGAGGTAGTCGTTCGTCGCGATCCGTTGCTCATCGAATTTCGCGATGTGAAGACCGGTAGAGTTATCAATGCCGACGAGCAGCCCATGGCTCACGATGCCAAAGGTCTACTTAAGGAAATGATCTTTGATCCGGATGCCGGGCGCTTTGTCGCCGTGTCGAAGAAGCTGGGTTTCGACGAACATTACTATGGCCTGGGTGAGAAGGCGGCGCGTTTGGACAAGCGGCGTAGCTCGTTCGTTAACTGGAATTCCGACACTCCGGGTTACACCGAAGGCAAAGACCCCATCTATCAAACCGTACCTTTTTATCTTGGCTTGGAGCAAGGCGGGGCTTATGGGATCTTTTTCGATAACAGTTATCGCAGTTACTTTGATTTCGGGAAATCCTCTCAGCAACGTGTCTGGTTCGGCGCGGAGGGCGGGGAGATCAACTACTACTTTCTATACGGCCCTTCAATCAAGAAAATCCTGGGTCGGTACGCCGACCTCACGGGCCACATGCCTTTGCCGCCGCTGTGGACGCTTGGCAATCAGCAAAGCCGCTGGAGTTACTACCCGGACAAGATGGTCGAGGAAGTGGTGAGACAATATCGCGAGCGTGATCTCCCGCTCGATGTAGTTCATCTCGACATTGACTACATGCAAGGCTACCGCGTTTTTACCTGGGACCCAAAGCGCTTTCCGAATCCAAAAGAAATGACCGAGAGACTCGGCCGGCAGGGAGTTAAGGTTGTTGCGATTGTCGATCCGGGAGTCAAGCATCAGCCGCCGGCTGGAGCCACCGCTGCTACAAGATCTGCCAGATCACCACTCGAACCGCAGGACCAATCTTATTACGTCTTTGATGAGGGTCTAAAAAACAATTATTTTCAGCGGCGCAAAAATGGGGACCTGTTTATCCCCAAGGTTTGGCCCGGTGATAGTGTCTTCGTGGATTACACATTGCCGGAGGCGCGCAGGTGGTGGGGCGATTTGCATAGGGCTTACACCGATTTTAACGTCGCCGGAATATGGACCGACATGAATGAGCCCGCTGACTTCGTGGATCAAACCGGCAAGAACCAGCTCGACGTCGTCAGCAATGATGCCGGAGAACATTCGACACACGCTAAGAACCGCAACGTTTTTGCCTTGCTAATGGCCCGCGCGACCTATGAAGGTCTGCAGCAACTTCAGCCTGAGCGAAGACCATATGTGATCACTCGTGCTGCTTATGCGGGAATTCAGCGCTACTCAACCATGTGGACCGGCGACACTAACAGTACCTGGGACGCGCTGGCGCTGAATATCCCGATGTTCACTACGTTGGGTCTGTCAGGTCAACCATTCGTCGGCAGCGACGTCGGCGGTTTTATCGGGCGCGGCAACGGTGAGTTGCTTACTCGCTCCTACCAGGTGAGTTTCCTGGCGCCGTTTTGTCGCAATCACAAGGTGATTGATGGATACGACCAGGAACCGTGGCGTTTCGGAAAATACTACGAAGCCATAATTCGCAAGTATCTAAAGCTGCGATATCAGTTGCTGCCATTTCTCTACACGACTCTGGAGGAAGCCCACCGCACCGGCGTTCCACTGCTCCGGCCGTTGCTGCTCAATTATCAGAACGATCCGAACACCTACAACCTCGACGATCAGTTCATGGTGGGAAATGATCTGCTGTTGGCGCCAGTGGTCAAACCCGACGTCAGTCGTCGGCTCGTCTACCTTCCAAAGGGCACCTGGTACGACTATTGGACCAACAAGAAGTACGAAGGGGAAACCACAATCTCGGTCGATGCTCCTTTAGAAACAGTGCCAATGTTTGTCCGTGCTGGGGCGATTATCCCGCTGGGACCGGCGCTAAACTATGTGGGTGAGAAACCCTTAGATCAGCTTTCTTTCAATATCTATCCAGATGAAAAGGGCTCGGCGTCGCTTACTCTGTACGAAGACGATGGAATAAGTCCGCGTTACAAGGAAGGCGTTTGGCGGCGGACGACCATAAGCGTTGCCCAGGTTGCCGGGGGCTACAACGTGTCGGTCAGACCCGAGGGAAGTTATGATCCCGGCAAACGAAACTTCAATTTTGCGATTAAGTCAGATAGGCGCGCTCTAAAAGTAGCTACCATGGCCGACGACGGCGGCGCACGAAGAATCAGGATCTACTGAATCGTCTGGAGATGGTAGTGTATTAATCTGAAAGAAGGCACTCAGAGCGGTGGCGACCACACTCAAACCACAAAACGGGCGGCCATCAGCAGTTAAAACTCCATAAGTTTATACAGGTGAGCAGAGTGATTCTGTAAGTTGAGTGTGGTCGCTACCGCTTCCGGTTCTTTAAATTGAGTAACACCAACGGGAGCTCTTTCAAATTAAGACACTGCTCCGAGGATCATGCACTGTACGGTGAGGATTTATTCTTATGACCTGGATTACAACTGTTTCTCCTTCAGATGCTGACGAGAAACTAACTCGGGCGCTGGAAGCGCAACGCGAATTCTACCCGGCGGAATATGCGACGCCAATTCATCCCACCGCAGATGGGAGCACTTCCAGTATTGTGGCCTCGCACAGCCTTATCCCTGACGCTCTTTACCATGCCTTTGCTACTTTCGGTGTGTTGATGTCCCCGGCGCTTCCCCTGAGCAGAAGGCAACACGAGATGATCACCACGGTAGTTTCCGTCACCAACCGTTGTCATTATTGAATCGAATCCCACGCAGAGTTTCTGCGTCGAGTCACATTGGATGAGAAGTTGGTCAAAGCCCTGCAAGAGGACTACCAGACCGCGCCCATTTCGGAACCAGAGCGGGTAATGCTCGACTTCGTTGTGCAATTGACGCGTGATGCCACGCGCATCGGCCGTCAGAATCACGAGAGGTTGCGGGCAGTGGGTTTTGATGACCAGGGTATCCTGCAAATTACCCTGATTGCTTCGTGGTTCAACTACATCAATCGTGTGGCTGACGCCTTAGGCGTGGGCAGAGATTAGTAGGCTGGTGAAACGGGAGATGACCTTCGAATTGTCGCCGCCATACAGAACCGCGAGCGGTAGCGACCGGATCCTACACTCAACTCGTCTTTACTGCGGTTTTACTGGGTGTTGAGTGCTTGATCCGGTCGCTACTCTATATTGAAAGGGCGCCCCCGCGGTGATAGCTTGGAGTTGTTCCACGACTTCAAGTTGATACCGGAAGGAGAGCCCTATGAAAACGTATTATGTGGGTATGGACGTGCATCGAGCAAG
>JBPCMM010000095.1:0-6947 GCA_051002255.1 Pyrinomonadaceae bacterium
TAGGCCGTTAATAGAAATCCCGTGTCTTCCGTCGCAATAAATACCGGCACCCCGCCGGCGAAAACCACGATCTCTGGGAACGTCACCCAGTAAGGCTTGGCCATCAACGCCTCATCACCGGGATTAATCAGGGTGACTACCGCGTTAAAGATTGCTTGCTTGCCACCGGAGGTGGCCATCACCTGCGAGCGTTCATAATCCGCACCGAACTCTCCTGCATAAAAGTCGATGATTGCTTGCTGAAGCTGTCGCGTTCCGGCCGTGGGAGTGTATTTTGTCTGGCCGGCGCGCATCGCCTCAGTGGCTGCCTGCTTGATATAGTCGGGCGTGTCAAAATCCGGTTCACCGGCGCCAAAGTCGACCACATTCGCGCCTGCCGCACGCAGTGTCTCCGCGGCTTGCATCGCGGCCAGCGTGGATGACGGCTGCATCCTGGAGACGTTACTGGAAACTGGAAAAGAGAGCCCGGCGGGTTTGGTCATCAGGAGTCGCAATATTCTGCGGCGGTGCGAACCTGAGGTTCGCCTGCACCGCCTTTTAGCGGATATTATTTTTTTGGCGCGCGCGTTTTAGCGGCCTTCTTAGCAGAGGTGGATTTTGCGGCCGCGGACCGTTTGGCGGCCGCCTGGCCACTTTTTTTGCCTCCCTTCTTTGCCGGCGCCTTGTTGGCCGCCTTGCCTCGGCCCGACCCGCTCTTCTTACCGCCGCCTGTCATGGCGTTAACCGTGGCCCACGCTCGGCCCTCGGCTTCATCTTCAGACACACCGCGCTCCTTGTAACCCTCTTCGATATGTTCAGCTTGGCGCTTCTGCTTATCGGTGTAGGCGCCCTTGTCACCTTTTGGCATAATTCACCTCCGGCTGTTCGTATGAACAAAGCCTCGCGTTGATACCCGGGGGCTTTGTGATTTCGTGGGAACGCTGCGCAGTATACCACGCAGCAACAGAGGTTTTAGGACCCGCTTGCCATTTTCTGTTTCATGCGTTCTTCGACGAATTGCGGTACGAGTCCTTTAAGTTCACCACCTAGTTGGAAAACTTCTTTCACCAGGCGCGAGCTGACGTAAGAATACGTCTCCGCCGGCATCATAAATACAGTCTCGATAGACGGTTGCAAACGGCGGTTCATTAAAGCCATTTGTAGCTCATACTCGTAGTCTGAAATCGCGCGGATGCCCCGCACGATAGCGTCAGCCTCCTTTGCGACGGCGTAGTGAACAAGCAACCCCTCAAAGTCATCGACCCGAAGCACACAACTCGAGCGGTTAATTTCCTGCAATACCTCTTTGAGAATGTCGCGGCGTTCTCCGATCGTAAAGAACGGTCGCTTCTCGGGATTTATTAGAATAGCGATGATGATCTCGTCGAAGAGCTTGCAGCCCCGCTCGATGATATCCAGGTGGCCGTTGGTTACGGGGTCGAAGGAGCCCGGGTAAATGGCGCGTCGCATGAAGGGAATGGTAGATGGTAAATCGCAAATCGTAAATGGTAAATAGCTAATGGAAGCACATGAGTGGGACCTGCATCGAAAGTTGCTACTCCTGTTGCCAGTGCCGTAGGCGGATAGTAAGATTGTCGACAGTTAAGGAGTTCCTAATGACGCAAATCATCTCACCAATCCCACAGGACATCTGGCCTTTCACTGTCAACTTTAAGAGTATCCGATTGTCGGCCGCCCAATTTGAACAACTCTGCCGCGATAATCGCGATCTCCGTCTGGAGCTAACCTCAAAAGGAGAACTAATCGTCATGCCCCCCACCGGGTCCAAGACGGGCCAACGAAACTTCAGTCTTACTAGTCAACTTGGGAGCTGGGTTCTAAAGAACGGTACGGGTGTAGGTTTCGATTCTTCGACTGGATTCACACTTCCCGATGGAGCGATAGTGTCTCCAGATGGATCGTGGATAAGGCGAGAAAGGTGGAATGCCTTGACCGAAGGGGAGCAGGAAGGGTTTGCTCCTATCTGCCCGGATTTTGTCATAGAACTGAGATCGCCCTCTGATAGCCTGTCCCGACTGCAGAACAAGATGCAGGAATACATTGAAAACGGCGCCCACATGGCCTGGCTCATCGATCCGCTCAAGCGGCGGGTCTACATTTACCGGCCGGACTATGACGTCGAAGTGCTCGAGGATTCTGAGACAGTCTCGGGAGAGCCGGTGCTTCGCGGGTTCCAGTTGAATCTGCATGAGTTGTGGTAGTGCGCTGCCGGATTTGGCCCGGGACTGATACGCTCCCCGAGCAAGTAACAGCTTCATTCTATTAAAATGCGAACGTCTGCCTCAAGAGCAATCATGCAAGGGTTCATCTCCATGCTGATGATTGTTATGCTCACGCTCACAGCGACGGCAAAAGCACGCAAACTTTATCCGGTTGATGAGGGAGCAAAGGATGCCTCCTTCAAAGCTTTTAGAAATAAACTGATTGAAGCCGTGAAGGAGCGCAACACCCCGTTTATCCTGACTATTCTTCACCCGAAAATTCATCTCAGCTTTGGCGGGCATTCTGGAGTAAAAGACTTCCTGGAAATGTGGAAGCCCGATAGTCCGGATTCCGCGCTGTGGAAGGAGCTCTCAACTATTCTTTCGCTGGGAGGCACGTTCAGCACATCTGATGGGAAGAGAAATTTTTGGGCGCCGTATACTTTCAGCACTTTCCCAAATGATTTGGACGCTTACGAGTACGCCCCAATCGTCGGAGCGAATGTAAGGGTGCGCTCCCAGCCCAACACTACTGCTAGAATCGTTACAATTCTTTCTTACGACATCGTGAAGGCGACTTTTCTTTTTCACGATAATAATCGGGAGGACGATATACCTAACTGGGTGAAAGTTATTGTTCCGGATGGAAGGAATGGTTATGTTGCGAGTAGATACGTTCGGAGCGCGATTGACTATCGGCTCGGCTTCGAGAGAATTCGCGGCCAGTGGTTAATCACCGCTTTCATTGGCGGAGATTGAGCGAGTAAGCTGCCCCTAAAATCGATGACCTTAAACAGACTTGCCAAGGTTTAAGTGCTCATCATCCATAAAGCCACGTTTTGACTTGGCGATCCCGCGAATGGTCAATGCCCAACGGATGGCAAATGCTGATATTACGGGTTTCGTCGGCTTGACACTCCGGAAGTGCGATGTTTCAATAGCCCATGGAGAGCAGACGTGGTGAGTTAAGGCGACTTGCGGCCACGTAAAATAATCGGCTAAACAGCTCGGCGAGTCTTTCCCGTAAGACTAATCGAAAAGGGTTTGAGGAAAGCCCCGCGTTGTTTAGCGCGGGGCTTTTGACATTTGCGATTTTAGATTTTTGATTGCCGATTTGAAGGCGGATATCAGGGGCCGCTACCTGTCGCTAGACGCATTCAAAAATCAAAAATCTAAAATCGCAAATCAACGATAGGATCTATGTCCAGCTTTCTCGACACATTAAAAGACCGCATCGTCGTCTTTGATGGCGCGATGGGGACCAATCTGCAGATTCAGAATCTCACCCTAGACGACTTCGGGGGGCTACGTTTCGAAGGCTGTAATGAAAACCTGCTGGTGACGCGGCCTGACGCAGTCGAGAAGGTTCATTCCGCATTTCTCGAAGTTGGTTGCGACGTCATCGAGACCAATTCGTTCAACGGCACGCCGGTGGATTTTGCCGAGTATGAAATTGGCGACAAAGCATATGACATGAACGTTCTCGCGGCCCAGCTCGCCAAACGTGTCGCTGGCGACTATTCAACCAAAGCGCAACCACGCTGGGTGGCCGGCTCAATGGGGCCGGGACGCAAACTTCCTACTCTGGGCCATATAGCATTTCTCGATCTTAAGACTGCCTATCGCGAGCAGGTGCGGGGATTGATGGATGGTGGCGTAGACCTGCTGATAGTTGAGACTTGTCAGGACTTACTTCAAACCAAAGCCGCTTTGTCGGCGATCTTTGAGCACTTCGAAAGCGCGCGCGCGCGCGTTCCGGTCATTGCCCAAGTGACAATCGAAGTGTTTGGGACGATGCTCAATGGCACGGAAATTGGCGCAGCGTTAACGGCACTCGCGCCATTTCCGATTGACGTGATTGGCATGAATTGCGGCACCGGTCCACGTCATATGACCGAGAGCATCCGCTACCTCTGCGAGAACGCGCCGTTGCCGGTCTCAGTACTTCCCAACGCCGGGCTGCCTTCTGTTGTAGACGGCAAGATGCACTACGACGAGACACCAGAGACATTTACCGCGCAGGTCATTCATTTCGCCGGCGACTTTGGTGTCAACGTCGTCGGCGGCTGCTGCGGCACGACGCCTGCGCACTTGAAGCTGGTTGTCGAAGCGATGCAGCGCATCACTCCGAAAGAACGCAATGCCGCACTCGTTCCTGCCGCCTCGTCAATCTACTTCCAACAGCCATACGTACAAGACGCGTCGTTCCTGATCGTAGGTGAGCGCGTCAACGCCAGCGGTTCAAAGAAGATGCGCGATCTTCTAAACGCGGAAGACTGGGACGGTCTGGTTTCGTTGGCGAAAGACCAGGAGCGCGAAGGCGCGCACGTGCTGGACGTTAATGTGGATTTCGTAGGCCGCGATGGCGAAGCCGATATGCACGAGCTGGCATCGCGGTTGGTGACCAACATCAAGCTGCCTCTAATGTTTGACTCCACGGAATGGCAGAAGATGGAGGCTGGGCTACAGCACGCCGGCGGTAAGAGCATTCTCAATTCCACAAACTACGAAGACGGCGTACCCCGATTCACAAAAATAATTGACCTGGCGAAGCGCTATGGAACGAGCGTGGTTATCGGAACCATTGATGAAGAAGGAATGGCGCGCACGGCAGTGGGAAAGTTCAAGATCGCCAAACGCGCGTATGAGCAAGCCACAGGAGAGTTGGAGCTGCCGGCGTCGGACATTTTCTTTGACCCTCTGGCCCTTCCCATCTCCACGGGAATTGAAGAGGACCGCCGCAACGCGCTCGAAACGATCGAGGGAATTCGCCGGATCAAACAAGAACTCCCGGGCTGTTTTACTATTCTAGGCGTTTCAAACATTTCGTTCGGGCTCAATCCCGCCTCGCGCGTGGTGCTGAATTCCGTTTTCCTGCACGACGCCGTCGAGGCCGGGTTGGACGCGGCTATCGTCAATGCCAGCAAGATTGAGCCGTTGAATCGAATCGGGGAGCAGGAACTCAAAGTCGCGCGCGAACTGATCTACGACCAACGTCAGTTTGATGGAGATGTCTGCACGTACGACCCGCTGATTAAATTCACGACGCTGTTTGAAGGCGTCAAAGCCAAGAGCGCTAAGAAGGCCAGCAAGGGCGAGACGGTCGAAGAGCGTTTGAAAAACCACATCATTGATGGCGAGAAAATCGGACTCGAAGCTGAGTTGCAAACCGCGCTCCAAAAGCATCCTGCACTAGACATCATCAACAATATCCTGCTCGAGGGCATGAAGGTGGTCGGCGATCTCTTTGGCAGTGGCCAGATGCAGTTGCCGTTCGTTTTGCAATCAGCTGAAGCGATGAAGGCGGCGGTGCGCTTTCTTGAGCCTTTCATGGAAAAGAAGGGCGGGGCAACGGCAAAGGGAACGATGGTGCTGGCGACCGTCAAGGGCGACGTGCATGACATTGGCAAGAACCTGGTCGACATTATCCTGACTAACAACGGCTACAAGGTGATTAACCTTGGCATCAAGCAAACAATTGATAACATCCTGAATTCGTACGAAGAGCACCAGGCTGACGCGATCGGGATGAGCGGGCTTCTTGTAAAATCAACGCTGATAATGAAGGAGAACCTCGAGCTGATGAACGAGCGCGGCATTACCGTGCCGGTAGTGCTCGGCGGTGCGGCGTTGACCCGGCGTTATGTTGATGACGATTTAAAATCACTCTATAAGGGCCAACTCTTCTACGCGCGTGACGCTTTCGCCGGCCTGCATACGATGGACAAGCTGGCGAGCGGAAACGGCCAGCTGGTAGCGGTCGGAGATGGCGATCAAGCGGGTAGTGCTGACGGGGAGACTATCGAGGATGTGGAAGACCTGATAGGTGAGGAAGCGAAGCTGGGTATTCGCAAGTCTCTGAAGCCGCGTGGCTCGATTAAAACTGCGGGCGATACCACGCACACCACACGGTCAACCGTTAGTACGGATGTAGAGGTACCCAGAGCTCCCTTTTGCGGTTCACGGGTGGTAGAGGACATTCCTCTCGATGAGGTATTTGGGTTCGTAAATGAAACCGCACTCTTCAAGGGGCAATGGCAGTTCAAGCAAGGCCGAAAACCTCTAAATGAATATCAGACCTTGGTTCGGCAAACGGTGCGCCCGATTTACGAAGAACTGAAGGAGCGCAGCAAGCGTGAAGCTCTTCTCGTACCGCGCGTTGTCTACGGCTACTTCCCCTGCCAGTCGTCGGGAAATGATCTGATTATTTACCATGAGGATGAGAAAACCGAACGACTGCGATTTACTTTCCCACGTCAACCCGCAGGCAAGCATCTATGCCTTACGGACTTCTTTGCCTCGAGAGATTCAGGCCGGGTGGATGTTGTGGGCTTCCATCTGGTGACGGTTGGCCGCCGGGCCAGCGAGCACGCACAAGAGCTGTTCAAGTCTGACAACTACGCTGAGTATCTCTATTTTCACGGGCTCAGTGTCGAAAGCGCGGAAGCGCTCGCCGAGTTATGGCACAAACGGATTCGTGAAGAGCTCGGCATTGCCGGCACAGATGCGCCGGAAGTTGCCAAGCTATTTCATCAGGCGTATCAAGGCTCGCGCTTTAGCTTCGGTTATCCGGCGTGTCCGAATCTGGAAGATCAGGGGAAACTTTTCGAGATACTCGATCCTTCCCGTATCGATGTTGAGTTGACCGAAGAGTTTCAGCTCGACCCCGAGCAGTCAACCTCCGCAATCATTGTCCATCATCCGGAGGCGAAGTATTTTTCAATCGACTAAAGCAAGTCCAACGTC
>JBPCMM010000096.1:0-9022 GCA_051002255.1 Pyrinomonadaceae bacterium
ACAAAGGTGACGACGGTTTTCTCCGTACCGATGAGGTTTTCAATCTGAAGCTCGGCTCACCTCTGGTAATGCTCTCAGCGTGTGAGACCGGACTCGGAAAAGAGAAGCGCGGCGAGGGCGTAATGGGCCTCACGCGAGCTTTCCTATACGCCGGCGCCCCGACTGTTGGAGTCAGCCTCTGGTCAGTAGCCGATAAATCGACTGCCGACTTGATGACCGATTTTTACAAGCGCTTACTTTCCTCACCCGGTGCCGCTTCGAGTGGAGCGTCTCCGTCCGCCGCAATGCGCAACGCGCAACTCGCCATGATCACTGGCAAGAAATACAGCGCTCCGTTCTACTGGGCACCGTTTGTTCTGGTCGGTGACTGGCGCTGATGCGAGGGTTGCGAGAAAAGGTTGGAAATTTCAACTAGCGCCGGAGGCCAGAAGATAGCCAGGGGCAAGCGCTTGCGCGCCGCCCCTGGATTAGGTCATCAACGCGACCCGCCCTGGAAGGGCGCAAAGAACCTCGCGGAGGTGAATACCTGGAGATGTTGAAAGTGAGTACGACGAGCGCTAGGTTTGGTGACGATAGCCCCGCGCCCCTCAAGGGCGAGGTCATGTTGAGCAAAAACCGGGGGCGGCACGCCAAGCGCTTGCCCCTTGCTACTTTTCTGTCGCGCCTCCGGCGCTAGTCGAGGCGCGCCCCGGTCGCCCCCCGCTCACTAACTCGCGCCGCCAAAGTTTGAGGTCGTATGCCACTTCGGGCAACATGCTCAGCCTTATCGACCGACCGTGATAGTGAAAGTCGCCGCGGGAACTGTGCTCTTCAAATCGTAGCTGTCAATTGCCAGGTCCGCGAAACGTTGGCCTTGCAGGCGAGTCACGATGTGGAACGGCAGCATCATGCAATCGGCTCGCCGGTAATCACTGCGCTCCTCTTCAATAACCACGTTGCTGTTGTAGCGCGTACTTATTTTGTCAATGAGGAAGGTCTGCTGATTGATCCAGTAGCGGACTGTGTCCTGCGGATTAAACTTCACTTCCACAACGTAATCATGGCCTTCATCCCGTTGCCGTGCCGTAACGAGTTGACCCTCAATGGCCCGGTTCAGCGTGTCAAAACCCATCATGCCCCAATGACGTGCAGCTGTAGTTTCACTAACTCGAAACTCGTTTCCGAAGATCATTCCGCCACCCTGGGTGCCCGTAAAGACTAAGTAAGTTCGACCAGGAAGGGTAGCGCTCGGCGCCACATCAAGCCTCCGGCGCATTAGCTTATCCTGATAATCTGTGATCTTAAGTCTGACCTCCGCCATAGCTCCTAGGGGGTTCGCACCTATTCCACCAAACGCAGCCGCATTGACAAAGCCGTTGGCCTGAACCGTAACATTTTGCATGCCGGCGTAATCAGCACCACCGTGAGCGATACGAGTGACGCTAAGAATTTCGCGGCCGGTAAAGTCGGCAGCCGCGTTGGGGGTGGTCGTTGCAGTTATGGTCAACGCCATAACCGCCAAACAGCCACAAGCAAAAACCTGAGCTTTCCTGCGAGTTAGTCTTCGTAACATGATTGAATTGTTCCTCCGGTTTGATTTGTTTGTGCGGGAGACCTTTTGCCTTTTAGAGGCAGGCCAGCGCACGTCCGTGAAAAAGCTACAAACAGGTGGTTCACGAAGCCGGTGGCTACGCGATTCACCCGTCTTCATCCGATGTCCTGAGAGCGAAGGGCAATCCCGGTAGCGCCCAGCAACCCGAATAGCATTGCCAGGAGCACACCGAGATTGGTCCAATGTCCTCCCCATGGATGTAGGAAATCGACAAAATTACTGAGGTCGTCAGGGACTTTCTTGGCCCCGGAAACTTCCGGAGCTGGACCCGGCTCCGGCGCCGTTGGCTTCTTGGGAGATTCGCCCTTCATCAGGTCCTTCTGATATTGGTCCATGTTCTTTTCGAAGTCTCTCGACTTATTCTGCGCATCGGACCGGTAAGCACTGATTCTTTGCTGAGCATCCTGGATGTTTTTATCGTTCTCGTGCTCAATCTGTTTATAAAGCCCGCGCCCTTCGTTCTTGCTAGCCGGCTCGGCACTCTCGTCTTTCGCACGCAGGACGTCGAGGCCCGACAGCCGTTTCATTTCGTCAAACGACCAGGTCGCAGGCATCACAACTCCAGCGACTTTAGCGATTCCGACCGGCACGCCGACAAGTCCCGAGAAAAGGATTTGCGGAATCAGAATGAGCGGCACGAGACTCGTAGCCATCTCTGACGTTCTCACTACCGCCGAGATGAAAAGACCCAGGGCAATACCTACCATCCCCGTCAGGATCATCACGAATAGCAGCGTAAGACCTCCAAACCTGCCGGGCAAGTCCATCAACTTGGTTAGATCCAGTAGCTTCAGAGTACCGAAAAGAAGGATGCACTGGAAACTCACAATCAGCAGCAGCACAAAGAGTTTTGAGCCTATGTACGGAAGCAGCCCCAGATTTACCATGCGCTCTCGATTATAAACCGCTCGTTCCCTGATAACTTCTCTAGCAGCCACCGAGGTCCCAAACCAAAGGGCAACCAGCGCCATAATGAAGTAAGGAAAATCTCGCTGTCCCTTGGCGTCGACGACTAAATAGGTGAGCAGCGCGATAATCGGAGCCTGAGCAAAGAGGATGAAGAGATTAAACTTGTCACGAGCTAGTACTCCCATATAGCGGCGCGAGAGCGTGGCCCATTGTCTAAACAGATCGCCGAGCGTCGTTCGTCTCTTCGCGGGAGCGGCTTGTTGCGGTCGGCTGGAGACCTCCGTTAGAGGAATCGCTACGTTAAGCTTGTATTGCGGAGTGTGAATGAAGCGGCGCTTCCATTCCTCTGCCACTTCCTCAGCCACCTGTTCTCGTGACGCAGGCCGGTCACCCTTTGCCAGGCGCTCACTAATCGGCGCCTCAAGTTTGTCGTACAGGTCTTTGAAGCTCTCAGCGCCCACGTGCTCTAGGGCTTCATCCGGCCTTCCATAAAAGACTAGTTTGCCGCGCATGAGTAGAACGATCTTGTCGAAGAGCTTGACGTTTTCCATGGCATGCGTGGTTAGGATAACTGTTCTTCCAGACTCAGCAATCTGACGGAACAGCTTCATAACTTTCTCTTCCGTGGCCGGGTCGAGACCTGAGGTCGGCTCGTCCAGGAAAATGACTGAGGGCTTGGTAATAAGCTCTACCGCAATTGAGACGCGCTTGCGCTGTCCGCCGGAAAGCTGCGAGATGGGAACATCTCGGCGCTCGGAGAGTCCGGTAACATCCATCACTTCAGCCACAATCTGATTGATTTCCTTAGCCGAAATATCGCGCGAGAGTCTTAGGCGCGCGACATAATAGAGTGTGCGGTAAACCGTCAGTTCGCGGTGGATGATGTCGTCTTGCGGAACGTAGCCGATCGAAAGTTTAAGAGACTCGAGGTGTTGATAGAGATCGAGGTTGTTGACCAAGACCTGGCCACTCGAAGCCGGACGCATTCCATTGAGCGAGTCCATCAGGGTGGACTTACCGGCACCCGACGGGCCAAGCATCCCGACAAACTCGTTAGGCTGAATACTCAAACAGACTTCATCCAGCAGCCGGACCTTTCCCGGGCCTGAGCGGTTAGCTACTTCCTTGGTTACCTGGAAGACATCAATGCGGGTCTTCGCCCTGGTGTCAAAGACCGTAATGCCGCGTTGCGGGTGAACCCTTAAAACAAACGGGCCAATCTGTATGACGTCTTCGGGCCGGATCGGTTTACGACCGGTAATCCGGGCACCGTTAACGTAAGTGCCGTTTGTCGAACTAAGATCCTCAATCGTTAAGTTCGAGTCTGTGTTTACAACAGCGGCATGGCGGTTGGAAATCAACAGACCATCGAGACGAATATTGCAATCTTCACCCCGACCAATGGTCATCCGAGTCGTGCTGCCGAAAGGCCGCTCGGTGAACATTCCCGCACCCGCGCCTCCGGTGATCTGCATCGGAGTCTCTGAACGAAGCACCATCGTGGCTAGCATGCCCGAAGGCGCGGCCACCCTCCGTGCCAATTCTCCCGAGGATATCCCCGCATTCTGAGCAGGTTGGTTTGCTATGGGAGGCGGCGGATTCGCCGGATCCAGGTAGCGGATGGTTGGGCCTCCAGGGCCCAGTTCGATTCTGTCATTGTGATGAAGCAGCTCGGGCTCGGCTATTCGCCGATCGTTGAGGAGGGTTCCGTTGAAACTCCCCAAGTCGACAACGATAAACCTCCCGTTTTGCCGGCGAATCTCTGCATGCCTGCGCGAGACAACTGCCGCGGCTGCATCGATAACACCTTCGAGCGCCTGATCGCGGCCAAAGCGGATCACATCTTTGTTGAGTTCAATTCGTTGGAGTCGAGCCGTTCCCAAGCCCGACAGTTCGACGAAGACTGGTTCCACTGGCTTACTCTTCGGTGCTTGAGTGGGTCTAGCCTGAACGCTTGCTTGCAGATCCGGGATTGGCGCAGGGGCAGATACTAGCGGGGCCTCCTCAACAACGGTTTCATTCGTCTCCAGCGATCTGTCCACCTTGCTCTCGATTCTGGTAACCACGAGCAGGGGGCCATCAGGACCGAACTGTATGCGTGAACCTACCTCCACTCTGGTGGGTTCCTTGATCAGTTGCCCGTTAAGGAATGTGCCGTAGGTGGAACCGCTGTCGGCCAAAAACCAAGAGTCGTTGTGAAGGTGAAACTGAGCGTGCTGCCGAGAAACTGTTGGCCACTGTTTTTGATCAAAAACGATCTTGCAGGTGGCCGGATTACGACCCACGGCCACGACCGCAGCATCGTAACTCCTCTCGTTAAGTAGCTGCCCCTTGATTTCTTCAGCGAAGGTAATTTGCAACGTTGGTCTAGCCTCTTCAATGTCTGCTGGAAAACCTCAGGCGTGCATTTCCGGGATGATCTTGCCTTTGATCTACTTCGTGTCCAGATTTCTTTGTACTGCCTTGGAAGAGGAGTGGGAGCACCGCGCCGGCCGATCAGCGGCTAGCCTAATCGCTAATGACGTGTTCGTGAGAACATCGCCAGGATTGAAGACTTTTGAAGTATAGATCGCTTCTGGTCGCGACCGGAGACGGTACTTCCGGAGATCCTCAAAAGATAAACGAAAGAGTGTTGTAAGACGGATATAGAGTAGGCTCGACTTTCCAAGCTGTCAACGCGGAATCCTGTTCGTGGAGGCAGACTGGAAACTCCGAACGCGCCCATGTTAGCTTTTGAATGTTTCCAACGGGTTCGACTGCTGGCTTATCGTCTAAGCGGGGACGATAGGCCTGTCCGGGGAGGAGGTCAATAGAATTTCAGTCTCTTTCCAGGTGAAACCCTGTCAAAAACCGCGGAACTGGGTTAGAAATTACTGGCCATGATCTCAGGCGTTGTTGTAGTTCGATCCAGTAAGCTAATATCAATCGAATCTTAGAGGACGGCTAGTAAAGGGAGAAAGCTTTGTGAGAATTACGGGTGTTGAGTCATTTGAGGAACTGGCCAACCGGTCGCAGGATGCTCCGGTGGTAGTTTTCAAGCATAGTACGACGTGTCCGATTAGCGCGGCAGCCTACGACGAGATGTCTCGCTTTGATGGAGAGGTGGCACTCGTCGAGGTGCAAGGCGCGGGTAACCTCTCGAAGGAGATTGAGCAGAGAACGGGCGTGGCCCACGAGTCACCGCAGGTGCTAGTGTTGCGGAAGGGCAAAGTGGTCTGGGATGCTTCCCACTGGAAAGTAAAGGCTGACGCGGTCGAGCAGGCAGTCAAGAATGCAGACGGCAGCAGGCAGGGGTAGTAGGCAAGAAAACCCGTTCAAGTCGGGGCAGAGAATTTGGACATGCTCAGCTGCTGAATTGTGACCTGAGTTCGATCGTGAAGGAGTAGTCGTGGATGCAACTGCGAGGCGCGGGACGGCTATTGAACCTCGCGAAATCAACCAGGTAGGGGACGCCGGCCTGCGTATCACCTGGGCAGACGATCACGTCTGCCGGTATTCAGCTGCGGGGCTGAGACGTGCATGCCCATGCGCCCAGTGCGTCAACGAGTGGACCGGTCAGCGCGTTCTGAAGCCAGAGACGATCTCGCAGGAGTTGACGATAACTGACCTGAGTATCGTAGGCCGCTACGCATTAAATTTTCGCTGGAGCGATGGGCACGAGACGGGTATCTACAGTTTTCGGTATCTACGTGAGCTGTGTGAGCACGATGACATCCATGAAGAGCGATAGAGGGTTGGGAGCGGAGATCATCCTCTTATTGTTGGATCCAGTAGCACAATAATCATATGAACGAACAAGATTTCTTTAACGAAAAGCAGGAAGTAAAAAAAGCAACCTTCAGTTGTCCCCACTGTCGGGCACGGGGCGAATTTGATGTGCGCTGGCTAAAGCGCACCAGAAAGCCAGCGCCTCCGCGAGGCGCGAACGAGCAGGATCGTGCGCATTTCCAAAAATCCCGGGATTACATGGTGCGCATTGACGACATGCTGGCGTGCAAGAGCTGCCGCAGGCGCTTTGAGATTCCCAGCTCACAGTCCGTGGTTTTTATCTGACCGGAGCGACCTGCTCGCCTCACCGCAGCCGCCGCAGGTTCCCCTCCAGAAAACAGTCAGAAAATTGCTTCACCTGAAAGACTCTTCCAATCTCGATGGGCTTTCGCCTCAGCTTAGGAATGAGAAATAACAGAATTCCTGGGGTTGGTGCCTGGCTTGCAGTTTGCTCATGGGTTTTCGGAAGAATCCAATTTCAGGTTTATAAAAATGCAAAATCAACAATTCGGCGGAGCGAATAAAACCAACACATCTTTTCTTTCGCCACTCGAGCGGCGGTTATCGCCATGCGTTTTACCCAGAATACCGGCGTGGTTGCAGAGTCATCATCTGACAATGATGACACTGGTTTGGTCGCTGCTCATTCTGGGTTTCAGTTATCTAGCTGCCACTGACGTTCGCTGGTTGTGGGGTGTATCAGTGATGATCTTCTTCCAGTACGTCACGGATCACTACGACGGAAAGTTGGGCAAATATCGCAACACGGGACTGCTGAGGTGGGGTTACTATATGGATCACCTGCTCGACTACATCTTCTTGTGCTCAGTCGTAATCGGCTACGCATTCATCCTTCCCGAAAAGTCTCGCTACCAGCTTCTATTTCTGCTGGCGGTGTTCGCGGCTTTTGCGGTGAGCGCGTTTTTGGCTTTCTCGGCCACCGACCGTCTAACCATCAGCTATCTTAAACTGGGACCCACTGAGTTCAGGCTGGCTCTCGTCGTCATCAATACCCTGTTGATTCTGTTTGGCACGAGATACATGATTAGCGGCCTGAAATACGTTAACGCCGGAGCCGTTGCCGGCCTCTGCTTTGTGGTCTATCAGACGCAGAAGAACATCTGGCGGCTGGATATGCAAGAGAAGGAAAAGACCCGGACAGGGGCTGTTGCGAAAACCTACGGGGCTCCCAAAGGCCTGTACGTATTTACCAGCATTTCGGACCCGATGATTGCAGTAAACCCGTCTAATGGGCTTCCAAGGCGTAGGATTCACACGGTATCTGGGCTTAACCACTCTTCGGCTCGGTCTTTGCAAGATAAGCGAGCAACTAAGTTCTGCAAATAGGGATCAAAGGGGATTACGGAACTTCAGGAGAGGAAAAGCGTTCTTAAGAAACAAGAAACGAAGGTAAACAGACGATGCCAGGGAAGAAAACAGTTCGGGTTATCAAGAAGGGCCAGTTAAAGAGCCAGCAAACGGGTGAACGGAAGATAAATTCGCCTCACCAAACTGCGCGCGAAATGGTGAAAACGGTAACCAATTGGGTTAATGAATTACAGCAGAAGCGGAGCGTCGAGACCGCTAACGCCCTCAAGTTCTTATCTGATACTCCGCGCCCAAGCGAAATTTAGCAATCCTTCCGGAGGGGTTCGTCCCGACTCCCCGGTTTCTAGAACAAGCTCACTCAAAGTACTCCACCCTCCTACCCGGAGGGCAGGGCCCGTTACTGTCAATCTGTCAATTGACACTCGCTGAGGAGCGGCATAGCATCCACAAAAAGTCTGCGCGTGTGAGCACCGGCACGCGCAAGGAAGTGTTGAAATGGGGACAGAAGCACCTCGGCGGAAAAAGGCAACCAGAGAGCGGCCGATTTTCGGCAGCATTAGAAAGCCTTCGGCCCCACCGGGACACCCGATGAGTCATGCAAAGCCTGACGAGAAGGCCAGACCTGCTGGTCGGAAAGCAAAACATAAACGAAAGCCAGAGGCGACGGGCCCGGATGACCAGGCTGATTGATGCAGGGCCGTTATTTCCACTTCAGTGAATAGTCAGAATAGGTCCCAGGACAACGAAGTCTCGCGTGCCTTTGTGCAGCACGCGCGCCAACTCTTGCAAAGCGAGTACCTGCCAAAGCTCGAAAGTTGCCTGAACATTCTAACTGACGAGCAAGTGTGGTGGCGGGCAAGCCCAGAATCAAACAGTATTGGTAATCTTTGCTTACATCTCGCAGGCAACGCCAGACAGTGGATCGTCAGTGGTTTGGGCGGGGAGATCGACGCGCGCGCTCGGCAAAGTGAGTTCGATGAGCGGGCAATGATACCGCATAGTGAATTACTATCCTCGCTCCGCGAAGCGCTGGGGGATGTGGATATCGTACTCGCGAGATTGGACCTCGAGCGTTGTCTCGAGCAGCATGAGATTCAAGGAACCAAAGTTACAGCGCTCGAAGCCATCTATCATGTGACTGAGCATTTCTCAATGCACACTGGCCAGATTATTCTGCTGACTAAAATGCTGTCTCAGAAAGATCTCGGCTTTTACGACTTTTCGACTGGCGCTCCCGTTCGCGCGTGGCTAAAACAAAGATCCGATTCGGTATAACCAACCGTGCAATTAAGGGCGAACACATCTTTCAAAACTTTCCGATTCGTGCTTAATATAGGCGCGTTAATTAGTTGGCCGTTGGATGATTGTTATCCAATCGCCCTCCCCCGAATCCCGTGGATGCAATGTGCCCATGCAGCAAGCCCG
>JBPCMM010000097.1:0-5253 GCA_051002255.1 Pyrinomonadaceae bacterium
AGATGAACGCGGCACGGTTCGCGCAAGGCTTCGAGACCCACGGCTGCGGCCGCAATCTCAGCCTGTTGGTTGGTCGCAGTGCCAAGATACGTGCCGACCGAGCGCCAGACACCCTTGAAGCCGAGCAAAGCTACCGCCGCAGCCCGAGTTTCTGCTCGGCCATTCCCAAGGCTCGAGCCATCGCAAAAGATTGTTACCTCTTTGGAGGGTTGAATCGTCCGCGGTTGTTTTTCCTTTTTAGACGCCTTCACAATCATTCGCATGAGCCTGACCCGACTACTTAATTCGGTCCGTTAGCCTACCATGCGAATCATAAAAATGCAGTTCGCCTCAGATTTTCAGTACCGGGACATCATCAATTTGGAGGACATGGCGAAGCTGAAACCTATAGATCCTCGAGCCTGAGTTTCGTGTCGGCATGCCTCCAGGCATTCTCGAATTCTCGCTGCACCAAAATGGCAGGGTAATGTTTGTCTTGCGCCTTGAGGGCTTCTTTGAGTCCGAAAAGTGAGCGACCGTTGCGCTTATTCCTTTCCAGATCTGCACGGAACACCTTTTCCCCGCCCGCGTAGTCGCCGCTTCTTAAGAGTGCCGCACCCAAAGTCTCGCGCACTGGCATAAACCAACCAGGTGGCTCGTCATAGGAAAGCGAATCTTCAGCTTCCACTGCCTTTCGCAAAAGCTCGATTGCGGTGCTGCTGTCACGCTTTGCTTCCGCTATACGTGCTTCTAAAACATTTTCCGCAATCTTGAAAACCTTGATGGTGGGGTTCAGTCCGATGGTCGCATCGGCGGGAACAGCCTTTACTGCATTTAGAAACGCCGAACGTTCACTGGTGGCGTTTTCCAGGCGACCTGTCGCCGAGAATGCCACGCCGCGAGCGAAGTGCCAGAAGGCAGTGGTTGCAGGCAGAGATGCATCAGGTTTCGGCAACGCGAGAATCTCGTTCCATTTTCGGAAGCGTAGCTGAATAAGTGTCGGCGCGGGCATGAATCCCTCGGCCATGGGCATCTCTTTAACGTGTGGCCTGACAAAGGTAGCCAGCTTGTCGGCTACACTGATCCCATCCGCAAAACGCCCCGACATACCGTGCGCGTAAGCTTCAAAATGCAGGTTATGAGCATAATACATCAGCGGATAGAGACCCGTGCTTCCATAGGCCTTGAAGTAGGCCTCATCCGCTTCGGCTGCTGCCTTGTTGCTGCGAGCGGCCAAGTGGTAGTCCCCGGTTCGCTGATAGATGTGCGCCGGCATATGAACCAGGTGACCGGCTGCAGGAACACTCTCAGCTAGTTTTGGCGCGTAAGCGAGCGCGCGTTCCGGATTGGGTGACGCCTCTATGGCATGGATATAGTAATGAATAGCTCCGATGTGGTTGGGATCACGCCGCAGAACGGATTCGAGTACAGCAACGATCTCTTCCGTACCTTCCGCGGGCTTGCCGTCAGACATCCACAACTGCCAGGGGCGCAGGTCCATTGCCGCTTCGGCATAGAGTGTAGCTGCGTCGAGATCGTCGGGGTAGCGTCTGACGAGTTCACCCATGGCATTCTTGTAGGCGACGGCGAGCTGCTTCAGATCGGCGTTAGGATCAATTGAATATCTTTTAGCTAGCGCTTCAATGTAAGCACGTTCGATCTCAGGCGCTCGCGCCGCCAGCGCCAGCGCTTTTTGCACGGCTTCGTATGCGGCCTTTTCGCGTGCCGGGTCGACGTCGAGATTAATATTTGGACCAAGCGCCAGTGCTATGCCCCAGTGGGCCATGGCCATTTGCGGGTCGAGTGCGGCGGCTCGCTTAAAGGAACGAACGGCTTCGTCGTGATTGAATGCGTAGACGAAACGAAATCCCTGATCGAAAAACTTCTGCGCTTCATCATTCTTTGTGGAAACGGGATGATGGTGCGAACCCAGCCCGGGCACCAGGGCCGCAGGTTTCTCAACATGGTCCATCTTTATACGATGATCGGATTGTTGCGAGAAAGCGGGAGTGAAAAAGCACAAAGAGAGAAGGGCCAACACAAGATTGCTCATTTTCAATGCTCCAACGGTAAGTGCTGATGTTTATTCGTTGACTTTCAAGACTGCCAGAAATGCTTCCTGCGGAATTTCCACGCGGCCGACTTTCTTCATCCGCTTCTTACCTTCCTTCTGTTTTTCAAGCAGCTTGCGCTTACGCGATATGTCGCCGCCGTAGCATTTCGCGATTACGTTTTTTCCCAGGGCCTTTACGGTTTCGCGCGCTACTACCTTGTTGCCGATGGCCGCCTGAATGGGAACCTCGAACAGTTGCCTCGGGATTAACTGCTTCATCTTCTCCGTCAACAGACGGCCTTTCGCCTGCGCGGTGTCGCGATGAAGCACCAGTGAGAGGGCGTCCACAGGCTCGCCGGCAACCAGCACGTCAAGTTTGACAAGATCACTCTCCCAATGGCCCGCCAGGTGGTAGTCGAGGGAAGCATAGCCGCGCGATACGGACTTCAAGCGATCGTAGAAGTCGAGCACAATCTCATTCAACGGCAGTTCATAGGTAAGCATCACTCGATTGCTGGCAATGTATTCAAAGCCCTTTTGAACCCCACGCTTCTCTTCGAGCAGGGGCAGGATGCCGCCAAGGTATTCGTCAGGAGTCAGGATTGTGGCGCGAATCACCGGCTCTTCTATTTTAACAATGCGCCCGGGATCCGGCATCTTGGCCGGCGAATCAATGTCTGCAACCTGCCCATCGGTGGTCGTTACGGTATAACGCACACTCGGCGCCGTGGTGATTAAGGCCAAATTAAACTCCCGCTCCAGGCGCTCCTGCACAATTTCCATGTGCAGCAACCCCAGAAAGCCACAGCGAAATCCGAAACCCAATGCCGTTGAAGACTCAGGCTCATAGAAGAAGGACGCATCATTCAAACGGAGTTTATCGAGGGCGTCGCGCAATTCTTCATATTGATTCGTGTCTACCGGATAAAGGCCCGCGAAAACCATGGGCTTGATCTCCTGGAAGCCCGGGAACGGTTCTTTGGTTGGGCGAGCAGCTTCGGTGATAGTGTCGCCAATCTGAACATCAGCGACTTCCTTAATCGAAGCCGTCAAGAATCCCACTTCACCCACACCAAGTTTATCGATCGGCGTCGGCCGCGGCTTATTTACTCCGAGGGTTTCGACCTGATAGTCGCGACCTGTATTAAAAAACCGGATCTTCATTCCCGGGCGAATGGTCCCATCAATAATCCGGAACAAAACGATCACGCCGCGGTAGGAGTCGTACCAGGAATCGAAGATTAGGCCCTTCAGCGGTGCGTCGGGATCACCCTTAGGCGGCGGCACATCGCGCACGATCGCTTCCAAAACCTCAGCCACGCCTTCGCCGGTTTTGGCGCTGGTGAAAACCGCATTATGTGTTTCCAGACCGATCAGGTGTTCGATCTGCTCGATTGCCTTTTCCGGTTCGGCGCCTGGCAGATCGATTTTGTTGATTACCGGAATCAGTTCCAGATTGTTATCGAGTGCCAGGTAAGTATTAGCCAGCGTCTGCGCTTCCACACCTTGCGATGCGTCGACTACGAGCAGCGCGCCTTCGCAGGCAGAGAGCGATCGCGAAACTTCGTAAGAAAAATCGACATGGCCGGGGGTGTCGATCAGGTTCAAAATATAAGCCACGCCGTCTCGGGCTGTATAGTTGAGTCTCACCGCGTGCGACTTAATCGTTATGCCGCACTCGCGTTCGAGGTCCATGTTGTCAAGAACTTGCTCGGACATGTCACGACCGGTAACCGCACCTGTCAGTTCAAGCAGACGGTCTGCCAGGGTTGACTTGCCGTGATCAATGTGGGCAATGATGGAAAAATTGCGGATGCGTTCGGGAGTCATTAGAAATTCGTCAGTTGTTCGTCGTCCGTTGTCCTTAGGTTGCAGCCTTTATAGAACGGAGCAACGAATAATTTCGGAGCCGTTGTGCGAATGACGGGTGACCACTGACAACATTCAACATAACAAAACGGGCGCGAAACCGCACGGGCCCCCGAATTAACTGACTCAACGCACAGAACCATTTGCGGTAGCCAATGGATCCCAACACTCAACTCAAGCAGGGGGCCAACTCAAGGCACGGAACCGGTAGCCAAACATTGGTTATCAAACACTGATTGATCCGGCCTCCGGCCTCTCGCTCCTGCTCCTGCTGAGGGCTGGGAATTGGGCTATCGCGGAGCGGTGGGGTGAGTGGTTGCTGCTGGGGCTGAGTGCTGGATCCATTGGCTACCGCAAATGGTTCTGTGCGTCGCCGAGAAGGAATCTTGGCAACCCAGTCGTTAATCGTCCAGATGCGCGTCCACGTAAGCTCTCGCTCTCTCGGGCGTGTCAACAGTTCGCGTGAAGTCGGAATTCTTCAACAACCAACCAACGTGATCCCTGACAAAGTCCGAATAGTCGTCGCTGGGCGAGCCGTCTGCCTTAAACAATCCGAGTCTCGTCATTACCCTTTGAAAAAGGGCAATGTCGTTAGCGGCGCCAGCAGCATGAAAGAGCCTATGCTTGTCATCATCAGACTTTGAAGAGGAGGGCGTCGTCTCATCTGAAGAGTCGGTTGAGGTGTTGCTGTTCGAGCCGCGGTTTGTGTTTATGTTGAAGTTTGAATTGCGGTCAGACGTGGGTGGTCGCCGCCCGTAAAGAAAGTACAGGCCCGCCGCGGCAACTGCGACTACAAGTAAACCCAGACATCCTGCACCTCCGCAGCCAATGGCGATCTTTTGGTTTCTGTTCATTGTTTCCCCGTTTTCAAATAGTTGAATTCCGGCGGACTTCAACCGATCAGCTTTGCCTCTTCATCCACGCAAGACAGCGCTTCAAATGTTCCCGCATGTTATTAACGCTATCGTGATGAATGTCACCGTGCCCGGGTAGTATCCACTTAAAATCGTAGTTCAAGAGCTTTTCCATAGAACGCGTTTGCTCGGGCCAGGAATACCAGGCCACGCTGCGAAAGGCAGTCAGCGTTTTCCGCTCCGGTGACCAGGCCAAATGATCGCCGGTAAATAAAAACTTTTGTCGGTATAAGAAAACCACGTGTCCTCGTGTGTGACCGGGCGTCGGTATAACAATGAGATCGTCGTCCAGCTTCAGTTCTTCTTCACCCTCGATAATTCGTTCGAGTCCCAGTCTGCGCGCACCATCTGCGGCATGCATAACCCGCTCGCAACCAAATTTCTCGGCAAACAACCCGTGGTCGGCAACATCGTCGCGATGGGTTAACAGCATGTGAT
>JBPCMM010000098.1:0-6931 GCA_051002255.1 Pyrinomonadaceae bacterium
AGTTCGGTGATTATCTTGGAGATGAAATCGCGGTCTCTGTCTCGACTAACGAGAAAGGCGAGCCGACGTCTCCTTTGGTACTGGCTGAGCTAAAGAATGCTGCCAACTTCCGGCAGTTTCTCGAGCAGCAGATTGCCAGGTACGCAGGTAATCCCCAGGGCAGACCAACGATTCTTTTTATCGATAACCCACTGACGGCTGTCGCGACCACGCCCGAGGCGGAAAAGAGGAACAACGACCTGTACGTTTGGATTCAAAACGATCTGTTCGCAGCCAGTCCGAAACTACAGCAGTTGCAGGATCTCGCGACGGTTCTACAAAAGGGCGGCAAGAGTAGCTTTACCGCGACCGCTTTCCACAACCGCATTGCCGGCGTCTATCAGGACGGAGCGGGTCTGGTAGTGGCTGCGAATCTCGAGAAGGTTATCGAGAAAGCAAAAGGAGAGCTGACGAAAGGCAAGGATGCCGCGCAACATGAAGGTGCGCTGAAGCAGCTCGGGATTCTCAATCTCAAATATTTCGCCCTCGATCAGAAAGACAGCCAGGGCAAGACCCACACCCGGGCAGTCCTTTCGTTTAACGAAGCACAGCGGGGCCTCCCTTCGTGGCTGGCCGCGCCCGAGCCGATGGGTTCGCTCGAATACATCTCCCCTGACGCGAACGTGGTTGCGGGTTTCGTGGTCAAAGACCCCACGGCCCTCGTAGACGATCTGCTCGGAGTTGTGGAAACGGTTTCACCTGATCTTCGGAAAAACCTGGACAAGCTTCAGGCCGAGCGGGGACTGGATATCCGAAAAGACATTGCAGCGCCTCTCGGCGGGGAGTTCGCTTTCGCAATCGACGGACCCATTCTCCCGACCCCGTCGTGGAAGATGGTGTTTGAAGTGAACGACCCTCAGCATCTGCTCAAGACGCTCGAACGTGTCGTTGCGGAGATCAACAAGGAGTCTGCGAAGTTTAATAAGACTGGTTTGGCCTGGGATCGTGCCGACATCAGCGGCCGCACTTACTACAAGTTACGCTCTGCAGACTTTGGCGTCGAAGTGAACTTCACTTATGTGAACGGCTACATGATCATCGGTCCCAGCCGGGCTCTGGTCGAGAGATCCGTGAGGTCGCAGGAAGCGGGCTACACTCTACTGCGTTCGACCCGCTTCACTACCGGGTTACCGGCCGATGGTAATGCAAACTTCTCGGCGCTTTTCTATCACAACCTTGCGCCCCTGGTGCAGCCCTTCGCGGAACGAATCGCCAGCTCCGCGAACAGTTTGCCTAAGGAGCAACAGCAAGCCATCAAAGCTATGGCGGCCGACATGCCACCCACCCTGGCCTACGCGTATGCGCAAGGGGACAGCATCACCTTTGCTGCGAATACCGAAGGCGGACCATTCGGCTTGAGTCCGGCGACGCTGTTGGGAATGCCTAACGCGCTCGAGATTCAACACATCCTTCAGCGCGGCATGGGCAAAAAGTAGGAATTGGGTCTTGGGTCTTTGGCCTTTGAATTGAACTTTAGCTTTGAACTTGGAGCTTTGAGCTTTGTATTTTGTTTGTGGTTCCTCGAATCCACACTCAAACTACACAAACTAAAAGCACGAAGTTCAAAGTACAAAGCACCAAGGCTCGAAGACTTAAGACCAAACACCAAAGGCCAACACAATGAAACTCATCTCCATCTCCCTCGGCTCGTGGCTGCTTGGCCTGTCAGCAATCCTGCTGACTTTTTACGTTATAGAAGGTGAGAACCTTAGCGCCGCAGACATCAAGGGCGCCACTGTCATGTCCCTGATCATTGCGGCGCTGCTTTTTTCCCTGGCCTACGCTCCTTCGCTATTCTGGCTGCGCAAACGCCTCGGTGGTTGCCGGCCTGCTGCGGTCTTCCCGCTTGCCTCCGCGCTCGTACTGAATCTTCCAGTGTTCCTGATCGGAATTCTGGCGATAGGCAGAACTTTAGCGCCCACAGAAGCGTTTGCATTCATCGGCGCATTTGTACTCATGGGTACTGCATTCGGCCTGGGTTTCGTTTGGAATTATCAGGACAGAACGATATAACGTATGGGCATGGCAACGGCCACAAAGCTTCCAGAACCAAAAAGCCTTCAGGACCCTTCGAATTTCGCTCCCGTAATTGATCTCAATGGATTAAGTGTTGAGTTTGGCGGGCGCCCGATTCTGAAAGGTCTGTGCGGAGAATTACGCGGCCGGGCCATCGGACTCCTTGGTCCCAACGGCGCCGGCAAGACCACCTTGATTCACACGCTGCTGGGGTTTCACCCACCTTCGTCCGGCACCGCGCATATCTTTGGCAAGGATATTCTTACCGACGCTAAACAGATTCGCGCACTTATTGGTTACATGCCCGAGCGCGATTCTTTCATCGCGAAAATGAGCGCCGTACATCTGGTGCGTTTGATGGCCGAGTTGTCAGGCATGCCACCCGAAGCCGCGTTGGAACGCGCCCATGAGGCGCTGTTTTATGTTGGACTGGGTGAAGCGCGTTACCGCGGGCTGGAGACTTACTCGCTGGGCATGAAACAACTGGCCAAGCTGGCCCAGGCGATTGTCCATGGCCCGAAACTGATCTTTCTAGACGAGCCTACCAACGGTCTTGATCCGCCCGCCCGTGCTCGAATGATCCGATTGATTCGAGAGATTCGCGACAGCGGTCAGGCCAATATTGTTTTGTCGTCGCATTTGCTTCGGGATGTTGAGGAGTGTTGCGAAGAGATCTTGATTCTCAAGGACGGACGCATCGCCGTTTATTGCAATCTTGAAGAAGAACGCAAAGCGAATCGGAAATTTCTGGTACTGGAAACGCGTGGAGACCAAAACAAATTCGCAGCAGCTGTTGCGGACCTCGGTTGCGAGTACGCCCTGACAGGCGACCATCGAGTGAAAATTGTGTTGCCGGAAGGAATCGAGGTTCGCGATCTCTATCGCATTGCCGCTGACCAGCAGATGCAAATCAGACGTTTAAGTTACAAGCGCGATTCCCTCGAAGACATCTTCCTGAAAGCTATGGAGAACGGTCATGGCAGTCTATGAACACAGCTACCGGAATTATTCCGGGGCACTGACTCCTGAATGGAGCCGGTTCTTGATAATTCCGCGTCATGCTTTTCGCGACGTGTTCAAATCGAAACTCTTCACGGCTTTCTTTGCGATCTGCTTTATTCCCCTCCTGGTCGAAGCAGTCTTGATTTATCTCCATCACAATGTGAACGCCATTGCCATCTTGCAAGTGAATGTCCGGGAGCTGATTCCAATCGATGCATCTTTCTTCCAGACGTTTGTAAATCTCCAGAACGGCTTTGCGTTCTTCGTCGCCCTGCTGGTAGGGCCGCCCCTGGTCTCGCGCGATTTACGAAACAACGCGTTGCCGCTCTACTTGTGCCGGCCGTTTTCACGTGCGGAATATGTAGCCGGCAAGATGTCCGTATTGTTGATTCTGCTTTCAGCAATGACCTGGGTGCCGCAGTTATTGCTATTTCTTTTCCAGTCTTATCTAGAAGGTGCGCGCTGGTTCGTCGACAATGTCTGGATCGCGAGCGCGATTTTCATCGGTAGTATGGTTTGGATATTGCTTCTGGCGCTGCTTTCGCAGGCAGTCTCGGCACTGGTTAAGTGGAGGGTAATTGCCAGCGGCGCAATCCTGGGCCTGTTCTTCATCCCTTCCGTATTTGGCGAAGTGGTAAACGTCATATTTCGCACCAGGTGGGGGCACATTATCAGTCTGGGCGCGCTCATGAAGAATATTTCCGCCGGGCTTTTCGGTACGTTTGAGCGCACCACAACGTTTGTAACTGACTTCGACGATGTCGTCGTGAAAGGGGTCGTGCTGACTGAGCCACCACTCTGGGCTTCGTGGGCCGCGCTCTTTGTAGTTTGTGCCATCTGTCTGGCTTTGCTTTCGCGAAAGGTAAAGGCCTACGAAGTGGTCAAATGAAGAATTTCGGAATTCGGATTCGAATTTCGGATTTTGTGTAACCAAAGCCGAGCAGTCTGACGGAAGCTGTTGAATCTATGATCGAGGAAGAACCAAAACTCAAGATTGGTCGGGACAAAATCCGAAATCCGAAATCCGAAATCCGAAATTCTGAGGTTCGAAATTCTCAGATCCTCTTCGACGATGTCTCCAAGTTTTATGGAGAGATTCTCGGAGTCAACCGGGTCAATTTGCAAATTGGTCCCGGCATCACCAGTCTCGTCGGGCCCAACGGCGCCGGCAAGTCCACGTTGATGAATCTAATGACGGGGTTGCTGCGTCCTACTCGCGGGAGTATCACGCTTCTCTGTATACCCACTGACAGGCCGGAAGAGCTTTTTCGTAAGGTCGGGTATTGCACGCAGTTTGATTCTTTCCCACGCGGGTTGACGGGCCGCGAGTTCATTAAGTCATTTCTGCTGGTTCACGGTTTCGACAGACAGAAGGCTGACGGCTTCACGATGACGGCGCTCGAGCGTGTAAATCTGCTCGACGCGGCGGATCGAAAAGTGGCGGCCTATAGCAAAGGCATGCGCCAGCGAATCAGGCTGGCCCAGGCAATTGCTCATCAACCCGCGGTGCTGATTCTTGACGAACCCCTAAACGGTCTGGACCCGATGGTGCGCTCTGAAACAATCGCACTGTTTCGGAAGTTGGCCGCTGATGGTCTGCATCTGATCATCTCCAGTCACATTCTCCACGAAGTTGACATGATGTCTGACCGCGTTGTGCTGGTTAACAACGGCTACGTCGTGGCGGAAGGAAACATTCACGGCGTGCGCGATGAGATGGAAGAGCATCCGATGCAGATTCTGATTCGTTGCGACAAGCCCGCTAAGCTGGCCGCGCATGTCTTCGACGAGGATAACGTGGTCGAAGCCAGGTTGCATCAAGACCGCTTGGGTCTCTTCGTTCGCACACGCGATGCGGACAGCTTCTACCTGTTATTGAATCGCGTGGTTGCCGAGGGCGAGATCAATATCGAGTCAATTGCTCCCGTCGATGACGACCTTAACGCTGTGTACGGTTACCTGATAGGCGCCGAAGGCGGAGGTTCCTAATGTGGAGTGCGGCGACCTGTCGCCGCTTTTTTGGTCCTGATTCAACTCGGGTCGGGTGCGATAGGCCGCACCGACTAAAGCGCTGACAGGTCAGCGCACTCCAAGGAGATCATGAGTTCAACTGTAGACATAGCTCCGGAAAGTAAGACCCAGAAACGACCGCTACCCTGGTCGCTCTGGCTGCGCCAGATTCGCGCCATCTTCCGTATCGAAATCGAGAAGAACTTTCTCGGCAGGCGTTCTATTCTGCTTTATCTGCTGGCGCTGATTCCGATTCTGCCGCTTGCCCTGCTGGCTCCGTTTACGCCGCCGGGCCGCGAGTGGCAGGACTTCACTCAATACAGCATGATCTTTGCCGTTTATTACGGCGGACTGATTCTACGAACGGTTGTTTTCTTTGGCTGTGCGTGGATATTCATGAATCTGTTCCGCGGCGATATCGTTGACCGCAGTCTGCACTTCTATTTTTTAAGTCCGGTGCGCCGTGAGGTGCTGGTTTTCGGGAAATATTTATCCGGCCTGGTCACTTCGATCATTCTCTTCACCGGGACAACAGTAATTTGCATGCTCCTGCTTTACCTTCCTCACTTTCCATCAGAAAGCGCGCGCTTCTTCTTTGACGGTTCGGGTCTGGGCCAACTGCTTACTTACGCCGGAATCACCATCCTCGCGTGCATTGGTTATGGGGCATTTTTCATGGTCGTTGGTCTGTTTGTTCGCAATCCCATTATTCCCGCTTTGGTGCTTTATGGTTGGGAATGGCTCAACTTCCTGCTGCCGCCGTTGCTCAAAAAGATCAGTGTCATCCACTATCTCCATTCGCTCACACCTGTTCCTGTATCCGAAGGACCCTTTGCGGTCGTAGCCGAACCAACGCCTGCGTGGATCGCGGTGCCGAGCCTGATCATAGTGACAATCCTGGTGTTGATTGCCGCCAGCTACCGCATCCGCCACATGGAGATCCGCTACGGCAGCGACTGAGGGTTGTAAATCGTAAATCGTTAATAGTTAATAGTTAATAGTTAATAGTAGACCTGATCTCTACTGGGACCGCGGGCGTCTCACCCGCAATGAGCGGGCAGTAGCCCGACTGTCAAGGAGGGCTCCTCAACATTGGGTTTCACTAAGGAGTGTTCGTCTCTCTTCTGCGAGGTTTCGGGGACCTTGCTTCGGCTAACTTGAGGAGTAGCCCTCCTTAACAGTCGGGCTACTGCCCCGCTCGCTGCGCTCGCGGACTTGGCAAGTTCACTCTCGTCAAGGATCACGGCGTAGTCCGATTATGGCTGGCCGAACCTTTGTCTGTACTCACCAGAGCTAATGAAGGCCTTCACCATCTCCGCCTGAACGAAGTTACCGTTGAACTGATTCAACTTATTCAACCAGAAGTTATATCCGGCAAAGCTCGTGTCCGGCGGGTCGTTTGGATTGCGGCGTAGGTAACCAAAGTATTGCATCAGCACGAACGCTTTGTTGAACTCGGCCCGCGCGAAGTCAGCGTCCTCGGCCACCGACCTTAAAACCTGCGCCCGCGTCTTCGCGCCGGAGGCCAGTTCGCTCACCAGTTGGTTGCGCTCGGCCTGCGTCAGCGGCCCGCCCGCGTTCGCGTTCAACGTGTCCACGAACTGCTCTGCCGTCCTTCCCGGCGGGAACGCAGTCGTGAAGCGAGAGCGCGCAACGAACTCGCCGGCGAATGCGTTCTTGTTGGTCTCCAGCGCCTGTTCCCAGCCAGGCGTGCCGACCACGACGCCCAGCCCGACGCGCTGAGTGTCAGGCAGGAATTCTTGCCGCGTCAGTGGCACGGGCGTGCCGGGCATGTCGCCGTAGGCGGCCTTGAACATCCTGTAGATCAGATAGCCGGTCTCCTGGAATTCAATCGACAGGAAGA
>JBPCMM010000099.1:0-7069 GCA_051002255.1 Pyrinomonadaceae bacterium
GTGCAGCAGCATGGAATTCTCAAGTATCCCGAGGGCACAGCTTGCGCTGAAGTGTTGAAAGCAGGAGCGTCCGATGAGTCGCGGGCGGCGGCCTCACACGAAGCCAAGGCAGAAATGGCAGCGCGCGATACGGGCGCAACCAACGTTGGCGCCAAAACCATCTTCACTGGTTTCGGAATCGGCATTCTTTACCAGGCCGCTCACAGGGCTTTTTACACCTGGAAGGAAGCACCTGAAAAAATCTTCGGGGCGCCCTACGACAAAGGCTCGGTAGGCGTTGAAGTTAACCCGGCGCTCCTGGGCGTCGGCTACGTCATTGGCCCCCGCATCGCCTCGATTATGTGCGCCGGCGGCGTACTCGCTTACCTCGTGTTGATCCCCACAATTGCTTACTTTGGTGGTGGAGAGACGACTGGAGCCATCCCGCCCGGGACGACACCGATTCGTGGGATGGGCCCAAATGCCATACGAAGCAATTACATCCTCTACATCGGCGCGGGAGCAGTCGCGGCAGGCGGCATCATCAGCCTTTTCCGATCGCTTCCCACGATCTGGCACGGCTTGAAGGGGGGCCTGAGCGACCTGCGCGGAGGCCAAGAGGCGAGCACTCGCATGCCTCGCACCGATCAGGACATCTCGATGAAGTATGTGCTCGCCGGCATCATCGCACTCATCGCGATGATCATGGCATTTCCCCAGCTTGGTCTGCAACAGAGTCCTGTGGTTGCCTTACTGGGCGCAGTAATGATTGTAGCCTTCGGATTTCTTTTCGTAACAGTCTCATCTCGGCTAACTGGAGAAATTGGTTCGTCCTCTAATCCCATTTCCGGTATGACGGTCGCGACCTTGCTTCTGACCTGCCTGATTTTCTTACTCATGGGATGGACCGGTCCGCCGTATTACGTTACTGCCCTCTCGATTGGAGCTATTGTTTGTATTGCGGCGTCGAACGGAGGTACCACTTCGCAGGACTTGAAGACCGGGTTTCTTGTGGGCGCAACGCCGAAGTATCAACAGATTGCGATCCTTGTCGGAGCTATCACTTCCGCTCTCGTCCTCGGACCGATTCTGATTGGCCTGAATGAGAACGGCACGATCTACGCGCGCCGCATCACTTTCTCCGGCGTGGACGAGAAGGTTCAGGGCGTTTCACCGGGCGAGGTCGGGGCGCTTCCTGCCTACGCTGAAGATATCAAGCCGCGGGAGCCGGGCAATTACCGCGTTCTCAAGCGAGACGCCAGCAGTCCTAAGATCGAAGGTTTGGGCGAAGGCGAATACCTCGTCAACGACTCAGGCAGGATTCTCTACAAGATCGAACGCAACTTCACGCCTGAGCTTCGCGCTGACATGTCGAAGCTCGGCCTAGAAGAAAAACTCCAGGGATCGCAGGCCGCTGACGATGGAAATAGCTACAGAGTCTGGCAGAAGACGGACACTGTGGGCGGTCGCGAGGGTCGCTACCTGGTGGACGCGCAGGGCGTGCCTCAGTACATCGTTGACCCGGCAATTAACGGCCAAAACAAGTTTCGCCCTAATGGCCAGAAGGTCGAGAAGTTTGACGCCCCGAAAGCCACTCTGATGTCCTACATCATTAAGGGCATTCTCAACCAGCAACTTCCCTGGAACCTGGTGCTCATCGGAGTAATGATTGCCATCGTGCTGGAGATGGCGGGGATTCCTTCACTCGCCTTTGCTGTCGGAGTCTACCTGCCTCTCTCGGCGTCTTCCCCCATCTTTATTGGCGGCATGGTGCGCTGGCTTGTTGATCGCAATTCGCGACGTAAACACGTACACATGACCGAAGACGAACTAGCCGCTGAAAGCGACAAGAGTCCAGGCGTATTGATGGCTTCAGGCTACATCGCCGGAGCAGCACTTGCGGGCATTGTTTTCGCTTTCATGGCCGGTTACTTCACAGACGCGCTCGAGGCCACGAAGGCGTGGATGCTTGCGCACAACCCATTCTTCGATGAGCCGCCGGGACACGTTAAAGGCTATGCTGACCTGTTATCCCTCCTCCCGTTTGTGGCCATTACGGTACTGCTTTACGCGGTTGGGCGTGAATGGATTCTCGCAGCCGGGCGGAAGAAGGGAACGTAAGCAACCCTTTCGGGCGGTGTGGTGTCTATCACTCTGGCGGCGCGGCTTGCACCTCGCGGTTGAGGGTCGCGCCGCCCTCGCATTTCAACCCAGATTGAGACCGGGTCGCTCTGACAAGCATTCTAAGGATTTCAGATGCACAGACTCACGAACAACTCCGTCACCCCTCGCACGCTGCCCATTTACCTTCTCCTCAATTTCGCACCTGCGCTCATAGTCGCCGGCGCTGGTCTTGTGGTGTCCGGCACAAACGCTGTGCCGCAAGGTTCCCTGAAAAGCCCGGCAACCGCCGCTGCGAGCCAAACAAGGTCGCCATCCGACGCGGTGCGCGCGTTTTACAAGACGATGCGGGAAAGAAAGTTTCGCGAAGCATTTGCCCTCTCCATCTATCAACCCGCGATTGAAGGATTGAAGCCGGCAGAATTTGATGACCTGCGGCCCGACTTTGAACGTTTGGCAGCGGCCATCCCTGAGAAGGTCGACATTAGCGGTGAACAGATAAGCGGCGAGGCTGCGACCGTGTTTGTAAAAATCAAAAATGATGACAACAAAGAGCAGGCGGAGCCAGTCGCCGTGATCCGCGTTGATGGCAAGTGGATCGTTGGTGACAAGGAAAACCACGAGATAGTTAAGAAGGCCGGCAATGCGTTTTTCTTCAACGCCCGAATCGACGTCCATCATACCGACGTGCAAGACATGCTCAAGCGCATTTCCTTGGCCCAACTGGTCTATAGCCAGCAACACGCAGGAAAGTTTGGGGATATGCCCGCTTTAATACTTGCAGGCCTAATACCAAAAGACCTCGAAGGAACTGAAACGACAGGCTATCGTTTTCGAATCACCGTCTCAACCGATGGAAAAAGCTGGACTGCCAACGCTGAGCCTGCTCAGTATGGTCGTACCGGCCGCTTGTCGTTCTTCATGGATCAATCAGGAGTTAGAAATGGTGACGTGGCTGGCAAGCCGCTCCCCGCGACGCCGCTGAAAAACTAGCCGCTGATTCTGGCCCAGCAGCCATGTTACCGGCTTCTTTACGTGGTTCTTGTCAGAACTGGAAGCGGTAGCGACCCGGTCTCAACAGGGAAGGTACAACCCGGTCGCTACCGCTCGCGGTTCTGACAGAGGGTTTCGTACAGCTATCTCGACCAGAACCAATGCCTAGAGGGCGCGTTCGCGGCCAGTGGCTCCTCAGGTGAACACCTAATGTTTGTCCTAAGGGGGGGATGAGTTGCCCCCTTAGTGGATCGAGAGTTTTTGAGGATGAGATCACGGATGCGTAGCGGATCACCCTGCAAATCCGGGCGAGCGAACGTGCTTCGAGCATCGCGCGCCGGTAAGCCGGTAGACTCGGACAGACCTTTGCAAGGCGCAGTTTTGCCGGCCAAGTCAAAATTGCCCATTGCCAGCAGCTTAGGGATTTACTTACAATAGCTAGGCGAGGATTGATTCTTTCCCCAGTCGCCCTTTTCCCCTCACATTCAGTGACAGCTTTCCCGGTTCGAGGGAAGCAGGGCACGAGGTGTGTGAGATGTCGGAGTTTCTCCGAACACTAGTGGGCCGGTTACGAGAATATGCCGGCGACCGCCGCGCCCCCAGGCGTCGCGTACGCCTCCCCTTTACTCTTTCACTCCACGATCCAGGCAAAAAGGCGAACGGCGGGCGGCCGCTGCCTTCGCTGAGTGGCTTCACAAAGGACATCAGCGCCACCGGGCTGGCCCTCATCGTTCCCGCCATCCGGATTGGGGGACACTACCTGGCTGGTGGTGACCGTACATTGGAAATTGAACTTGAGTTGCCGTCCGGGCCCATTCACATACGCGTGACGTCAGTCCGCTACGAACCTGTCGATGAAGACCGAATCGAAGAGGGCTATAAGATTGGGGTGAGTATAACGGATATGAGCGCTGCCGATCGTGAGCGCCTGAAATCGTACCTGAAATGAAGGCGGATTCTTACTCGTCAAAAACAAGCCAACCAAAAGCCTCTGGTACGTGGAAGTTCGGTTGTTCAGTGTACGTTGGTTGCCAGGCAAGATAGCCACGATCCTTGCCGCTGCCGACACAACGAAACAAATTAACTCGCCACCGTTCGCCTGGTTGAGGCTTATGAATACGAGCGCCCCACGGGATCCTCATTGCGATAATTACTTGGCCCTTGCCGATGCGTGCCTGCGTAGTCATACCTGAATCAAAGTCCCACTCGATTTCACGCTGACCCGGTTTCACGTGAACAGCAAGATCAATCCATTCACCTGTAGGCGCCGCTTCAAACTCAAAATAGCGATTTGGCTGTTCGAGATTCGGCGCGAGGAAGGCTTCGCAGACATCCCGGTCCCACAAACCCCTGGTCTTCGTTTTGGTTTGCGGATTTGAGCTGACGATCAACGGTTCCATCTGGCGGCAAGCAAAACGCACATAGAGCGATTCATCAGACCAGAGGATCCGAGCTTCGGCGTGCCGGTCGGCAGGAGCGGGATTGCCTGACCAGTACCGTGTGAGTGGAATTGCCTTGACCCGGTCCCAGTCCGTGTGGTCGAGGTCAGCTGCGCAAAGATCGTTTGCGGTGTAAAAAGTCTCGATTGTGGCGGTTGAGCTCATGGTTAGGTTACCGCAGTTCCGGCTGGGGCGGCGGCACACGATCAGCGGGTCTCAAGGCTGTCAAGCAGGCATCGAGCAATTGTTCCGGGTAATGGTTCTGAATCACGCTCGCGCGGGTTTCTTTAGAGAACTTCTGCAGGAGATAGTCAGCTTCGTCAGCAACACCGCCCGTTCCCGTCAAACACCCGATTATTTTGCCTTCGTCATGAGCTATGGTGAACTCATTGAGCGATCCCATTGCCCCCGCGATAAAGATTACAATTTCGCACGAACGCACCAGCACTACATTCCGGCCCTTCAAACCGAAGCCTGTGTAGACGATCATATGACAAGCGTCTGTGGGGAGTTGATAGCGCTCGACATGCTCACCCTGAGAGGTCGCCGGCGAGACGCCTATGTGAAAAACCCCGGCTGCCTGAGCGGTCTTGCCCACCAAGTATACTATTCCGCTCGTAGCACCTGTCATAAGAACAATATCGCGCCGGGCAAGTGCTTGTCCCAGCGCCGAGGCTTTTCCTCGCAACGCATCGCCGGCAGGTCCTTCGCCAGCGTCGCTCGCGGATCCCATCACTCCCACTGTGATGTTCATACGTATTTTCGCTCCTTATCAGCTCACGGTTCATTTTCCCTTTCTCATGATTTTTATTGGTCATAATTCGTCATTTATCTTTGTTTCCTTCTTATTCGTGTCCGTTCGTGTCATTTCGTGGATCGTTCTGTTCTCTCGGCTAAGCAAACGATCCACGAACTAACACGAAGCACCACGAAGTGAGATTCAGAAATGACCAAATGGAAAATGAGAAAATGACAAATGGAAAATGATACCCTTCCTTATCCAGCGACCTTTTCACCTTCTGGGTGAAGCTCTTCGACGATTCTCAAGTCCGGAGTCTGGTCGCGCTCTCCTCGGTCCCACCAACGCTCGGTCGCAAACCAGACAAGACCCGGGATGAGGAACAAAATGCCGATGCCAACCGTAACCAAACGCGGGGAAACGCGAAAGCGGTCCAGTAGTTCTCCCGTCACATAGTTTGAAGCTGCCATCGTCAGCGTGAGCAACGCCAGCTCGGCGGCAAATACTCGACCGCGAAAATCGTCTTCCACATCGCGTTGAAGCATTACGGTGGAGAAAACCCAGAGGATACTCCCGCCCGTGTGCGCGAGTCCCAGAACGATCAAAGCCACTATGAAGCTGCGTGTGCTGCCAAATGCGATGTAACCCAGACCGCCAATCAGAAAGGATATTCCTATGGTGGCCAGCATGCGTTTCTTGCCTTCCCCTGCTACCCGCCGCGCTACGATCGGTCCTACCGCAGTCCCAATGCCTCGCGCCGCGAAGAGCACGCCGATGCCGGTAGCCGCGCTTTTCCCGACGGGAAAGATCCTCTCACCAAAGACTGCCAGCAAGGTGAGGATGCCCCCACCGAGACCCCAGGCGGGTTTAACCAGCATTAAAGCCAGCACACGTGGCCGGTGCTGAACATATCGTACTCCTTCGATTGTCTCCGTGACTCCCAGCACTCTGCTGAGCGTGAGCTTGCCCTTCTCCCGCTTCGGCCGCTTGGGAAGACGCACACTCGCGATCAAAGCAGCCGAGAGAAGGTAGGTCAGCGAGTCAAGCACGAACGCGACGTCCGTGCCTAACCAACCTGTGATTAACCCCCCAATTGCCGCCCCCAACGTCAGCATCACCGACCACGTCACAGACGAAATCGCATTGGCGGCAACCAATTCACGGTCGGAGACGATTGAGGGAATGGCGGCGGTCTTCGCGGGTTCGAAGAATGTTGAGAAGGCGAGCTGTAGCACAGTCAGCACATAAACGATCCACAACTGATCGGCTCGGCGAACCAAGAGGAAGCCCAGCACAACAACCGCCCGCAGCAGATCCGAAACGATCATGATTGAGCGCCGGCTGAATCGATCAGCAAGTACGCCTGACAGCGGCCCGAACACGAAACTAGGAAGAAAGCGTGCGACCAGCAAAAGACCCACATCTCGGCCCGATCCTGTGAGGTTGAGAATTATTGTGTAGATGGCGATCGTGTTGAACCAATCGCCCATCTGGCTTACGACCTGCCCGAGCCAAAGTTGGCGAAACGCAAGATTGTTTTGCAGCAGTTCGCTGTAACTGACCGGTTGGATAGCCTCGAAGCTTTTGCCGACTTTTTTCGTCAAGATTTCGCCTACGCCTGATGACCGAGGTGGGATGGATCAAGATAAAAGACTTGCCTCTCATCCCGATATCAACTCGCTGAAATAGCAGTTCCAGACGAAGGGTGCCGCCAAGGCCTCCGGATTGTCAACTCAACGATTATGCAGTTTGACTGAACTTTCCAATCTGACCTGTCATAGTGCTCTCGAGTCTTAGT
>JBPCMM010000100.1:0-25416 GCA_051002255.1 Pyrinomonadaceae bacterium
TAGTCAATCGCTTTGCGTTGCGGCAGCGCCGCACTGGCCATCCGCTCGCGCAGTGTCTCACCTTCCAGCAACTCGGAAACAATGTAGGGCGCGCCGTCATGCGTACCGATGTGAAAGATGACGAGGATGTTGGGATGATTGAGCGCGCCCGTGGCTTGTGCTTCCTGTTCGAAGCGACGTAGACGTTCGGCGTCCGCGGAGAACGCCGCGGGCAAAACCTTGATGGCTACATCGCGACCGAGTTTCGTGTCGCGGGCGCGATAGACTTCGCCCATCCCGCCTTCCCCGATCTTGGAGATGACAAAGTATTGAGCAATCGTTGTGTTAGGGGATATGGTTTCGCTCATAGTCTCAATGTAGCGCAAGCTGTTAGCTTACGTTCTCAATCTGTGCAAACTAACAGTTTGATGCTTTATAGATGCGCTACAACTATAGCCCAACGCGCCGCACGAGATCGGCGAAGCGCGGGTCGTCGCGCAGGGCTGTCCCATCTTGGGTCCACTTTGAGCCAAGCCATTTTAAATGCGTGCTCGTACGCCTTTTCCAACCAGGCGAAAACCTGCTCCTACTCGCCCAAGCCCCGTAGATGACGGCGATTGCATCCGCCGGGACGTACTCTTGACTGGATAACTGCTTCAGCTCGTCGAGCACCGCCCGCGCCTCAACTTTCTTTCCTGATACCGCATAGACATGGCCGAGTCCAGCCATTGTATATGACCATTCAGTGTCTCCCCTCACAGCCGCCTTTTTGAATCCAGCGATCGCTTCAGCGTACATCCCTTTTTGCTCATAAGCGGCAGGAAGGAATTGATGCACCAGCGGAAAGTTCGGTTCCAACTCCAGCGTTTTTTGGAATTGTCCGATCGCCTGATCGTAGTCGCGCGCGTAGTAGAAAGCCGTCCCCAGCTCAAAGTTGATAACGAGGGAGAGTGGGTCCAGTTCCTGGGCCAGCTTTCTCTCTGCTATAGCTTCATTATTGCGACCCATGGTATAATATAGCAGTCAGCTAAACCGGCGTAAGCCAGTCCGAAGCCCGGGTCTTTTTCAATTGCCTGATTAAAATACTCAATCGATTTCTTGATCGCCTCGCCCGTCCGCTTGTTCCAGTGGAAACGACCTTTCAGAAAGCTGATAAGCCTCCGGGTTCTCCGTGTAATGCTTGGTCATGCGGTTCTCATCTATACCGGACAGCTTCAGCCGCAGATTGCCTGTGATGTCTCGTGCAATCTCGCGTTGAACGGACAAAAGATCTGACGCTTTGCGATCATACTGCGCGCCCCATATGTGCTGACTGTCGCGAGCATCATCCAGCGAGACGCTGATCACAATCTGGTCGCCCATTGGTTTGAGGCTGCCGGTCAAAACGGCGCGCACGTTCAATTCTTTGCCGACCTTTTCGGCGTCTTGATCTTTGCCTTTGTAACGGAAGGCGGTAATGCGCGACATGACTTTCAAATTCGGCAACTGGGAAAGACTGTTCATCAGGCTCTCGGCAATCCCGTCTGAAAGATATTCCATGTTTGGGTCGCCGCTCGCGTTTTGGAAGGGCAAGACCGCAACCGATTCAATTGCTGCGTTGTTCTTTCTTGACAGGTAGACGTAAGCGGCAACGGCAAAAGCGACGGCGACTAGTGCGGCTATTGCAACGAGGGTTTTGCGCCGCTTGGGTTTGGTCAGTTCGTGCGTTATCTCGGCAGTGCGGGGCGCGTGGAGCGCGGTGGTCGGCGCGGTTGGTTTACTTGTCTTCGCGTCAGTGGCCGCCACGCCTCCGGGCGGCAGCACCCGTGTCTCTATCTCACTAGCTGCCGGCCCAGGCCCGAACTTCACCGTACCCGCGCCCTCACTCATCGAAACCGAATCATCGATGAGAACCGTGCCGTCAACTCGGCAGAAGGCGAGCGCCTCATCCGTTTCAACGCGGTTGCATGCCGGGCAGCGTTTCATAGTTGTAGCGCAAGCTGTTAGCTTGCGACTGTCATTGTCTACGCAGACTTAACAGTTTGCGCTACTGCCAAGCGCTTGTCGGAGCGCAACGGGTCGAGGCGCGGGTCAACTTTGAAATGGATGAGTTCCTGTCCGTATCGAAAATATAATCCGGCCTTTAAATACTTGCACTTTTTTGAAGTCTGCCAAGAGTCTACCAAATCCGGCGGAAGTGAGGGCTCGATGGGCGTAAATACTTGACAATGTGGAGATATTGGTAGGCGCGGGCGGATTTGAACCGCCGACCTATACCGTGTCAAGATAGTGCTCTGCCTAACCTACGTCTTGTGAAGTCGATCAGGTAGGAGGAGAATTGCTCTCTCCTTCAGAGAGTGCAATGCAAGAGATCCAACGGTGCTTTCTTTGGCGGTTCATAGACACCAAAAAGGTGAAATAGCTGCAACCAAAGCGGTTTTAGGATTCGTGCCGAAGCCGGAAACTCGAATCCTCTTCCTTGGCTGCTCTCCGTAAACGGAATTGTTCGAACTGCTATTTTAGCTCAGCCCCCAAGCGACGGCTGCCTCTCTAACTAACTGAAAATACTTGACTTAGAGCTGATTTGCCGAAGGGGGGACTCGAACCCCCACGAGTTACCTCACACGCCACTCAAACGTGCGCGTCTACCAATTCCGCCACTTCGGCTCAAGTTATCAGATAGCTATTATAGTGAGTGTTGCCGCGGTGAAAAGATCTCTGGTCGTTAGTGAAAATCATTCGTCGTTAGGATCGACACATTAAACTCTTCGCCTCACTTCGGGCTAGTTGCGGGTGATGCAGTTCCAGCAGGCGACGCGGAAGTTGGGGGGACTGCAGTTGCCTCTGGTGGAGTTGGCGTTTGAGTTGGCGAAGGCTGCGATTCAACATCCGTTGATTGCAACACGGAATGCGAACCAGTTAGACCCGGCAAGGAGAGCATCAAAGCGATCAGCATGAAAGCTGCCGCCGCGCCGATTGTAATCTTTGCCAGAATGCTCGCTGTGCCTCGTGGGCCAAACGCTGTGCTCGAAAGATTGCCCGAAAATAAATCTCCCGCACCCGACTTGCCAGGCTGCAGCAATACCACCACCACCAAAACAATGCATGAAAGAATAAACAGTCCGTATAGAATATAAGTTAGCAATTCAATCTCCCGTAAATAGAGAATAGTGAATAGTAAATAGTAAATCGCGAAATGGAAATGGCAAGTCTTAAAATGCCTCGAGCTTGCCGGCCCAATTAGCCGGCCAACTTGCCGTGACCGGCGATCTTCCTATTCACCATTAACCATTTACTATTTACTGCTATTTACTGCCGCTCGTAATTAACAATCTTCGCAAAGCTCTCGGCCGTCAAACTCGCGCCGCCCACTAGTGCCCCATCGATGTCCCCCTGCACCATCAAGCCTGCGATGTTTTCCGGCTTTACCGAACCACCGTAAAGTATCCGCAACGCCTCGGCAGCCGTCGCAGTGTGCCCTTCCGCGAAAACGCGCCGGATAAACGCGTGCATTTCCTGCGCTTGCTCCGGCGTCGCTGTGCGTCCCGTACCGATCGCCCAAACGGGCTCGTAGGCGAGGATGATACGGTCGAGGTCAGGGACTGTCAACCCGCTAAGCCCGCCGTTTAGCTGGCCCCCGACAACGTTTTCGGCGTTTCCCTGCTCTCGCTGTTCCAGTGTTTCTCCGACACACATAATGACGGTCAGGCCCACGGAAATGGCCGCCTGACACTTTCTTCTAACCATTGTATCCGTCTCAGAATAGAACTGACGTCGCTCAGAGTGCCCAACGATGACGTGACCGGCCCCGGCATCGCGCAGCATGAAAGCCGCCACTTCACCAGTGTGCGCCCCCTCTTCGAGTTCAGTCGAACAGTTTTGACCGGATACTTTGACGTTCGATCCCTCAAGCCGATCCGCGACGGTCTTCAGCGATGTGAAGACAGGGGCGATTATCACCTCACAATGGTTAGCATTAGCTACCAGTGGTTTGAGAGCGAGTGCGGTGTCAACCGACTCGCCAACCGTCTTGTACATCTTCCAGTTTCCAGCGATTACGGGTTTGCGCATGGTTAGTCAGAGGTCAGTAGTCTGTTGTCAGTATTCCGTTATCGGGCGTTAGTTGGCCGATCATGGTTGAAATGATTATATCAGTGGTTTTTAAGTGCCTTCTGTTACTCGGTGATGGACCGCTGATAACTGACTAGACAACGGACCACCATTAACTACTTATCATTGAGGGCGGCAACGCCCGGCAAATCTTTCCCGGCCAAAAACTCAAGCGTAGCGCCACCACCAGTAGAAATATGAGTAATCCGATCCGCGACTCCTGCCTGTGTAATTGCCGCGACGGAATCGCCCCCGCCTACGATAACTGTTGCACCACCATCAGCGACTGCGGCGACTGCGTGGGCAATGGCGAGCGTGCCTTCGTTGAAGGGCGGTTCCTCGAAAACACCCATGGGCCCGTTCCAGATAATTGTGCGCGCGTCGCGCAAGGCGTTTGAGAAATGCGATACTGTCTCGACTCCGATGTCCATGCCCGCATGGCCGAGGTTAGTAAATTCTATCGGAATCGTCTTGGCAATGATCTTCTCGCCCTTCACCGGTTCATAGCTATCCACTACCTGATGGTCCGTCGGCAGCAGGAGCTCGATTCCCTTCTCTTCAGCTCGTCTCTTGACGTCGAGCGCCGTCTGAATCATATCGTCTTCGACCAACGACTTGCCCACGGTAAAGCCCTCGGCCTTTAAGAATGTGTAGGCCATGGCCCCGCCTATTAAAATCTTGTCGACGCCCCGATCAATCAGGGCGTTGATGACGGGAATCTTGTCTGAAACTTTTGCTCCGCCCAGAATTGCCACAAACGGGTGCTCCGGATTCCGGATCACCCGCCCCAGGTAGTCCAACTCTTTCTGCATTAACAAGCCGGCCGCGGCTTTGGCAACGTGTTTCGTAATGCCCACCGTGGAAGCGTGCGCCCGATGCGCCGCGCCAAACGCGTCATTAACATAAACGCCGTCGCAGAGACTGGCTAGCTGCTGAGAAAACTGATCGTCGTTCTGCTCCTCTTCCCTGTGAAACCGGAGATTTTCAAGTAAGAGCAGATCCCCATTTTGCAGTGCCTGCGCTTTAGACTGCGCTGCTTCGCCGACACAATCCTCCGCAAAGCCGGCGCGCTTGCCAACCAGTGTTGAGAGATGTTCGGCTACTGGCTTCAAGCCGTACTTCTCAACACGCTCACCCTTGGGCCGGCCCAGATGCGAAGCCAGAATCAGACGGCCACCCCGGTCGATGGCATGTTGGATGGTGGGAAGCGCGGCGCGAATTCGCGTATCGTCCTCAACCTTTCCCTCTTTGATGGGTACGTTGAAGTCAACGCGAATAAATGCGCGTTTGCCCTTCAGGTCGAGGTCTTGGATGGAAAGCTTGGTCATAACCGTAAATCGTGAATCGTGAATCGTAAATCGTGGCCCAAGTAAATAACCTCGGCCGATGTCGGTCTCAAGTTTCACCGGCGAACAGTGCTCCTATTTACGATTCCCGATTTACGATTTACGGCTTTCATAGTCCCTTTCCGGAAATGTACTTGATGAGATCGCGGACCCGGCACGAATAACCCCATTCGTTGTCGTACCAGGAGAGCACCTTTACCAGTCGGCCGCCAATTACGCTGGTGTACTCGGCGTCGACTATCGACGAGTTTGAGTTCTTTTTGAAGTCGCTGGAAACCAGAGGTTCTTCGCAAAACGAAAGAATCCCGGAGAGTTCTTCATTGGCGGCATCCTTCAAAGCGCGATTGACCTCTTCCGCCGTCGTGTTTCTTTCTACCTCAATCACCACATCGACCAGCGAAACATTAGGAGTGGGAACTCGCACTGAGATGCCGTCAAACTTTCCCTTCAACTCAGGCAGCACAAGCGCGACGGCTTTCGCGGCGCCGGTCGAGGTCGGGATCATGGAAAGCGCGGCACCGCGAGCACGACGCAAATCCGTGTGCGGCAAGTCGAGCAACTGCTGATCGTTTGTGTAGGAGTGGATCGTAGTCATCTGTGCCGAACGGATACCAAACTTTTCGTTGATGACTTTAGCCACCGGGGCCAGGCAATTGGTGGTGCAGGAAGCATTGGAAATTATGTGGTGATCGGACGGGATATATTTGTCTTCATTCACGCCGAGCACAATCGTGATGTCTTCATTCTTGGCAGGCGCAGAGATGATCACTTTTTTGACGGTGCCGCGCAGGTGTTTCTTCGCATCTTCCGCCTTGGTAAATATGCCGGTGGATTCGACTACGATCTCGGCACCAACTGATTCCCAGTCGATGGCCGACGGATCTCTCTGCGAAAATACTCGAAACTCTTTGCCCTCGACCTTGATTCCGTTTTCAGTTGCAGAAATATCGTGATCGAGGTTACCAAGCACTGAGTCGTATTTCAGCAGGTGTGCAAGTGTTTTCGTGTCCGTAAGATCATTAACTGCCACAAAATCGATATCAGGGTCACCTAGAGAAGTACGAAAGATGTTTCGTCCGATCCGACCAAAACCGTTAATGCCAACCTTGACTGCCATTTCGAGCGACCTCCATCACGATTGTTCGAGCGGGTTCTTCTTTGAATGCGCCGGCTATCTCGGTTGCTAGCGCACACGTCATCGCGGGAGATCGTATGAACTCATGCTGGACGTGCGGGGAAAAAGAGTAGTCAGATTATGCGGCGACGCTTTCACTGTCAAGCGACTGTCAGGAAGTCTCCAAACCTGTAAAGCTTGTGCAATGTACATCTTTTTGAAACCTCTGTAGTTTATAGAACGTAGACAAACCTGATCAGTCGGAGTCTGTTTGCCAGCGGTCCACGTCGCTTGAAGCCGAGATTTAGGAACTAAATGTGAAGGAGCTTTGGTCGATGCTTACAATGAAGATGAATGGTGTAATTGGCGTAGCGTTCTTGAGTGCGTTTTTGCTGGCGGCGGGTGCAGACGCTTTGGCGCAAACTCCGGCAGCTACCCCGAACACAGCTCAGCGCGATGCCACGCGTCCTCCCGGCTCCGAAACGCAGAATCCCAACACGCCTCCAGGCACACAGCAAGCCCCACCAAAGGCACCTCCGGGAACTCAACAGCCGCCGCCCCAAGCGCCTCCGGGCAATCCTACGGCGCCCATAACGCGTCCGGCACCGTCCACGCCAGGTACTCAAACTGCCGCACCGTCTCCTGAGGTTACAAATCCCACATCTGCGAACCCGCCGATTCAGGATCCGGTCGACCCCGTTTTCCCGGCGGTGGAGCGAAGGCAATTGCCTCCGATGCCCAACATGACTCGTCTCGGGGTGACCAGCGACAGCACGTTGACGCTATCGCTTAACGATGCGGTGAAGCGAGCTCTACAGAACAATAACGATATCGAAGTTGCTCGCGATGACGTTCGCTTTGCGGAAACTCAACTGCGAGCGCTCGAAGGGATTTTTGATCCAATCTTCAGCATCACGCCGACGATCGACAAACGCATTACGCCGCAGCAGAGTTCGCTGGGGGGTTCAGACAGGTCCGGCACCACAACTTCGACCAGCTACACGCTAAGTCCGTCGATAAACAAGCAGTTTGGGCGTGGAGGTGGCAACTACACGCTCACTTTTGCCAACACGCACACTAATACAAGCTCGACTTTCAGTTTTATCAATCCCTTCTATTCTTCAAACCTGTCACTGACCTTTACGCAGCCACTGTGGCGTAATCGTCCGATTGACAACAATCGAAGGCAGATTCGCATTCAAAGGAAGCGCCTGGAACAGTCGGACGCCGATTTTCGCCTGCGTACCATTGATGTCATTTCGCGTGTGCAACAGGCTTACTGGGAACTGGTTTTTGCCCTCCGCGACCAACAGAATCAACTTGAGAATCTCAATCTCTCGCGCGAGAACCTGAGGAACGTTGAAGCTCAGATAGCGGCCGGTGCGAAGGCCCCGCTGGAAAGAGCAGAGGTGCAAACCGAACTCGCAAACCGCGAGTCGGCGCTGCTGCTGGCCGTGCAGAATGTTTCAGTGGCGGAAAACAATCTCAAACAGCTCATCTTCAAGGATTCGTTGACGCCTGAGTGGTCGGCACAGATTACGCCAACTGATTCCCCCGCATTTGATGAGTCACCGATAAATCTCACGGAAGCATTGAAGGAGGCCCGCGACAACCGTCCGGAGCTCCGCCGCCTGCGCCTGGATAGCGACATCAATTCTATTGACCTTCAATACTTCAAGAACCAGACGCGGCCTCAGGTCGACATAACGTCTACGCTGGCAACAACCGGACTGGCTGGGAAGGATGTCTCCGGGGCCATACCAGCAGGTACGCTTCTTCCAATTATTTCCGGCGATCCAAACGTAAGCGCCAGCGCTTTTCTGTTAGCGCAAATCCGCGACATCCAGCAGAGAGCCGGTTTTCCGATAGCACAGGTTCCCGTAGTTCCAGCTCCTGGCGGACCGCCGGCTGATTTGATCGGAGGTTATTCCAAGGACCTCAGTAACCTCTTCAGTTTCAGGACCCGGAACATCACGATCGGCCTGGCCATTCAGCTTCCGTTTAAGAACCAGACAGCGGAAGCCAATCTCGCCGGCGCTCGCATCCTAAAGGATCGGCTTGCAGCTTCCATGCGTGCCCAGGATCAGTTTATCGAGGTTGATGTGCGCAACTCCGCCCAGGCCGTAGAAACAGCTCGGCTCCGCGTACTGTCAGCAAGGGAGGCAAGGGTCAATGCGGAACTCCAGCTCGAGGGCGAACAGCGACTCTATCAAGTGGGGCGCTCAACCACCTTCCTCTTGTTTCAACGCCAGAATGCTCTAACGAATGCGCGCAATTCGGAACTCAGGGCGGAAACCGACTACAACAAGGCGCTCGCAGGGCTCCAGCGCGCGACCTCCTCAACGCTTCGCGCTAACAACGTCGTAGTTGACACTCCCACTCCCTAGATTTTTTCCGCGCTGCTGGTTGAATTCGACACAGGTGGTCCAACGTGCAGTTCGATCATCGCTACGGCTTCGCCGCCGGATGTGCCGCGGTGGCTATGCCCCGCGTGTCGCTGAAAGAATCAGTTGGGCTGTGCCCTTGGTTCGGGCTTTGCCCCTTCGCCAGTATCAAGCTAATGAGGGCGATGAGCATCTCTCCGGGGCAGAGCCCGAACCAGGGGCCGAGCCCGTATTTGGTCTTACCGGCGGGGCACAGCCACCGCCTCACATCAGACGGCATAGCCGGGGCGGCGACAACTTTTTAGTCTCCGAATGGCCTCCGACGAAACTGAACTGGTACCCTTTCCGATTTGCGATTTCCGATTAGCGATTGTTAAGGTAACCCTGCCGTTACCGGGCAATCGCAAATCTCCAATCCTTTGGATCGCAAATCGGATGAAGATCTCCGCCACAATAATCACCTTCAACGAAAAAGCGAACATACGAGAGGCCTGTGAATCCCTCGCCTGGGCCGACGAGATCGTTGTCGTTGACTCACATTCAAATGACGAAACTGCTCAGCTCGCTTCTCAATCCGGAGCGCGAGTTATAAGTCGAGGGTGGCCTGGGTTTGCGGCACAGAAGCAGTTTGCAAGTGACGCTGCTGCTCACGACTGGATCTTTAGTCTCGATGCTGATGAACGCGTGTCAGACCAGTTAAGAGCATCTATTGAGGCACTGCGCACAAAGCCGGCCGATCAACTGGCGGATGGTTATCTGATTTCGCGGCGGTCTTTTTACCAGGGACGTTGGATTGGCGGGGGTGGCTGGTATCCCGATCGACAGTTGCGCCTCTTCAAGAAGTCTCGTGGACGCTGGGAGGGAAAGCACATTCACGAATCGGTGAAGATCAAAGATGGCCGTATTCAGAAATTGCCGGGCGATCTCTTGCACTATAGCGTAAGGGATGCCGCTCATCACCATCGCATGATTGGCGAGCGTTATGCCCCACTCGCTGCCCGCCAAATGTTTGAAGCTGGTCAGCGCACGTCTTCTCTGAAAATTGCCACAGCAGCCCCTCTGGCCTTCTTGCGCAGCTACGTTCTGAGGGCTGGCTTTCGGGACGGGCTCGCCGGGCTTAGCATTGCCAGCTTTGCGGCGCATCATGCGTTCCTCAAGCAAATACTGCTCTGGGAAATGCAAAAAAACAGTAGTGTCGGAGCTGAGGCCCTCCCCATTCAACCAGAGCGTAAACGTCAAACACGATCCACGAAATAACACGAAATGACACCAACAAGACTTCGCGTTGGTTCGTGAAGGTTCATTGATCGCTTAGCGGGTCACCCTAGCACACGACGCAAAAGAAGTTTGTAGGCAGCAAGGGTCAAGCAATATACAATGCGTGTCGATGATTGTTTCCCTGATAGCGGCCTTGCCAGACTTGAACCTACTAATACCCCCACCTTTCAGCTACATCATCATCGGTGTTTTGGGCGCGATTATCGGGAGCTTCTTAAACGTAGTAATTCGCCGGCTACCGCTCGAAGAGTCCGTCGCATTCCCAAACTCTAGGTGTCCTTCGTGTTCGGCGGCGATTGCCTTCTACGACAATGTCCCAGTGCTTAGCTACGTCGTATTAGGCGGGCGTTGTAGGTCCTGTAAATCTCCTATTTCGGCTCGCTATCCCGCAGTTGAAATACTGACTGCCCTGCTCTTTGTCGCGGTGACATGGCGTACGGGTATGACGCCGGCGCTGCCTTTCGACCTCATATTTGTTAGCGCACTTGTAGCACTAGTTTTTATCGACGCCGAGCACATGATTCTGCCTAACGCTATTACCTATCCGGGAATCGTCTTTGCGCTCGTGGCGCGGCTGGCAATTCCGTATCTCGGCGGAGCACCTCACTTCGATGATCTCCCCGGACTCATCAACGGCACGTTCGCCGGCTGGCCCGTCTGGGCGGCATCACTCGGCGGCGCCTTTATCGGGGCTTTGATTGGAGGCGGGTCGCTGTGGCTCATGGGCTGGACCTGGGAAAAACTTCGCGGCGTTGAAGCGATGGGCCTGGGAGATGTGAAGATGATGTTTATGGTAGGAGCCTATTTGGGTTGGCGACTGACGATTCTTACCATCTTCCTCGGCGTTTTTTCCGGTTCGCTTATTGGAATTCTTCTGATGATTCAGCAAGGTAAAAAAGACATGCAGATGCTGTTGCCCTTTGGCATCTTCTTAGGGATTGGGTCACTCCTGGCGCTCCTCATAGGCCCGCAAATCGTCGAGTGGTACGCCGGACAGTTTGGGTGATTTTTGATTTGTAATTGCTGTTTTTGATTTTCGATCGCTGATTGTTCCATCCTTCAGATGAGAAGCCCAATCAAAAATCTAAAATCTAAAATTTAAAATCCATGCTTCGCGGGAACCGCATACAACTTGGCCTCCTGGTGCTAACGGCACTATTCCTGTTGGCGACACTCTTTGCGGTTATTCTTTTCGCTATTTCTCCGGCAACTCCAGCGGCACGTGGCCCCCTGCTCCTGACCGCATTCGTTGCCATTCTTATTGGCAGTTTAGTCTTCATCTTGTTTCTCCTCCGCTGGCTCCTCCGCCCCTATCGCCAGCTAGTGGGCGAAGCTGAGCGAGCTCCCATTGAATCCAAGGGTCGCAAATCGCGGGACGAAGGCGAGTTTGTCCTGGAGACCTTCCAGTCCGTAGTAGCTCAGCTCCAAACACAACGCAAAGAACTGCAGCAACTCAGCGCACAGGCGAGCGAGCGGGCCGATTCCGCTGTCAAGTTCAGCGAGCACATCGTGGCCAGCGTGCCATCAGGCTTAATCGCCTTCGACTCCAGTGGACGTTCGATGGTGATCAATGCTCCGGGGCGCGCACTGCTCGAGTTTGACGGCAAGGCTCTGGGTCAGTCAGTCGCCTCGCTTTTGCGCAACATTCCCCAGTTGGCCCAGATGGTTGAAGAGTGTCTCCGGACAGGCAAACTCTATCGGCGTGAAATAATTCAAACAGTTGCCTCAAACGGGACGGCCCGGCGCCTCGGAGGCACGATTGCACCCATCGATTTTTCACCGGACCGCGCAGACCGAGGCGCACTGTGTCTCTTGACTGACATAACCGAAGTGACCGAACTTCGTGAGCAGGTCGCGCTCAAGCGTAATCTTGAAAGTCTGGGCGAGATGTCCGCCGGCCTGGCCCACGAATTTAAAAACGCCATCGCCACGCTGCATGGCTACGTACAGCTTCTGCAGAATTTGGAACTGGACGAACGGGGGCACACGGCAGCCTCTTCACTTCTGAATGAAGTTCGCAATCTCTCCGATATGGTGACTGCATTTCTAAATTTCGCTCGACCGCAGCCGCTTCAGATGGAAGACGTCTCCCTCTCGGAACTGATACAGGAATGTGTGGCTGAACTGAAGACACTCTACGACGAGCACCGCGTTGAACTGATCGTGATGGAGGCGACCACGAGCCTCCCTGAGGTTCGCGCCGACGAGCGCATGCTCCGGCAGGCTTTTTTGAATCTGTTAAGGAATGCGGCGGAAGCGGTTCCTGAGGACAAAACGGAACGGAGAGTGAAGCTACGCGGTCTTAGAGAGGTTGATCGTGAGGGCCATGAATGGGCCCTTATTGAAATTGAAGACTCTGGGGAAGGGATTCCCCAGTCAGATCTTCAACGCATCTTCATTCCCTTTTTCACCACCAAAGAGAAAGGCCACGGCATTGGACTCGCGCTGGCTCATCGTGTAATCACTGAGCATGGCGGCACACTCACAGCCTCCAATAGGCCGCCCGCTGGCGCGGCCTTCACAACGAGGTTGCCCACCTCAGCAAGCTAGTCACGCACCTTCGTCGGACGTTTTCAGTTAGAGTACAACTCGCAGAGTTTCCCGGATGAACGAGGACTAGGCGATCTCGTCTGGATCGGGAGGTTTTGCGAACTTCATTGTTATGTGGCCTTCCACCAACCTGAGAAAATCGTGGACAAGGCTGTAGTGGACTTCATGTCCGGACATCTTTCCGGTGGACCGCGCAGGCTCCATCAATGCGGTCTATAGATCATGAGGAAAGTATTCACCCCACCGTCTATTCACCAAGGCTGCGATATCTTCGCGAACAACTAATTCTGCGGGAAAACCCGGCTTGGTGCGCGCGTCAATAACAATCGGTCCCTGATAACTCAGATGATGACGCTGGACTCGGGTTTCAGCCGCATGAATATCAGCGGCCGGCTCAAAGCGGGTCCAAGTCGCCCAAAGAAAGTGGGCGGCCGAGCGCGCAACCTTTACATCATCGTGAAGCACTATGAGCGGCCACTTTGAAAAGACTGACTCACGCGCAAGCCGGCCCGCCTGTTCAGGCTCCTTATCATATGGAACCCCCTGAATAACCAGACAGCCGCCACAAAAGACCTCGGCATTTGATACGTCGCGAGGCAGCTCTCCTCGAAATTCGCGTGGCAGGTCCCGCACCGGTTCGCCCAATCCCAACATGATTGCCTTACTGCCCTCGTTCACTTTGCCGCTTGTATAATCGAGAGTGTCCATTGATACATTTGAGAAAACAAATAGATCAGTTTCCCAGCGCACGCGCGCCAACACATGCTCGAAGAGTTTGGGGAAATCGCTTAGCTGCTGGGGCGTGTCAGTGAGTATGAGAAACTTTGTCAACGAGAGCTGGCCCTCGCCGAGAATGCGGAATCCTGAAACGAGAGCCTCGCGTCCGTAACGTTCCCGTACGACGGCAGCAGCCAACGAATGAAACCCTGTTTCTCCGTAACTCCATAGATCGCGCACTCCAGGCATCACCAGGGGGAAGAGTGGCGACAGCAGCTGCTGCAGGTAGTCGCCAATGAAGAAGTCTTCCTGGCGCGGCTTGCCCACAACGGTCGCGGGGTAGATGGCGTCCCGCCGGTGAAAAATACCCTCAAGGTGAAAAACAGGATAATCGTGTTGTAGAGAGTAGTAGCCGTAATGATCGCCGAATGGTCCTTCAGATCTTCTTTCGTGGGGCGGAGCCAAGCCCACCAGAGCAAACTCTGCTTCGGCTGCCAACCGATGACCTCCCAGCGGATTTCCGGTCATTCTCAGTTTCTCGCCGGCTAGGAGTGAAGCTAGAATCAATTCCGGAACGTCTTCGGGAAGCGGCGCTATAGCCGCAAGAATCAAAGCTGGGGGGCCACCCAGAAAAACCGTAACCGGCAGCGGGTTCCCCTGTGCCTCCGCTTCCTGATAGTGAAAGCCACCGCCCTTTTGAATCTGCCAGTGCAGGCCCGTCGAATGCGAGTCATAAACCTGCAAACGATAAATTCCGAGGTTGTGTTTTTTCGTGAGCGGATTCTCAGTATAGACCAGCGGGAGGGTGATAAAAGGACCGCCATCTTCCTGCCAGGTTGTCAGCACGGGCAACTCATTCAATTTAGCTGGCCGGTCGAGGACTTCGGTTACCGGCGCGCGACGAGTTCTTCGCGTCCCGAGCCTTAAGGCATCAAGTGCGAGTGACCGGTGTTTCCACAACTCAGAACTGCGAGGTGGCAAGAGCGACTCAGCCAGGTGGGCAAACTCGCGCACCAGCGCTTCCGGTTTCGGACCAAAAGCAAGTTCGATTCGACGGGCTGTACCAAAGAGGTTCGTTACAACGGAGTAGGGACTTCCCTTCACTCGTCTAAACAAAAGCGCTGGTCCACCTTGATCAATCACACGCCGGTGGATCTCCGCAGCCTCAAGATACGGGTCCACTTCCGCTTCGACTGGGATGATCTCGTTTTCTTTACGGAGAAGCTCGAGGAATGTGCGGAGGTTTCGATGCATGCGCTGAACGGGAAGTATAACCCAGTTCATTTGTCATTTCATTTGCTCCTCGACGCGTAGCGGCGGCGTGAATTTAACCCGGTCTTTCAAGGCCGGGAAAGTGACCCGAGGGAGGTATTCGTCGCGTCAGCGACGACTGAACGGCTCACTCAATCGTCGCTAAGGCGACGAGGCGTGTGGTTGGTCTTGGAGCCCGGCCTTAAAAGACCAGGCTAAATTCACGCCGCCGCTACGCGTCGAAGAAATGGAAAATGAGAAATGACAAATGAACCCTCCTTAACAGCCGGGCTACTGCCCCCACCCCAAGGTGTTACGGAGATTGTCTTTCTGCGGTGCCCACCGTACGCGGTCGGGAGGGTGAGGCCGTTTCGGTTTGCCCAAGACGCGCTTCGATCTGTTCGGTAGCGACTTCGGCTGCTTCCGCCACTCCGGGAGCGAACGAATCACGGAGGTGCTTTATCACTTCCAAAGTCTCGCCATCACCAAGTTGGGCCAGAGCTTCCAGGAGCCCCACCGAGACCTTCGCCGGATTGCCATTCTGTTGTAGAAAAGGATACAGAAGATTGGCGCTATCGAGTTGCTTGAGATAGCTCACTGCCTGATTGTGGCGCGAGGAATTCAGTTCACGCACAATCCGAAATAGCGTTTCCGCTTTTCCCATGCGGTGGAGTGCCCAATCAAGAGCAAGACGAACTTCCTTGTTCTTTTCCTGAAGCTGGTAGCCCTCAACCACTTTTCTTTGATCGCCGGCCGCGAGCCGGGCTAAAGCCTCGGCAGCCCGTTGGCGCACCAATGGATCAACGTGACCGAGTTGGGCCGCGAATTCAGCAGAGCCTGCACGCGCGTCAACGCCATCCTGAGGCAGCGTCCCTGTCTGGCCCAGCGCAGGCGCACCCGCAAGCAGAAACATCCCAATTGCTAAACAGAGTTTTCTCATAAGATAACCCTTCACTTATTCGTCGCGGCCGCGGCAGTTTTGCGTAGACTCGCACTGTTCAGGTCGAGTTCCGCGAAGGGAATGACCTCGACATTGGAGAACCGCTTCCGCAGCGGTTCGAGAAAGTCTTTGGCGCTGCCAACGATGATGATGTTCGCATTCTTCACACTGATTCGCCCGCTGGCGAATTTCTGAATGTCGGCGGGCGTTACTGAGTGAACGTTACTGATGAAATTATTAATCTCGCTGAGACTCAGCCCATAAAGTGAGAGCGACGCAATCTGAGCAGCCAGACCTTCCGTCGTTTCCAGTGCGCGTCCGAAACCACCAGTGAGCACAGCCTTGCGAGGGACCAGTTCCGCGGCCGCTACCGGCTCATTGGACAGTCGCCCGAGTTCGCCGATCAGAAGCGACGCCACGTCGGCACCCGAAGTGTTCTTTGTCTGGGCCGAAGCCACAAAAGGTCCGGCATCCCGGCGCGTGTCGAGTCGACTGCTCGCGCCGTAGCTGAGACCGCGCTTGATACGAATCTCTTGATTCAAGCGTCCCGAATAACCCGTTAGTACTGCGTTGGTCACGATGCCCCGAAAATAATCGGGGTCGGTACGGCTGATCCCCGCCCGCGCGAGAACGACAGCAGCCTGTCCTGCGTCTGGCATATCCACGACCACGACACGCTGCTTCTCGTCCGGGTTAATCATCTTTCCAACCATACCCCGTTCAGAAAGCGGCGCCGCGGGCTTTACCCAGTCTCCAAAGAGCCGCTCAGCGAGCTTGAATGCGTCCGCGGCGTTAATGTCGCCGCCAATGACGAGGACCGCATTGTCAGGACGGTAAAACTTCGAATGCAATACCACGATGTCCGTACGCTTAATGCGAGCAAGCGACTCTGGTGTGCCGGAGAGCGGATGCCCGTAAGCCGCGTCGCCGAACACTACGCGACCCGCAACGAGACTGGCGAGCGCACCTGGTTGCCTCAGCGTCACACTTAAACTGTCCAGGTACTGTTGACGGAGCCGTTCGATTTCTTCATCGTTAAAAACTGGATTCCGACAAATGTCTGCGAGAATTAGCAGCGCGGGTTCAATCCTTGACGACATGACGTTGATTGAAGCTCGCGATGCGTCCCAGCCGGCTCCCGAATCAATCGCTCCACCCAAGGCCTCGATCTGTTGCGCGATTTCCGGTGCGCTGCGAGTCTTCGTGCCTTTTGTCAACAGCGATGCCGTCATGTCGGCCAGCCCGCTCAGTTGTGGTGGATCGATCTCGCCACCGTTCTTAACCAGCAACTGCGCTGATACAAGTGGCACGTCATGGTCTTCAATAACGACTACGCGGAGACTATTCTTCAGGGTTTTTTCGTCAGGCTTGGGAATGTTCACGGAACGCGGTGCGGCCGGCGGCGGCGGTGCCTCCTGTGGCACTGGCGCGCCCACCTGTTGGGCTTGAACAGCCAGCGATGGAAGAGCAAGTAAAGCAATTAAGGGTAGCCACGCAGCTCGTCCGCAAGTGTTTAGTAAGTTTCTCATCGGTCCTCCCCTCTGACATTACCATTGCTGGTTTGGGGCTTTGCCGGCTCCGCCTGGTACGTAATCACCACTCGGTTCTTGTCGCTAAAGTATTTTTTCATAACCCGCTGAACGTCGGCCGCGGTTACGGCCTGAAGCTTCTCCATACCGGTATTGACTCGAGTCGCGTCGCCAAGCAGCACGGCGGCCCGGGCCAAAGCAAACGCTTTGCCGTCGCTGGTTTCGCGTTGGCGAAGTTCGTTGGTGATGAGCTGATTTTTCGCCTTATCGAGTTCGGCGGTCGTCACCGGCGCGTCTTGTAGGCGCTTAAGTTCGGCCAGGAGCGATCGCTCGGCCTCCTCCGGTTTCTTTTCGCTCGCCAGAATTGCACCCAGAACAAAGAGTCCAAGGTCCTCACGCAAGTCGGCTTGCGCGAACGCTTCCTGAGCAATCTGCTGCTGATAAACAAGCGACTGGTACAGCCGCGAGGATTCTCCGCTGGATAAGATGGATTCCGCGACGAGCAAGGCGTAAGCATCATCGGCTTTGATCGCGGGAGTGAGATAGGTCAGAGCGATCGCCGGTAAGGGTACGTTCGGCGCATACTCGTTAATCCGCTTTTCGGCGGGCCGCTCAGGCTCCTTAATAGTAACTCGGGGAAGCGGACGATCGGGTTTAGCGACCCTCCCGAAATATTTGCCCACCCATGTGTCCAGTTGTTTCTGATCGAAGTCTCCCACAACCACGAGAGTGGCGTTGTCCGGACGGTAGAAAGTGGAATGGAATGAACGTACGTCTTCCAGCGTGGCCGCATCAAGTTCCTGGATACTGCCGATCCCGGGGCGCCGATACGGATGCGCTGCAAAGGAATATTTTTCGATGGCATAGAAGAAACGACCATACGGCGGGGCCAGAACTCGCGAGCGAAACTCCTCCTTGACTACATCGCGCTCCGACTTGAAGTTCTTGTCATCAACATTCAACGATCCCATTCGGTCAGCTTCTGCCCAAAGCAGAGTTTCCAGATAGTTGGAGGGCACTACTTCGTAGTAGTTGGTGAAGTCGTCGGACGTAGAAGCGTTGTTGAAACCGCCCACGTCCTCCGTCAGACGATCCATCATCTCATCTTTCATGTTCCTGGTGCCCTTAAAGAGCATGTGCTCGAACAGATGTGCAAAGCCACTGCGGCCTTCGGGATCGTCCTTTGAACCCACCTTGTACCAAACCTGGATTGCCACCGTAGGGCTCGAATGGTCTTCAACGCTCAAAACCCGCAAGCCGTTAAGCAACGTGCGGTCTCGATAGCTGAGCCGCGGCATTGTCACCTGCGCCACAGAGTCAGTCGCCAGAGCGGCTGACATCAACAAGGCAATAAATAGCATTATGAGAGCGCTGAATTTCTGGTGCATCGTATGTTGCTCCAATGATATGAACTTGTAACAAAAGACATTTATCGGGCTTTTCGATGATCAATGGCGGGGAGGGTGTTGCTTTTCTCCGGAGTGAGAGGAAGCGTAAAAGGCATCTCCATCAGTCGAGGTCGAGTGGGTTGAGATATGGTTTGTTCTTCTCCTTCTCGGCCCTCTTCATGGCCTCTTGAAACTTCTCCTCGAGAATCCGATCGCGGTCCTTCATTGAGTTAAGTTCCTGCGCGAAGATTTGTTCACGTACTTGTTTTTGCTTATCCAGTCCTTTTACCATCTCATCAAACGATGCCAGGGGCCTGCTCTTCTCCTCGTGTGAAATTAGTGCTCCTGTCTGGGCGTCAACCGTCAACTTAGACTCGCAGCACGGGCAGATGATTGTAAATCGTGACGTATCTACCATGGATAATTCCCCCGCAGACTTCCCAAATCAGACGGAATCCAACGCCAGTATAACACCATATCATGGTGGAGGCTGAGGACGACCACCCTACTGCTATTTTGAGTCCGGAAGGGTTCATTTTCCATTTCTCATTAGTCATTCTTTTGAGCGCATTTCGTGACGCTTCGTGGTACTTCGTGGATCGTTTGCCCGGCCGAGAGATGAGAACAATCCACAAAATCACACGAGCGGGCACGAACAAGAAGTCGACAATGCCGCAAGCCAAAGGGAAAATGAGAATTGGAAAAGAAGAGTGGAAAATGAAGCCTACCTCACCTGCAAATTAAATAGTTAAGGGGCAGCCATTCAATGACTGCCCCTCGTCCTGAAGCCAATATGAAAAACTTTATGGGGTTAGGGCATCCTTAATTGCTTTGCCGGTCTTTTTGGCTCCCTGGGCAGTTTTCTTGCCCACTGTCTTGGCGCCTTCAGCCGTCTTCTCTCCAACTGTCTTGGCGCCTTCAGCCGTCTTCTCTCCTACAGTCTTGGCGCCTTCAACCGTCGCGTCGCCGACGTCCTTTGCCTTGTCAGCAGTCCACCGGGCGGCGTCGGCAATTTTGTCGCCACTAACCTCGAGCGCATCGCCTACGTCGTTGATTTCCTTTTCTTCACCACTCGGTGAATAGGCGCGCACCGTCCGTCGCCCATCGCGCGTGGTGACGACCACTCTGGAAACCCTGGAATTGTTTCGGAAAACTCTTGTCTCCGTTTTCACGCCGCTGGCGTCAGTAGTAGTGGTGATTTCGGACCCGTCAGCCGCCGTGCGGGTAGTTGTAGTGGCGGCCGCATTCGCATTGGAGTTTGCTGTTTGATCCGTCGTTGTGCAACTCGCTCCGAACATCGCCAGAACCGCAACAGCCATTGCCGTAAGTAGCTTCTTGCTCACCTGTCGCCTCCTTTAATCATTTAATCATTTCTATATCCAGATTTTTACGTCTAGCTCGGCAATAGACGTGCCAGCAAAAGGTAACGAGAACTAACTGTTGCTTGACTAAAATCCGACTAGAAACCGAATAACCGGGGATAAAGCGTACGCCGCACTTTCAAACTGCGATCGCTATTAGTACGGAAAAGCGACGATCGCTGTGCCATCTGGGACAGCTTATGGCGAAACGGAACGGTAACTACCTCCGAGGCAGGTCTATTGACTTTCCCCCGAAATTCGACTAGAAGCACTCTACTCAGTTTTATTTTTGCCCGGCGGCGTGGAGCCGCAAAATCAGTCAATACGGTTCAACTCGCTACAGCTTTCATTACTACACTCACGATCGATATTTGATTGTTTCCAGGCTCCGGGCCGGAAATCGCGTCAATTGACAACTAATTCTACCAATCCCCTAAGGAGCTTTGTTCATGCGTAGACTTTTCTTCATCGCGGTAGCCATGCTGTTCGTCTTCGCCGCTTTGCTGCCCACACACAGCGGCTTCGTTGCCAGTGCAGTCTCGGACGGTGAGCGCCTGGCCATGTTCAGCAAGCCATCCGTGGTTCGTATTATTGACGGAGTTGCCGGAACGTTTTACTTTGCGCCTCCCAAACAGCAGGCAAAGAATTACACGGTTTCCTATATCGGCCTGGGGTCGGGCTTTTTCATCAACTCAAGCGGCTACATCGTAACCAACGCCCACGTGGTGAACACTTCGCATGACATCAAGACAAAAGGTGAGGAAGCAGGCCATGAGCTTTTGTTCTACCAACTCCTGCAACAGGTGGCTGGCGATTACAACGTCAACCCCAACGCTCTTACGCGCGAGAACGTTACTTTTATCAGAAACTATTCGCGGCTAACGGAAATGAAGCAGTACCACCACGTCATCATCCCGGACGGCAGTGTCTATGAATTTGAAGAGAAGCAATTCGGCGCCCCTGTGGGCCAGGGAAAAGACGTGGCAGTCATCAAAATTGAAGTCAAAAACGCGCCTGTTCTGATCCTGGGAAATTCCGACGCGATTAAACTGCAGGACCACGTTACAGTCCTTGGGTACCCGGGAGCTGCTGATACATTCAATTCAGGAATCCTGGATTCTAAATCTTCGCTTGAGGCTTCGATCACCGATGGCAAGATCTCCGCACAAAAGAGATCCGCCAGTGGCGCGCCAGTGCTTCAGGTCAGCGCACCTGCGACCCACGGCAACTCGGGCGGGCCGGTGATGACGGACAAGACGGAAGTGGCGGGCTTGCTGACCTTCGGCGGTGACCGAGTCAACAATCAGGAAGTATCGGGCTTTGCTTTCGTGGTTCCCTCTAGTACCGTGTTAGAGTTTGTTAAGGCAGCCGGCGCAACAAATGAATTAGGAACCGCCGACAAGGCCTATCGCGAAGGGCTGGAACTTTACTGGGCTGAAAATTACTCGCAAGCTATTCCGAAATTCGAGGAAGTCAAACGGCTTTTTCCGGAACATTCGGAAGTGAGTCGCCTGGCCCAGGACAGCCAACAGAAGATATCCGAAGGAAAGGATAAGGCTGGCATGCCAACAAGTTGGATAGTAGCTGGCGTCCTGGTGTTTCTTTTCATAATCGTCGCCGTCATAGTGATTGCCGTCGTCGTCTTCTTACTCATGCGCAAGCGCGGCAAGGCGCCGTCCAAATCGCTCGCTGGTGCGGACATGTCACGGACTCCAGGAGCAGCGCGTGAGAGCGTACCCAAATCGGAACCGCGCAGGCCCACGCCATCGCCTTCCTATTCCGCTCCGCCAGTCACAAGCAGACCCAGCTCGCCTCCACTTGCCCCTCATTCAGCCATGGGAGGCGCTGACAGATCACCCACCGTGGATCTTTCTCGAACCGTAGCCATTATCCCAGAGAGCGATACCGCTCCTATCAACTACGGCTCAATAAAGTTTGTCTCAGGGCTGCTGGCAGGGCAAAAGTTTGACATCACACCGGACGGATCCTGCATTGGTCGTGACTCGACACTTTCGGAAATCGTGATTACGGATCCTCGGATTTCCAAACGCCACGTTTGGATCGGAGTGAAAGACGGACGCGTGACCATTACCGATCAGAACTCTCGTAATGGGACCTTCGTCAACGATCCGAAATCGCAACGAGTGACAGAGACTCCGCTCAGTCAGGGAGACACTGTGATTCTGGGCGAGTCTGACGTCGCGCGATTCGAGTATCAAAAATCGTAGCAGTTGCGCCGTCACTAACCCGAAGCATTGAGTAAGCCCCTTCATGGTCTGCCACTGGCGGTCGATACCGATTTCCTGGCCGTCGTCAATCCCGGTCATACTCGAGAATCTTCAAAAACACTCACCGCCGGTCGCTTTCAGTTTCACTTCTCCGTCGCCCTCGGTGCGCAAGTCTTGCATTTCAGCTCGACCTGCATGACGAAGGAGTGGGTTGCGCCGCAAGGATAGACCCGGACTTCGTCCAGGCGCATTCCAATCTTGGATAGGAGCAGCATATGGCAATCAATATTAAGACCCCCGGCCTTCACCACCTTACCCTCCGTTCTAGAGACCTCGACCGGTCAATGCGTTTCTACTCAGATACGCTCGGCTTCCCTATAATCATGGAGCTGCCGGCTCTGGTTATCTTCCAAGCAGGTGCAACGGCCCTCGTTGTTCGTGGTCCTGAAGCTGGAACTCCCGAGGGCGATAGGTTCAATCCATTAAGAGTAGGGCTGGATCATATCGCGTTGGCTTGTGAGGATGAAGCTGAGCTGGAGAGGGTAGCTGCGGCGCTTTCGGCAGAAGGAGTTGAGAACACAGGTGTGAAGCTCGACGAGACTCTGGGTAAGAGATATGTGGCTTTTAAAGATCCCGATCGGATCGCATGGGAATTCTACATGAAGTGATAGCTATCCACCCGTCACCATGCGCGTCGCCGACTGCTTCACCGTGAGTGAAGGAGGAAGTTCGAGCAGAAGAACCACTTCGACGTCTTCCAGCCTCCTGCTCCTGCCCCTGCTCCTGCCTCCTGGGCTCTATCCCCTCTGAATCTCAAGCGGGAAAATCGTATCCATGATCGACGCGCCACCGTCCACATGGATCGTCTGACCAGTAATGAAGCTGGCCTCCTCCATGCACAGGAGCGCGACTGCGTTCCCGATGTCTTCCGGCGTCCCGAGCCGGCGCATCGGCGTCCACCCGCCTTCATGCCATGCGCGCGTGGCGTCCTGGACTTCTTGCGGCAGAGCGCGTAGGACACTGCCTTCGACGAAGTTAGGCGGACCGAAAACACCGCCGGGGCTGACACCGTTGACTGTGATCCGCCGAGGGCCCAGCGCCACCGCGAAGTAGCGCACTAACGAATCGAGGGCGGCTTTCGCAGATCCCATTGCTACCCAGGGCTGCCAACTGCCGGTGCGGCTGCCGGGTGCGTAGGTGATCGCAATGATCCGACTCTCGTCACCCATTAAGTGGGCCGCCTGTTGCGCGCCGATCAGAAATGCCTTGGCCTGCGAATCCATTGCCGTATCCCACTGCTCGACGCCGATCTCTAAGGGCTTCTGGTAGAAGCTCGGGAGCGTAGTGCGCGCGTTGCTCACGAAGATGTCGAGCTTGCCAAACTCCTGTTGAACTCTTGCGAACATGCGGCTGATCTCTGCGGGGCGAGAGATGTCCGCTTGAACGACAAAACCATCTGAGCCGCGCTCGCGCACACGCTCAAGCGTATCGTTGGCGGCCGACTCGTCTTGGAAATAGTTGACTGCGACCCGGACTCCCCGCTCTGCGAGCTTGAGGGCGATGCCACGGCCAATGCCCCGCGAGCTGCCCGTGATTAGTGCATGTTTACCTTTGAGTGACATATCGACCTCCCAAGAGAGACATTGAAATCGACCCGGCTATCGAGAGTTGAAGGGACACACGGAACCGTGCGTCGACCGTCGCCGGGTTGTGAACCGCTCCCAATACTTCTTCGCCCCGATATGAAAGGCAGCAGCTCCCGAACCTTTTTTCTCTGGCCTTATTGGCCTGGCCTCGTCTCGCTTCTAGAATGATCATAGTCTTATTACCCTAGCGCTAACACACCGTCCTCAAATCACACGGCAGACCCTAACCCCAGACAGCTTGCGAGTCATTGAAACACCTTAGAAAATTCCCTAAAAAATATGAAAGCGGCAGTGGACGGCGAAATGAAGCACTATTATGAGGTTGGATCGTTTCGCGTCGAGCCGACGAAGCGTCTCCTGATGCTCGACTAGGAGCGCAGCCGACCAATCAACCCTATTTCAACAGAAAGCCGACATCAGAACAGATAACAAGGAGCCCGGGTGTAAGCGGAGTATAGACTTTTCCAGTTCGTTCGCCTAGCAGTACATACAGTCGTTCCCAAGGGTTCGCAGAGCACAGCGAGAACTTGAAATCGGCGAGAGTTTGTTGGCCTAACGTTTGTCACATCAGATAGAATTAGGCGCCAGATGTCAGCGGTCGGCAGATAGCGAAGATCCAAAACCGCATCATGGGCTCCCGTCTTTCACCAGAGACAAAACTTGGTCGCTATGAAATCCGCTCCAAGATCGGCGAAGGCGGGATGGGCGAAGTGTATCTGGCGGAAGACACGAAACTTGATCGCAAAGTGGCGTTGAAGATTCTGCCGCCTGATGTTGCCGGCAATCAGGAGCGAATGCGGCGGTTCGTTCAGGAAGCGAAAGCTGTCTCAGCCTTGAATCATCCGAACATTCTCACCATCTACGAGATTGGAGAAACTGACTCCGCTCCCTTCATGGCTACTGAATACATAGAAGGCGAGACCTTGCGCCAACGTATGGACCGCAAGCCGATCAAGCTGACGGACGAGCTTAACATCGTGATCCAGACGGCGGACGCACTCGCAGCGGCGCATGACGCAGGAATCATTCACAGAGACATTAAGCCGGAAAATATCATGATTCGTCGACGTGACGGATATGTAAAAGTCCTCGACTTTGGTCTTGCTAAGCTCATAGACCGCGCGCCCGTTGCGGTTAATGAAGACTTGGCGACGAAAATGCTTTTCAAGACAGAACAGGGTGTCGTGATGGGCACTCCCGCATATATGTCGCCTGAGCAGGCGCGCGGGCTCGCCGTAGATGCCCGGACCGACATCTGGAGTTTAGCTGTCGTGCTCTATGAAGTGCTGGCTGGACGTAAACCGTTTGATGGGCACACCACTACAGATGTTATCGTCTCAATTCTGACGAAAGCGCCAATGCCGCTGAAGGAGTTGACTGAAGTCCAAGCCGAACTCGAACAGGTGGTCACTAAAGCGCTGGCTAAAGAAAAAGAACAGCGATACCAAACGATGGAAGCCTTAGCTCTTGATTTGAAAAACTTAAAACAGGAGTTGGACTGGAGGTCCAGATCGAAACCCTCTGCGTATTTAGACTCAAGCGGACCAGCAACTATGAAAAGCAGTGCCGGAGAGCGGGAGGCGGGCTTACAAACAGACCATAGGATTGTGGAAACG
>JBPCMM010000101.1:0-4825 GCA_051002255.1 Pyrinomonadaceae bacterium
TACCAAACCCAATGCGCACGGCGCCAATTAATCGTCGCTGGCCGACCGACGTTGGACCTTGGGACTTTGGACCGTTCTTAACTGTTCTCTCAATTTAAACCGCTGAATCTTTCCGGTCGCCGTGTAAGGCAGCTCACTCACAAAAACATACCGGCGCGGCTGTTTGAAGCGTGGCAGTAATGCTTTCAGAAATTCCCGCAGTTCTTCTTCAACCCAATTCAGATTGGATTCTACATCTTTACAGATGACGAAAGCACATGCGCAGGGCAAGCCGTCTTTATCAAAATCTTCCACCACGGCTGCGCGGCTGACGCGCTCATGCCGCAGCAACGCTCCTTCCACTTCCACCGGCGAAACCCATTGACCGCTTGATTTGAAACAGTCGTCACTGCGCCCCATGTGAAACCAGTAGCCATCATCACAACGGTATAGGTCACCCGTGCGCACCCACTCCTCGACGAAGGTGCGGGCCGTGGCTTCTGGTTTTTGCCAGTATCCCAGCGCAGCACTCTCACCCGTCACCCACAGGTTGCCCTCGGCGCCGGGAGGTGTTGGATTCTCATGTTCATTCAGCAAACGCGCGGCATAACCATCGAGCAGCTTGCCACTGCTGCCATACCGGACCTCGCCTTCATGGTTCGACATGAACATGTGCAGCATCTCAGTAGAGCCAATACCGTCAAGCACCTGGACGCCAAACGTTTTTTCCCACTCTTCACCCAATTGTGCCGGTAAGGCCTCGCCAGCTGAAATGCAGATACGCAGACTTGAGCAATCGAGAGGGCGGCCGCGTCGATGATGCTCCAGCAACAGATTGTAGATAACGGGAACGCCGAAGAAAATTGTTGGTTTGTGATCGACAAGGATTCGGCTGATGACTTCAGCGGAAGGCTTTTCGCGACAGAGAATCGTGGTCGCACCATTTAGCAAAGGAAATGAGAGGCTGTTTCCCAGACCGTAAGCAAACGGGAGTCGCGAAGACGAGAAGAGCCGATCATTCGGTTTTAGTTTTAGCACTTCGCGGCAAAAAGTGTCGTTCGTGCAAAAGATGTGGGCCTGCGAATGCACGGCGCCCTTCGGCTCGCCCGTACTGCCCGAAGTGTAAAGAATAAATGCCGGCGTCTGTTCGCCGGCCGACGAAAACTCTGGCGCGGCTCGGCCTTTGGTTTCACTCAACAGGTCGGGCAACATTTGAATCCTCGGCCCTGTTTCGTGGCTCGGTGGGCTCTCCCGCTGACTGTTGTACTGGTTCTCGCCTCGGCAGACAACAATGACCTCTTTAAGGTTGGGAAGTCTTCCTTTTGGGTTTCTAAGCAAGGCATCGCTGAGACCTGACTCAACCAAAGCGACACTCGCACCGCAGTCGTTGAGAATCAATTGTTGCTCATCGAGTCGTAGTCCCATGTTGATTGGGACGGCAATCGCTCCACTCGAAGCGATTGCGATGAATGACGCGATAAACTCGGGTGAATCGTTGAGCAAGAGTGCAACGCGGTCTTCTGAGGCGATTCCTAAGAACTCTAGCGAGCCCGCGATTCCCAGCGTCTCCGTGCGCAGGTCATCGTAAGTGAGCGACTTCTGATCACACACGACGGCAAGCTTCGCGAGCGAGGTCTTACTGAAAATTGCGTCGAAGAGATTCATCGGCTGTCACGCGTGAACTCTGAGTGGTCAACGTCAAGTGTGGAACAGTTTCATTCACCCAGGGCGTCATCCAGGGGCAAGTTCTGCCTAAATAATCTCCAACGCCCGCCACAGCGGGCGGACAGCATGAAGTCTCGCCCCCAGTCCTGTCAGTGTATTTCGTGTCAGTTTGTGGATCGTGCGATGCTACGTTCGGAAACGGGGTTGACCTGACTTACAACGAAGCAATTAACTTTTGAACAGAATAAGGAGAAACTAACCGTGACGCGACTTCGAATATCGTCCAGTCGAAACCGCGAAGTGGCATTTCCGAAGAGCTTCGGGCAAGGTTTGAACGCGTTTCATAGATACTCGCTATCCGGTCCGCACGACTCATCGATGCTGCGCCGAGCAAGAGCGCCCCACAAAGCCTCCAGCCGGAGACGTTGAGCCGTCTCGTCTACTGCCTACTCCGAACCTTTTACCGGCGGCATGCAACGTTACGACAACCTTGAGGCAATCCGGTGTCTGCCATGGCAACGGTGATCTTCTTGGCTAGATCAGAATCAAGCGAACTGAGAATTTTTTGCTGCTTCTCTGCTTCCCTGCGCTTACCGTTTGCAAGATAAGCTAACGCAAGCGCGTAATACGCTTCCGCTTTTTTGGGGTTCAAGACTACAACCCGCTCCAGTTCGTCAATCGCGTCGGCGAAACGCCTCGACTGCAGGTAGGCGATTCCCATACCGTAATGCATTATTGCCACTCTCTGCTAAGACAGGAACTGGGGTTCGAGTCGCGTTGTCTTGAGCAAAGCTGGATCGGCTGAGCCCAAGTGCCAGCAAGAAAATGCTAGGGCGAAGGTAAGAGCTTTTTTCATGGGAGGTCTCCTTTTGGGGCTAACCTGTCCGTCAGGATCAAGGCTTCCTTTGGTTTGTACCCGCTGGTATCGAGATCGGCGCTTTACCCGAAAAAGCAACAGGCCACCCGGCAACTGCCACCCAGTCAAGACGGCACCACACTAATCATACTGTGGCAGGCTGGGCTGATGCTGTATGATCTAGCGTGGAAGACCTGTGGAGCCGGCTGCCGGAATTGAACCGGCGACCTTCTAATTACGAATCAGACGCTCTACCAACTGAGCTAAGCCGGCTTTTTCAAGCGAACGCGAGTTGCGTTCTCGAAGAATTGCACTATACGAATGCGCAGTTTGTAGTGTCAAGGGGCCGAACAAAACGGAGGAGCAGGATATGGGCAGGGAACAAATGCGAAACCTCGATACTTCCAGGCTCGGGGGCGCTCAGGTTAACGAATTTGAATATCAGAAAAACCAGGGCGAGCTGACCGAACAGTTGGAACAGCACCCGAGCGCGACCAAGGGGGCGAAGCCTCTCACGCAGGCAGAGCGCGTGAAGCAGATAATGGCCGCCGCGCATAAAAAGGTTGAGAAGAAGAAGAAAAAAGAAGCTGCGACAACGGGAAAGAAGTGGACGACTAAGTCAGCTGTTAAAAGTGCCACAAAAGCCGCCGGGAAAACTGCCAGGAAGAAGTGATCCCGCATAACCGTACAGTATCAGAAAGGTACGCCTGGAGCCGGTCACGCAGGTTTCTATGCAGGGGCCTTAGCTGTCTGCGGACTGCAGCGGTGCTGGTCGTCCTGATCGTTTGCCGACCCGATCCGTTTCTTGCCCAGAAGAAGTCAGCAATACCCGCGACCAAGTTACCTTCGGCCGAGAGGGTTGTGGACAACTACCTGAAAGCGAGCGGCGGGGAAGAACGTATTGCTGCCATCCGGGACGCTTCCTATGATTGGATAATTCAACTTAGAGACCGAACGATGGGCACAGCCAGGACGCAGATGAAGGCCCCTGGTTCCGTTCGTACCGAGATGACTTTCGGTAACGGTCAGATTATCTCGGCTGCAAATACCAGTTCAGCCTGGGTGTACGGTTTGGACGGCCAACTCCGCACACTCACTGGTGCCGAGGCCGACGCCGCGAAGCTAAAGTCGCTGTTGGACGCAGACCGTCTTGTTGATTACAAGAGGCTGAATATCCTGGCCAGGGTCGTCTCGCTGAGCGATTTCGTACCTGATCCCGCCTACGTTGTCGAGTTTTCCACTCGCAAAGGAGCACGGCTTCGCTACTGGTTTAGCACGAACAGCAAGTTGCTCGTGAAGATTGAAGACAAGGCGCGCAAAACTACCACGCGCTTCGCCGACTATCGTGTGGCAGGAACTACGAGCAATGTTCTTGAGGCACATCAAGTCAGCTGGACCACGGATGGCCCTGGGGAACTGACTTTCGTGCTTCAGCGGGTAAACTACAACACGGCGATTCCGGATACAGCTTTCGATCCTCCGGTCGCGGTTGAATCACCGGATGTGACGGCTCTGCTGCGCGAAGTCGGACGCAATCAGGAGCTGGTTGAGAAGCGGGTCTCGGAGTATGCCTTCATGCAGAAGGAGATTGACCGAGTGATCAGCAGCAAGGGGGAGATCAAGAAAGAGACCACCAGAGTTTATGAAGTGTTTCCGGTGGCCAACCGCGCGCCGATCATGAAGTTGATAAACGAGAACGGAGTGGCGCTATCCACCGTACGTGCGGCGGCAGAGTCGAAGCGGGTGGAGGAGGAATTTTTGAAAGCGGAGCGAGACCGCGAAAAGAATGAACAGCGAGTTAAACGACGCCGCACGGAGCGGCAACGCAGAAAAGCCGCAAAAGGCAAAGCGGAAGGTGACGACGACCCAGAGCTCTCCCAGTTTTTGAAGATATGCGAGTTTGTCTCTCCACGCCGCGAACGCTTTCGAGACCGGAACGCTGTCGTCTTTGATTTTCGTCCGCGACCCGGTTTTAGCCCAGGCAATCGCGAGGAGAGTTTGATCTCTAAACTCGTCGGTGTCGTATGGATTGATCCCATTGATAAGCAGGTGATGCGACTGGAGGCGCAACTGGCAGAGAGCTTCAAGATGGCCGGGGGCCTGCTGCTTTCGCTGCGCCCGGGTGCGGGATTCGTGATCGAGCAGACGCGCATGAAGGAGGGCGTCTGGCTGCCGCGCCTGGTGCAGGTCAACCTGTCTGTGAAAGTGCTTTTGTTCGGCGGCGGCGATGTTAACAAGACCATCGAGTGGAGTGATTACAAACATTTCAAAGGCGACGTGGGCGATTACAAGCTTGAGGCGCCGAAAGCTGTTGAACCGGAGAAG
>JBPCMM010000102.1:0-8962 GCA_051002255.1 Pyrinomonadaceae bacterium
TTACAGGTGGGTGACCTATGTCTGCCGCAGCCTCTGGCAATTCTTAACGATGAAGAAGTGCACTGGCTGATGCGGCGTCGGTCTCCCTATTTAACGGCGTTGGCTCAATCATCGTAACTCGGTGACGGGCCCATCAGAAAGTTTCCCTCCGCCACTGCGGATACTAGCATAGGCGCGGAGCGGCGGGAAGTAGGTAAATTCAGTTGGGCGGCGTATGGAGGATGGTCCCCAGATCATTTTCCATTTTCCATTTCTCATTTTTCATAATTTTTCATTGGTCATTTTGCCGCTTGGAGGGATAGCTGTCAGGATCCTCACACTACAGGTGAACCTCACAATGGAAAGCGATCTGGACCTAAACCCTCAAACCCGCGCCGATGACTTGGAAGACCGTTTAATTGAGTTCGCGGTTCGCATCGTAAAGCTCTCCGCTCGACTGCCACGAACGCCTGCAGGAAAACACATTGCCGGACAGATCTTGAGAGCTGGAACAGCTCCACCCCGAACTACGGCGAAGCGAGAGGCGCGGAAAGCCCCGCCGATTTCGTTCATAAATTGCGCATCGTACTTAAGGAATTGAACGAAACATCCATTTGGCTTCGCATAATCGAACGCAGCCGACTCTTAGGACCGCAGTTACTCTCCAACATCATGCAAGAGAGTAAAGATTTATGCAGAATCTTCACATCCTCGCTAAAAACGGCCCGAAGAAAACAGAATGAAAAATGAGAAATGGAAAATGGAAAATGGATTTGATCGAACGTGGGAGAGTGCTACCCGATCGAAAGTTTCCCAGCCCCGCTTTGCCCTTGCTCCACATTGCTTCGGACTTTCAGCAGCCGATCGAGCATTTCAGCGCACTCTGCGCTCCGTGTGGCAAGTTGAGCATCGGCCTGTTCGTGAAGGTGTTTAAGGCGGTGAAGTTCATCAGCGACGTGAAGCGCGGCGAGGATGGCAACTTTTAGAGAGTCAACGGTCAAGGTTCCTGAGGAAATTTCGCGCATCCGGCTGTCCACGAATTCGGCAAGCTGAATGATGTATTCCGTGTCGCCATCGGAGCGAATATTGTAGGTCTGGTTATAAATCTCGACTCTGATGGTGGGAGCCGTGGTAGTGGTGTCCATACTGCTTTTACCGAGCGTTTGGCCGATTCCGGCGGTCATCTGAGTTCCTCCGCCAGTTCTGGATCCAGCGCCGCAACTGCGTCCAGCATAGCCTCTACCTTCATTCGTATCATGTCGCGTTCGGCTAGTAGCTGTTCGACCTGTCTTTCGAGCCGCTGGGTTTCCTTGGGTACACTCATTCCGCGCCGCGCGAGCGAAAGCTCCTTTTCCAGACTTTCCTTCTCTTGCCGAAGCGTTTTGGTGAGCTCGATGGTGCGATAGATCTTGTCTTCCAGGTGCGAAAACTTTTCCAATCCAGACAAACCGACCATCATTATCTCCCCGGACCAACCTAGCTCAAGCGGGTTTGATTATGCGGCTTCGCGCTGGCAAGCGCAAGACTCATCTTGCAGTCGAAGACGATTTATTTCTTCAATGCAGTTGCGCACTATACTGGCGAAGCAGCGAATCAATCAAGCCGCGCTGGCGCTCCTCAACTTCTTCATCGCGCAAGGTCCGCTCATCCGAGCGATATTCGATTCTGAGAGTCACCGCTCGCCTGTCTTCCGGTATGTTCGGTCCTTCGTAGGTCCCCACAAGTTGAGCACCGCGGCAATCATCAACCCGCTCTTCTTCTATCGTACGCAGCAGCTCATCCAGAGTGATTTCGCGATCAAGCAGCATAGTGAGATCGCGTACCACGGATGGATAGCGAGGCAACGGTTCGTATTGGACCGGGAGCTCTTCAGCAGCTAGCAGCCTCGTAAGATCAAGCTCGGCAACGTAAACAAGCTGGCGAAATTTATACGCATCCGACACTGACTCCGCCAGTCTGCCGAGAGATCCGATTGGTGTTCCATCAGCCAACAATATCCTTGCTGACTGGCCTTCTCGTAAGTGTTTCACCTGGGCTTTCGTGAATCGCAGCCGTCCGCGATTCATCGCCTCGACGGCCGCTTCCAAAGACCCTTTAAGATCATAAAAATCCGTTTCTCGCGGCGCTTGTGCTCGGTTCTCTTCACTGGCGCCCCCTGTGGCAATTAAGGCAAGTGCCTCGCGTTCGTTTGGGAGCTCGGCAGAGTCCGATCTTGCAAAAATCCGCCCAGTTTCAAACAAACGAACGCTGCGTACGCCGTGGTTAAGATTATGCCGGAGGGAATTCAATAGGCCCGGAAATAGGGTGGGACGCATCCGCACCTCGCTTTCAATAATCGGATTCGTAAGCGTGATAAACGAGTTCTCAGGATCCTTGGCATTGAATTCCGGAATCAACTCCAATTGATTGTCATGCGCCACTTCGATAAAGCTAAAATCGATTGCCTCATCAAAGCCCAGAACCTGAAGCGTTCGGCGCAACTTGCGGATTTTCGACTCCTTCGGTTGATGCTCCCCTGATTGGTTCGATGGAGGAAGTTCGGAGCCGATCTTGTCGTAGCCGAAGTGCCTGGCAATTTCTTCGACCATATCCTCTTCGCGCTCGATATCAATCCGCCAGGTAGGAGGAACGCACTTCCACACCGCGGACGATTCTTCGGTGTGAGCAAGGCCGAGTCCGTTGAGAATACGCTTCATGTCGGTTTCGGCAACGCGTAGCGAGGTCAGACTCTCCACTCGAGCAGGACGAAACGCGATGCTCCGCTCCGGCAAAGGATTTGGATATACATCGATGGCGTCCTCCGTCGCAACGCCGCCGGCGATCTCGCAGATTAGCTCTACACATCTGTTTTGAGCGCGCAGGACGTTCTGGCAATCCGCGCCGCGCTCGAACCTCCGCGAGGCTTCTGTATCCATGCCCAGCTTTCTTGCAGTCTGACGCACCGAGTCTGGATTAAAGTAGGCGCTTTCGATCAACACATCCGTTGTCTGAATGGAGATTTCGGAGTCTTCGCCACCCATTATGCCGGCCAGTGCCACCGGCCGCTCGGCATCGGCTATCACCAGCATGTTGGCATCGAGCATCCGCTCCACACCGTCAAGCGTCTTCAACTTTTCACCTGCAGTGGCGCGTCTGACGACAATTCGTTGTCCGCCGAGCTTGGCGAAGTCAAAGGCGTGAAGCGGCTGGCCCATTTCATGCAATACGTAATTCGTGACGTCGGCGACATTGTTGATCGGTCTCTGCCCAATTCCTTCCAGTCGTTTCGACAACCAGGCCGGGGATAGAGCAATCTTTACACCGCGCACCAGTCGGGCGGCGTATCGCGGGCAGAGATCGGTGTCACGGATTTCCACTGACGTCTGGTCGGTGGAGCGGCCTTCAGCCCTGGGCGGTTTACTGGACGGAGGGCGAACCTTTCCCGACTCGACGACCGCAACTTCGCGAGCAATCCCCACATGGGAGAGACAGTCAGGACGGTTCGAAGGAACTTCGACGTCAAGAACAGCATCGCCGTCCTTTTCTTCCACGGCGTCAATTGCCAACCCGACCATGGTCAACCGCTCCCGCAACTCCAGCGGAGTCAGCGAGGTCCCGGTCAGTTCTCGCAGCCAGTTGTAACTAATCAGCATAGATGCGGTAGAGGTAAATAGTGAATAGTAAATGGTGAAACACAAACTCTTTCCTATTCACCATTTACTACTAACCATTTACCCGCTAATCAAACTGTTCCAAGAATCGTACGTCGTTTTCGAACAACAAGCGGATGTCGTCCAGCTCGTACATCAGTCCAACCATCCGGTCGATACCGAAGCCAAAAGCGAAGCCTGAAAACTCGTCAGGATCCACGCCGGCGGCGCGGAGAACGTTCGGATGGACCATGCCCGATCCACCCAATTCGATCCAGCCGGAGTTCTTGCAAATACGGCACCCTGATCCGCCGCACTTGAAACAACTAAAATCGAACTCCGCGCTTGGTTCGGTAAATGGAAAGTACGAGGGACGAAAACGCGTAACCGTCTTTGATCCAAACATGCGGCGCAGCAGCTCTGCCACGGTACCTTTCAGGTGCGCCATGTTAATGCCGCGATCCACGCACAGTCCTTCCACCTGAAAGAACATCGGATTGTGCGTCGGGTCCGGAGTGTCCCGGCGGAAAACACGGCCCGGCGCGATCATTCGCACCGGCGCTCCATGTCGCTGCATTGCATGTATTTGGACAGTTGAGGTTTGGGAACGCAGAGCAAGCCCGTCAGTCGTGTAGAAAGTATCCTGGGAAGCCCGCGCAGGATGGTTCTGCGGAATATTCAGCGCATCGAAGTTATAGAAGTCGGTCTCAATCTCGCGATCATCTTCAATCGCGTAGCCCAGCGCCACAAAGATATCCTCAAGACGTTCGCGCAGGATGGTGATTGGGTGGAGATGTCCGTGCCGAGGGCGTCTACCGGGAAGAGTTACGTCAATGCTTTCGCGCTGAGTGAGGGCTAACTGAATGTGATCCTTCAGTTTCGTTTCGGCCTGCTCAACGGCTGATACGATTTCAGCTTCCCGGCTCTGAACCAGTTGGCCAAAGGCAGCGCGTCCTTCCGGCGCTACTCGACCGATGCTTTTCTTGCAGTTGGCCAGCGCGCTCTTCTTTCCCAGGTGTCGCGTGCGCAGCTCTGTCAGAGCACGTTGCTCGGACTCCGCCTGGTCTAACGTGAGCTCTTGCACGGCTTTGGATTGACCGGTAAAGCGGGCAAAGCGTTCGAACTCATGCTCGAACGCTTTGCTTGCAGCTTCCACCTGGGTCGTTGGATCTTCCTGGCTTTGACTTTCGGCCATCAGCAAATGAGTACGATTTTTAGGCAGCCGCTTTTTGTTGTTGTTCACTTTCCAGAGCGTTCTTCGCTTGCACGGCCACTTCCTTAAAAGCGTCCGGCGTGTTGGCGGCAAGATCGGCAAGCACCTTGCGATCCAGCTCGATACCAGCGAGTTTCAGACCGTGCATGAACTGTGAATAATTCAGCCCGTTAAGCCGCGCCGCAGCGCCAATACGCACGATCCAGAGACTACGAAAATCGCGCTTCTTCAGCTTTCTTCCGGTATATGCAAAATTTAACCCGCGCTCGACCGACTCTTTCGCCGAACGGTAAAGCTTTGATTTGGTGCCGCGATATCCTTTCGCGAGCTTCAATATTTTCTTGCGCTTTTCAAGGCGCTTATTTCCACGTTTTACTCGAGGCATAGTTCAATCCCCCTTCCATTAAAGAGACGCGGAGACGAGGTGACACGGAAACACGGGATGGGAACTTGGCACTGTCGCAGTCTCCCCGCGTCGCCCGTTCTCCCCGTCGCCGTGTCTCCCGCTCTTCATCCTTCCGCCCTCATCCTTCATCCTTAGAATTAATCGCGCCCGTAAGGCAGCATCGCTTCCACGCGCTCTTGATCTGACTTCGACACCAACGCGTCGATATCCAGCAGACGCTTTCGCTTATTAGTCTTTTTCGTCAGGATGTGGCGAGCATGTGAATGGCCGCGCTTAATCTTCCCCGTCGCGGTAATTCGGAAGCGCTTGGCCGCTCCCTTATGTGTTTTTAGTTTTGGCATGATTGTTCTCCATTTCCAATTGCCGATTGCCAATTGCCAATCTCGACTGCGTTTGCAAGAACACAAATCGGAAATCCGCAATTGAAAATCAAATGCTTTTACTGCCCATTTCCTTCCATCGTCAGCTTGCTGCCGTCTGGCGTCAGCTTAGTGGCTTCTGGCACCGGCTTGCTGGCTTCTGGCACTGGCCTGCTGCCTTCGGCTGCGGCAGGTTTTTCGGGCTTGGCGGTACCCTTGTGGCGTTTGGGACCAAAGATGATGAACATCTGATTGCCTTCCATGCGCGGCCTGGCTTCTACTTCACCGAGGTCCTGTAGATCGCCCTCCAGTTTCGCAAGTATTCGGGAGCCGAGTTCGCGATGCGTCATCTCTCGGCCACGGAACCAGATCGTGGCTTTCACCTTGTCACCTTCCTGCAACCACTCCCGCGCGTGCTTCATACGGTAATCGTAATCGTGGTCATCTGTGCCAGGCCGAAACTTCACTTCCTTGACGACAATCGTCACCTGCTTCTTCTTCGCCTCGTTAGCCTTCTTCTTGGCTTCGTACTGATATTTTCCGAAGTCAATAATCCGGCAAACAGGCGGGTCGGCTGTTGGCGCTACCTCAACCAGATCCAAACCCTTTTCCTTCGCCGCGCGAATGGCATCGCGCACGTCCATTACCCCGAGTTGTTCACCTTCATCACCGATAACGCGCACCTGCGGAACCCGGATTCTTTCATTGATACGCGCGATCGGTAAGCGACGATTGTCAGGTCGCTGTCCACGACCTCGAAAGCCTGTAGCTATACTTCACCTCCTCGATCAAACGTCACAAGTCCAACGTCCAATGTCCAACGTCTGTTTATAGACTTTGGACTTGGGACTTTGGACGTTGGACTATGTGTTTACCAGCGCCCGCTCTGCGACGAGCTTGCGGGCCATCTCACTGAACTCCGGGAGCGACATCACACCGATGTCTCCCTTTGCACGTTCGCGAACCGCCACCTGATTCTGCTCCATCTCTCGATCACCCAGCACCAGCATGAACGGGACCTTTTGCATTTGTGAGGCGCGAATCTTGGCTCCGATCTTTTCGCTGCGCAGGCTTGACTCCACACGAAAACCAGCAGTGCGCAACTCTTTTGCAACTCGCTCGGCATACTCGTTGATGCGATCGGTGATAGGCAGGACTGCCACCTGCACCGGCGCCAGCCACATCGGAAAAGCCCCGGCGTAGTGCTCGATGAGCACGCCAAAGAAGCGTTCGATAGAGCCAAAAAGCGCGCGGTGCACCATCACCGGGCGATGGGCCTTATTGTCCTCGCCTATGTACTCGAGCTCGAACCGCTGCGGCAAGTTAAAATCCCACTGGACCGTTCCCAGTTGCCACAAACGGCCGATCGCATCTTCGATCTTGAAGTCTATCTTCGGGCCGTAGAAGGCCGCCTCGCCTTCAATACGCTCGTACTGGATGCCCCGGCCCTGGAGTCCGTCAGCCAGTGCCGCTTCGGCGGCCGCCCACTCTTCTTCCGCACCCAGCCACTTCTTACCAGTGTCGTTGCCCTTTACCGACAACTCAAACTTTATTTTGTCGAACCCAAAAGTCTTCAGCACCTGATACGCAAAATCCACGCAGTCGTCTATTTCTTTGCGGACTTGCTCTGGCGTGCAGAAAAGATGCGCGTCATCAACGGTGAATCCACGAACGCGCATCAGGCCGTGCAGCGTGCCTGACAATTCGGCCCGGTATACCGTGCCCATTTCACCGTAACGCTGAGGCAGGTCACGATACGAACGCTGTTGCGATTTATAGATGGCGATGTGCATCGGGCAGTTCATCGGCCTGAGTCGAAACTCCGCGTCTTCGATGGTGGTCGGAGCAAACATCGATTCAGCATAGTTCTCTTCGTGCCCGCTTATCTGCCACAGCTCACGCTTTGCAATGTGGGGCGTATAGACAAGACTGTAATTGCGCTTAATCATTTCCTCGCGCAGGTAGTCTTCCATTTGCTGCCGAATGACTGCGCCTTTCGGATGCCAAAAGATGAGGCCTTGTCCGTACTGTTCCTGAATAGAAAACAGGTCCAGTTCGCGTCCCAGACGACGATGATCTCGCTTCTCTGCTTCTTCCCGCTGCATGAGCCAGGCTTCCAGCTCGGCCGGAGTAAAGAATGCCGTTCCGTAGACACGCTGCATCTGCGGCTGTGTGGCATCGCCCATCCAGTAAGCGCCAGCGAGGGAGAGCAACTTGAAAGCGCGTAACTTATTGGTGTTCGGCACGTGTGGTCCGAGACAAAAGTCGATGAAGGGAGAACCCTCGATGTAATAGACACTGACTGTGTCGCTGCCCTTGTCGGCGATTAAGGCGCACTTCAAAGGTTCATCACGCTCCTGAAAAATACGGATCGCATCACTCTTCGCAATTTCATCGCGGCGATACTGCAGATTACGTTTGGCAATATCACGCATCCTCTTCTCAATGACCGGGAGGTCCGCTTCTGTCAGAGCCCGCGGCGTGATCACATCGTAAAAGAAACCGTAGCGTGGGTCGTCCAGCAATGCCGGCCCGATCCCGAGCTTCGTCCCGGGAAAAAGATCCAGTACCGCAGCTGCGAGCAAGTGTGCCGTCGAATGGCGCAGCACGTCCAGACCCTCCCTGGTTTCCGGCAGGACCGGTTCGATCTGAATTGCTTCGCCGTTCTGAGTGTTGAGCGTGAAAGCGAGATCCACCTCACGGCCGTTTACACGTGCCGCCAGCGCCTGCTTGGCGGCGTCGCGGTCGAGACGTTTGAGCGCCTCACCCACCGTCACCGGGCCAGGAATCTGGGCTCCCGCGCCATCTTTAAGTTTTACGTTAATCTCGCTCATAACTGAGGCGTAATTCGTAAATCGATGATCGGGAATAGAAAACCCGGAGGCACCCGTTGGTTCTCCATTTCAGAGTCCCAGCAGGACGCGAATAGCATCGCCTCCCCTAACGATTTACGATTCACGATTTACGAACTTCCAGATCGGTTCCGATAGGAGCGCCTTCGTCTCAAGGCAGCTTAGTGGGCCGCCGTATAAAGTAAGGAATCGAACCAACGTTCGATTCCTGACGAAGGTCTTCCGGAGCTTCCTATCAAAAATTGGAATTAGCAGGTCTGTGGACAACAGCCGCGTTACCCGCCGTGACAAATCGCTTCCGAAACGTCGCGTAAAAGCCCCAATCGTTCCTGAAGTTTCAGAACCTAACCGAAGCAGCCGGATATGTCAATTCCACGGCTGCCGTCGTGACGTAACCACATTGACGCCCTTCGGAAAACGAAGAATGAGCGTACCTCCATAGTGAGGGGAGGAACGAGCGCGGGAAGACCCTGAGCGCCGGAGGGCGGCGCGCAGGTCATCTATTGAGCCCTTGATCGTTTTGA
>JBPCMM010000103.1:0-8011 GCA_051002255.1 Pyrinomonadaceae bacterium
GCGAGCCTGTTTACCATCGTCTATCTTTTTGCCGAAAACATACCCAACCGCCGTTTAATTCGCTTGCTGGCACTTACGCTGGTCGCGTCCTGCTCAATCGGTGTGCTCTACACTTTTGGCGAACGACTGATCGGGCGCGGAATCAAGCTCGAAACGGTCGCCGAGAACAGCCCACTCACCGCAGCAATCGTAACTTTGGATCGCAAGAAGTCGCCGCTGGCGATTATGAGTGGCGATACCGTGTTGGAAGTTGACGACCAGAGGGTAGGCGATCTGGACGATCTGGCCAACGCGTTGAATGCTTCGCCGGGTTCCGGCCCGGCGCGCGTAAAAATCTACCGTGGGGAATGGATTGCCACTCTCGAAGTTCCGCGCGGACGGTTGCTTCCAGGCACAACGGCACAGGAACGCCTCGGTGTTTCCGGGTGGTCTACCGGGCGAGACTGGCGGGCCAGCGGCTTGTACGGACAGTACGTCAGCTATGCAGAAGCACTGCAGCTGATCATCGCGCTCGGGGTAGGCCTGTTCGTTAGTCTGCCGATGAAGCGCAGTTGGCAGGGTGGACTGTTGCTCCTATCCATCACAGGTCTTGTTTGTGCGTTAACGCTGACTGTGACTCGTGCATCCTGGCTGGCCTTTCTGGTTTCAACGACAGTGATATTTCTTTTGGGTGCCGGCCGCAGAGCCCTTCTCACCGCCAGCGTGCTTGCGATACCTCTGATTCTCGCCGGCCTGTTCATTCTCCAGCAGAAACGCAACGTCGGTTTTCTGGATTTCAGGGATCAATCGACTACCTGGCGCGACACGGTTTGGCGCGAGGGTTACGGTCTACTCACCAGCAAGCCTCGCCATCTTTTGATCGGCGTCGGTATGGATTCAATCAAGGGACACTGGCGCGAATGGGGGCTCTTTAGTGGCGGGCGTTTGCCGTTGGGGCACATGCATTCAAATCTGTTGCAGATAGCACTTGAGCGCGGCATTCCGACGCTAATTGTCTGGCTGATTTTTTTTGGTATTTATGCGCACATGCTTTGGCGTCTGGCGCACAATCCCGCGATCAACGCCATCAATGCCCTCAATAACTGGGTGGAGCGAGGCGTCGTGCTGGGCGCACTCGGTGGCCTATGCGGTTTCTTCACCAGTGGCTTGGTCCATTACAACTGGGGTGACTCGGAAGTTGTGATGATCTTCTACTGCGTTGTCGGACTGACGTTGGCTCTCGAGAGAAAAGTGACGTTTGCGGAGTAGTCAATCCCGGTTGAATTGCAGGTTGGGAAGGGGCAAAGCGATGCGCGCCCCGCTCAGAACCATTTGCGGTAGCCAATGGATCCGGGCACTCAATCCAGGCAAGGTCATTCAACCCCGGGCTTGCGATAGCCAGTTGATTGCTGGTACCGCGTGCTTTGGATGGTTGCTGCTGGGGTTGAGTGCGGGGATCCATTGGCTAACCGCAAATGGTTCTGTGTCTTGAGTCATGAGCGGGGGCGCGCTTCGCTTTGCCCCTTCCTGACCTGCAACCTAATGGGCGTTGAGCCACCCATTCGCGCGATGTGCTGATCAGACAAGTACAACCCTACGCCGAAGCCTTTCAATGACCACCTGAATCAAGTACGTCAAGACAGAGTAAAACAGGAACACAGTAACTATTGTTGCAACAATCGCCTTATCGGTAGGCCCACAGGAGAGGCATGGAGGGAGATGCGGGAATACACGTTCCCAAACTGCCACTGGCCCTACAAAAGAAAACATTAGAAGGTTCGCCATCCATCCCAGCCCCCACTTGTGTTCAAGAGACTCTGCCGACATCATGGTAAATCCAAAGAGTAGTAACGGGATGAACACACCACCAGTAATGGAGATCAATAATCTTCTCATACAAGCATTTACGCTAGCCCAAGCGTGCTAGGCGGCAAATGGATTGCTGGTGTCTCGAGTCTCCACGACTTCGGTGCACCCCAGTCAGTAATTCGTCAGAATCTCATCTGCTGCAAAGCCCATCTTCCCCAAGCGATCGCGTGTTTGTCCAATCATCTCTTGCGAGCCACAAATCAAAGCGATGGGCGCGTGGAGTGACGGTAGAACGTGATCCAACAGCGATTGAACGTAACCGGTAGGACCAGACCAGTCGTGTCCGTCGGGCCTGGAGATAACTTGCCGCAATTCCACTCCGGCATCTTCCCAATCTTGAGTTTCATCTCGGTAGCAGAAGTCGTCGGGGGTGCGAGCGCCGTAGAGTACCACTAACTGGCCGAAGCTTTCCTGGCGTTTCAGCACATGCCGGAGCGCTGATCGGAGTGGGGCCACTCCTGTGCCCATCGCCACAAAAACAAGATCCTTGTTTTGATAGTCGTTGAGCGCAAAGCCATGGCCAGTCACGTCCAGGAGCTGAATTCGTTCCCCTGCTTTCATTTCGAAGATGACGTTGCTGGCTCCGATCTTCTGCTTAACCAACACTTCCAATTCCGGATCTTCCGGCGCACTGGCAAAGGCAAAGTAAGCGGGCGCTTCACCCTCTACTTGCAAAACTGCGACCTGCCCCGGCGCAAAAGTAACGCCATGCTTTTCCTCGCATTCTTCAGGCATGAGATCAAAGGAACGCGTGCCGCGCGCCTGGTCGCGAACCTCGGTGATGATCAATGAACGCACTATTGCTGCTCCGAAACTTCAGTGTGAGATTGCCGGGCCAGTGTAGCAAATTTGGGGCAGTGCCCTAATGCCAGTTTCCTTACCTGCTTGTCCCTCAGGCAGAGGCGGAAGTCAAAAACGATCCACGAAAACATCCACGAAATATCACCAACAGTTTTGGTGTTCGTTTGTTTGGTTTCGCGGATCGATTTTTCTCACCAAGCCAACTCTCAAATTCGGACACACCAAATTGGAGCGTAGATTCCGGATCACGATGCTACAATGATTCAGCTTTGAGTCCTGGAAAACCACCATGACAAACCACCGCCGCGTCTTAAATATCGTCGTTTCCAGTTTGCGTCTAGTAGCAGTCTTTGGGCTAATCGCACTCTGGGCTGGGCCAGTCGCGGCCCAATCGGGAAGGCGCGCGCCAAGATCATCAGCACCTGTTCCTACTCCTACGCCTCAAGACACGCCTGTTGCGAAGCCTGCGGCAGAAACTCGAGCCGCTCTGTCGTTCATCGTCGGTATCGATCGCGTAGCGAATTTTTCAAACATACCCATGTATTTGTACGACAGCGTCCTGCGCGCATGTGCCGAGCGGCTCGACGATTCGCCGTCAGTCAAAGTCAACATAGCGAACCGCGAGATGAACCGTGGCGAAGCCATTAAGCGGGCCAAGGCTGAGACAGATTCGCACATTGTTTGGATACAGTTGGGGTTCGATAATAATGCGCGGGGCAGGGGCGACGAAGATCTTCGCGAGGTTTATATCGACTACTGGGTGTTTGCACCGACGGCAAAAATAATCACCAACGGGCGAAGCTACCAACAGGCGTATCGAGGCGGTGGAGTTATTGTAATGCCGAGGCCGGGCGGTCGAGCCAGTTTGCCCTATACCGAGCAATTGCTAAAGCAAGCAGCGCGGGGCGCCGCGGAACGCATTCTCTCCGCCATGGATCTGCCTGGCCGCAACGTGCCGGGGGCTGGTAGTTTAGAGTTTCGAGCTTTAGCTTGTCCGCACCGCTAAGCCGCAACCTAAAGGTCGAACTCTGAACTTCCGAACTCAAAATGAACCAGTATCGGCGGGGTAAGTATTTACCACTTTAGTTTGCCTCGTCATAGAGCCGATCAATCACGCTGCGGTACTTCTCATCAATCACCCGCCGCTTCACTTTCAGGGTCGGCGTGAGTTCCCCGCCTTCAATTGTGAGCTCGCTTTCCAACAACCCAACTTTCTTCACTCGTTCATACTTAGCTAGGTCGAGAGTGAGTCCGGCAATCTGCCGTTCTAACAAGTCGATTATCCGCTCATGCCGACACAGTTCCGCGCGGTTGGTTACTTTGATTCCTTTCAACTGCGCGTATGACTCAATCTGGGGCCAGTTGGGCACGATTAGAGCGGCGGGGAATTTGCGCCCGTTGCCGATCAGGACGACCTGGCTGACAAACCGCGACCCCTTAATCATCTGCTCGATTGGTTGCGGTGAGATGTACTTTCCGCCGGAAGTCTTAAACAACTCCTTCTTGCGGTCCGTGATGCGCAGAAAACCGCCGTCATCGATGGTACCAATGTCTCCGGTCTTAAACCACCCGTCCTCGGTAAAGACGGCGCGCGTCTCCTCCGGTTTGTTGTAATAGCCGCGCATCACGTTTGGGCCGCGAGTTTCAATCTCGCCGTCCGCCGCGATACGGATCTCCACGCGAGGGATCGGCTTTCCAACAGAGCCAATGCGGTTGTCTTCCAGCCGGCCGGTAGTAATCACGGGCGAGGTCTCAGTGAGTCCGTAACCCTGAACGATAGGAATGCCCGCGCCGAGATAGATGTAACCCAACTCTTCCGGTAATGCAGCGCCGCCCGAAACCAGTAAGCGCATACGCCCACCGAACGCCTCGCGCCATTTAGAGAAAACCAGCTTTGTCGCCAGCCTGTGTTTCAGCGCCAGTGCCAGCGGGGCTTTCTTCTTATCAACCTCACACCGCGCATAAGCCTTTGCAACTGAGACGGCCCATGAAAGCAGGGCCATATTGACTCTTCCTTTGGCGGCAACGCGCTCCTTGATACGGTCATAGATTTTTTCGAATATGCGAGGCACTCCAACCAGAATCGTGGGACGCACTTCGCGCAGGTTCGGACCAATTGTTTCCAGCGACTCCGCGTAGTAAACCGCCATGCCCTGATAGAGGTACATGTACATTGCCTGGCGTTCAAAGATGTGCGACAGCGGCAAGACGGAAAGCGCAATATCTTTTTCGCCAAACGAAAGGTTCCCGGCACCGTCGATCAGGTTCGAAATGAGATTAGCATGCGTCAACATTACGCCTTTGGGTTCGCCCGTAGTGCCTGATGTGTAAATTATCGTCGCCAGTTGATCAGGAGTAATACGGTGAGCCAGATCGTCGATTAGGTGCGGCTGTTCCGCTTCCAGGATCTGACCGCGCTTCTCAAGCTCCGCCAAAGTTATTCCCTGGGCGTTGTCTACATCTGCGCCGTCAAAAAAGACCACATGCTCGACTGCCGGGCATTCCTTAAGAATTTCTTTTACTTCCAGAAACTTCTTGTGGTTGGAGACCACCAGGACACGTGCGCCGGAATCCTTCAGGATATAGCGTACCTGCGGCGGGGTTAATGTAGGATAGATGGGGACATCAATGGCCCCGGCAAAGAGGCAACCTGCATCGGTCAAAGTCCACTCCGGCCGGCTATCAGATAAAAGCGCGACGCGATCTCCCGGGCGCACTCCTAGCGAATAGAGTCCCGCAGCAATGCGACGCGCGCGCGCGAGCATTTCGTCCGAAGAGATCGGCATCCAACGGCCGTCGCGTTTGTAGTTCAGCGTGTCGGAACGTTTGTGGTCGCGCGCAATTCGCTCAAAAGCCTCGATGAGCGTTGTGGGATGCTCGCAGGTCAGGGCTTCGCGCACGGAGGTTTCTACTCGTTCCTTCCTAGCTTGGGGGACCGAATTCACTTCTCGGTAACTCCGTTGAGCAGGATGTCCAGCACCTGATCTGCCATGGGCACTAGTTTGTAACGACGTTTGGAGAGAATCCAGTTGGTAGCCATTTCGTCCAGGGCGCCGAAAAAAATCTTGGCGACAACCTTCGGATTCAAACTCCGGCGAAACACGCCGGCGTTTTGGCCTTCTTCAATTGCCGCGCGAATTAGTCCGAGGTATTCAGCGAACCCCGCGGCGGAAAACTCTTCCATGAACTTCGTGGAGCCGCGCAGTTCTACCTGAAACACCACTGCAAGATCGCGATCCGCTCCCATTCGTTCGAGATGCAAGAGAGCAATCCGGCGAAGTTTTTCGCGCGGATCGCTGATTTGCTCGAGTTGCTTACGACCTTCCGAGATTGCCTCTTCCACGGTGCGATCGAAAATCGAATGGAGGATCTCTTCTTTGCTTTTGAAGTAGAGATAGACAGTGCCATCAGCGACTCCCGCTTCGCGGGCAATGTCGGCAACCTTTGAATTGAAATACCCGTTGTGGGCAAAGACGCGAATTGCGGCGCGCAAGATTGCCTCGCGCTTGTCAACGACTACGGGTCGGAGTGAGTTCATTGAACGCGCAGATCGCATAAAATCATTTCGGATCTCCGTTTGCCAATTGCCGATTTGTTTCCATTTACCTGGCTCGATTTGGGCGGTTAGGCAGAAGGTCCGGGCCAGCACCAAATCGGCATTTGGCAATCGGCAATTGGGAAATCCCTTGACTGAATGAACCGTCACTCAGTAGCAGACTCCAGCCTAGCTCGCCTCGCAATTTTCTGCAAATAGCGCGGGTCTAGGACCGTGATTGGAAGTAAGACTGGTTGGCAAGCGCTAGCGCGGATGTTTGGCGAGTAAAGGCGAGATATTTGACGGAGGGGACAGGGCTCGAACCTGCATATCCTTTCGGACGGCGGTTTTCAAGACCTCAAAGTGGCCTTGAACCTAACCTGACCTCCACCGATTTCCCAAAATAAATGGGCCTTGCAGCCGTCAAAGTGATCTACGTAAGGGTACAGTCTTTTCCATCAGCGCGCCATCTAAGCGCCAAGTCGATTTTGAGTTGTTTTGTGTGCAATTCATAGAGTTAAGATTCTCGACCGCCAATTTTCGTAAAATGTGCTGGACAGCGGTCTTTTTAGAAAATGACCGGAACGGACCAAATCGTCTAAGAATGGGTTCGCGTTTTGTTGAACTTCCGTCGCACAAAAAATGAACGAGGCGGGCATAGTCTTACTCACAAACGCGCCATCTTCGCGCCAACTTTTGAAGCCAGCAGATACTAAACGTAAAGTGTCTAACCCGTCCTCGCCACGGCTACATTCGGCTCTCCAATATGGAACAAGGTGTGGTCCATATGGTTGGTACGATCCTACCTTCATTAATACTCTTATTCAGAGGGGTAGTACCCTTACTCCGGTGCGAGTCGATTGACTGCGATATGCCAGATACAGCATACTCACCTCGTGGACGAACCTACAAAGATCAAGGGTATAGTCTGGGTAGGGTCGTCAAGGAAAGACCTGAAGGGGTTTCCCGCTGAGGTCAGGGACGTAATGGGTTATGCGCTATATCAGGTCCAGGTGGGGCGCAAGTCTCCATCAGCAAAGCCGCTTGCTGGATTTGGTGGTGCAAGCGTTCTCGAAATCGTCGAGAACTTTCAGACGAATACTTACCGCGCCGTGTACAGCGTGAAGTTTTCGGAGCTGGTGTACGTGCTGCACGCCTTCCAAAAGAAATCGAAGAAGGGTATTGCGACACCGAAACCTGATCTTGATCTCATCAAGAAACGGTTAGTGTTGGCTGAGCAGGACTACAAAACGCGCTTAGCACGCCGAGGACGTAACAAATGAAACAAGCAGTTAAGGCTACGAAGGCTCGCAAGTCGAGAGCGAACGCAGACAAGATCGAGCCCGGCAGCGGCAACGTGTTTGCCGATCTTGGTTTCCGAGACGCAGAAGAACGCTTATTGAAAACAAAGCTAGCAACCAAGATTGCTCAACTAATCGAGCAGAAAGGTTGGACCCAAGCTCAGACTGCCGCGCGGACTGGCCTGGACCAACCGAAAGTATCGCATCTCCTACGGGGCCGGCTGTCCGGCTTTTCAGCGGACCGCTTATTCGCAATCCTGAATCGTCTGGGTCACAGCGTTGAGGTACGAATTTCAGCAAAGGAACGCGCCCCGGAGAAGACTCATACTCGCGTCTTGATCGCGTAACGTCTAACTAAAAGTCTTCCATTAGCGCTTTCCCTCGATTACTCGCGCAAGCACCCGCTTTCGAATCAGGTCGGCTTGTTCGCGCCCGCGCGACGGATGCGAGGCCACGTCAGCCCGTATCTGTAGAACGTCAGATGCTGCCACTTTTTACAGAACTTTTCATAGGAGCAAAATGAAAC
>JBPCMM010000104.1:0-9361 GCA_051002255.1 Pyrinomonadaceae bacterium
AACAAAGACATCGCTGTTAAAATCAAAACCTCCGGTCACGAGAGCAATAAATCGCTTCGTCGAGTTTCTGAAAGTGTAAGCCGAATATGTCAAAATATAGCATATCGGCAGAAGTAAGCGCCTTGAGAGTGTCCCGATTTGAGCAGTTGGGCTGTTTACCAAACCAAGGCAACGTTACATACGATCCACGAATTTACACGAAATGACATTAACAAGATTCGTGTGATTTCGTGGATCGCCGATTGCTCGAACTGTAGAAAATTGCGGGTTTTCTTGGTTGCGTTCAACGGTCTTTAGATACACACAGCTTTGCTCCCCGGACATTTAACATCTCCCAAGAGTGCCTTCGTTGCGTTCCCCTCTGCCGATGATATAATCCGGCCCGAATCGGAATCGAAGTCGGAGTTTCGCAGTCGTGGGTATCCCGCAATCGTTAATGCCTCCTGAAAATCCCAGCAAACAACTTAGCCCCACGGTCAATAGCCTCGATGAAGGTCCAGCCACGGAAGTGTGCGGCGCTTGCTTCGGCACGGGCGTAAGAATCGTTCCCGGAAAGGGGGCGAAGATATGCGAGGAATGCCAGCCGCGGCGCGTCGATCAATTACTAGAGGCAGCGAGAATCCCGCGTCGCCATGCTGCCTGCAGCTTTGATAACTACCGTGTCCCCGCGGGGTCATCATCAATTCATTGGGGTCTCATGAAGGCCAAAACCCTGGTGAACGATTACCCGGCAGTGGAAAGAGGCCTACTCTTAACAGGCTCGGTCGGAGTTGGAAAGACACATCTTGCGGTGGCGATTTTGCAGGGACTGATTGCGAAAGGTGTTTCCTGTTTGTTCTGCGAGTTTGGTTCTTTGCTTAAACAGATTCAGGATTCGTACAATCCGATATCGAAAACGTCTGAGTTGCGAGTGCTGGCGCCGGTTTACCAGGCTGAGTTCTTAGTCCTCGACGAACTGGGCTCCACAATTCCCACGGACTGGGTTCGCGACACGATGTACCAGATTATTAACAAACGCTACAACGATAAGAAGCTTACGATCTTTACTACCAATTACCTGGACGTGCCTCGTATCGAGAGCACCCAGGAGCCTGAGATTGCCAGCCGAACGTTCAGCAAGAAAGGATCTTCTGAACGTATTCGGGAAATGACGACGCTGGAAGAACGCATTGGTACCCGCTTGCGGAGTCGTCTCTACGAGATGTGCAATGCGGTGGTAATCGAAGGCGAAGACTACCGCAAGAGCCAGGACCGGCGCCGCTGACTCTGCGCAGATGACCTCGCCTCTGAGTTTCTTGACTTGTTCTTCTAAGGTGTCTTCCTCTCCAGTCTATTTTCAATGAATTTCTTGAAGGTTGCCCTCAGGCTTGGGTCAATGAGAAAAGCACGTTCGAAGTCCTGCCTGGCTTCCGCTTTTCTGCCCTGCAGAGTCTCGATCACGCCCCGGTTGGCATATGCTTGAGCCAAACGCGGATTGAGTTCAATAGCTTTTGAGTAGTCGGCCAGCGCGCCGCTAAAATCTTCTTTCACCTGCCGCGCGGTAGCGCGGGCGTAATAGACACCGGCATCAGGCTTCAACTCAAGGGCCTGATTGTAGTCGGCCATCGCTCCCTCAAGGTCTCGTTGAGATTGCCGAGCCTGCGCTCGATTGATGTACGCCTCAACGAAACTGGGCGCCATTTCCAGAGCTACCGTGAAATCTTTGATCGCGGCAGTCCCGTCTCCCTTGCTCTGATACGCGGTGCCGCGGTTGTAATAAGCCTCGACAAACTTCGGGTGGAAACCGATTGCCTTGTCGTAATCGTTAATTGCGCCGTCAATGTCGCCCTTCGCTTTTTTGATATTGCCTCTGTTGTTGAAAGCCATGGAAAACTTAGGAAATATTTCCAGAGATTTTGAAAAATCCGCCAGTGCGCCGTCGAGATCGTTCTTGGACATAAAAGCGACTCCGCGATTGTAATAGTTCTCAAAGTTATCGGGCTCAATCTCAATCGCTTTACTGTAGTCCGCGATGGCTCCGTCAATCTCGTTCCTACTCAGCAGCGCGTTTGCGCGATTATTGTAGGCAGTTGCAATCGTGCTCGGCTTTGCCTTCAGGGAGATTGCTTTGCTGTAATCCTCGATTGCTCCGTCGAGATCACCCTTGCTCTGTCGTTCGAGTCCACGATTGTTGTAGTCCTCGGCGGTGCGCGGCGTTTGTGCCAAAGCAAGATGAAGATTGAACGTCAGCAGGAGGGTTGTTAAGAAACGAAAGGTCTTCATACGTCTTTTGCTCTCGGGCGATTCGTGTATGCCCCAATAGTTATGTAAAATGTTTTCACTTTCTGCAAGCCCAATCAGATGACCATAGCCTAGCTTCGGATGCCCAAACGCACTGATATCCACAAAATACTAGTCATCGGATCAGGCCCAATCGTTATCGGTCAGGCTTGTGAGTTTGATTATTCAGGGACACAGGCTTGCAAAGCTCTCCGCCAGGAGGGTTACCAGGTCGTGCTGGTCAACTCCAATCCAGCAACGATCATGACCGATCCTGAGACCGCCGACATTACTTACATCGAGCCGCTCACTGTTGAAGCAGTGGCAGAAATCATCCGACGCGAGCGGCCGGACGCGCTACTGCCTACTGTAGGCGGACAGACGGCGTTGAATCTCACAATCGCCCTGTCAGATTCAGGAGTGCTCGACGAATATAACGTCGAAATGATTGGTGCGAAGCGCGAGGCGGTCAAGATCGCCGAAGATCGACGACTGTTCAAACAGGCGATGGAGGAAGCCGGCCTGCCGATGCCACGAGGAGGTTTCGCGCGTTCCTGGGACGACGCTCAGGGGATCGTAATGAGCACTGGATACCCAGCAATAATTCGCCCTTCTTTCACTATGGGCGGTAGCGGCGGCGGTATAGCTTATAACCCCGAGGAGTTTGAAGAGATCGTCCGCGCCGGCCTGGCCGCTTCGCCGATGCACGAGGTTCTGGTCGAGGAGTCGATTCTGGGCTGGAAAGAATTTGAGCTCGAGGTGATGCGTGATCTGGCGGATAACGTGGTAATCATCTGCTCAATCGAAAACTTCGATCCGATGGGCGTGCATACCGGAGATTCAATCACGGTTGCGCCTGCGCAGACGCTCACCGACGTTGAATACCAGAAGCTGCGCGACATGGCCATCACCGTGATTCGCAAAGTCGGTGTGGAAACGGGCGGATCGAATATTCAGTTTGCCGTCGACCCGGAGAACGGCGACGTCCGAATCATTGAGATGAACCCGCGCGTGTCGCGTTCATCGGCACTCGCTTCCAAAGCAACCGGTTTCCCGATCGCCAAGATTGCCGCCAAACTTGCCGTTGGTTACACGCTGGATGAGATTCCCAACGACATCACCAGGAAGACTCCGGCCTCGTTCGAACCCACTATCGACTACGTGGTAGCGAAGATACCGAAGTGGGAGTTTGAGAAGTTTCGCGAGGCGGAAGACGTGCTGGGAACGCAAATGAAGTCGGTTGGTGAGGTGATGGCCATTGGCCGAACCTTCAAGGAGGCGTTGTTCAAGGGACTGCGATCGCTAGAGGCCGTGAAGCCCTTGCGTCTTGAGGACGTGTCAGACGATGAGCTGCAGCGCAAGCTTGCGCGTCCAAACTCCCAGCGTTTTTCCTACATTACTTATGCACTTCAACATGGCTGGTCAATAAAAGAGATCTATCGCTTGTCGCGAATTGATCCGTGGTTTCTGGAACAGCTGCAAGAGGTAATGGAGATTCAACGGTCGGTTGAAGGAATGAAACTCCAGGAAATCCCGGCGGATCTTTTGCGCACATTCAAAGAAGCTGCGTTGTCTGATCGGCGGCTCGCTTACTTGACCTCGGTGTCGGAAGACGAGGTACGTGCCTATCGTAAGCGCCTGGGAGTGGTCCCAGTTTACAAACGGGTCGACACCTGTGGCGCCGAATTTGAATCTTTCACGCCCTACCTTTACTCAACCTACGAATCAGAAGACGAAGCGGCGCCGACGAAGCGTCGCAAAATATTGATCCTGGGCTCAGGACCCAATCGCATCGGGCAGGGAATCGAGTTTGACTACTGTTGTTGTCACGCGTCCTTTGCCCTACGCGATGCGGGCTTCGAAACGATCATGGTCAACTGCAATCCGGAGACAGTATCCACGGATTACGATACCTCTGACCGTCTTTACTTCGAACCGCTTACGTTCGAAGATGTAATGAATATCGTTGACGTTGAGAAACCTGAGGGACTCATAGTCCAGTTTGGAGGTCAAACTCCTCTGAATTTGGCGATGCGTTTGCACCGGGCCGGCGTACCGATAATTGGCACCAGCGCGGAATCGATCGACCTCGCCGAGGACCGCCAGCGGTTTGGAGCATTGTTGCATGAGTTAGGCATTCCGCAACCTGCAAACGGAATGGCCGCGACGGGTAATGAGGCGAAGCAGGTTGCCGAGAAGATAGGCTATCCGGTGTTAGTGCGACCCAGTTACGTGCTGGGCGGCCGGGCCATGGCTATCGTTTATGACGAAGAGAGTCTTGATCAGTATGTGCGCACCGCCGTCGGTTTTACCCCGGATCGTCCAGTTTTGATCGACAAGTTTCTTGAGCAGGCGGCGGAGTTTGATGTTGACGCGCTGGCTGATGAGACAGCCTGTGTGATTGCCGGAATCCAGGAGCACATCGAAGAGGCGGGTATTCATTCCGGAGATTCCTCATGCGTGCTGCCACCGGTTCGTATCGACCCCGAGCACATAGAAACGATGCGTCACTACACCCGCACGCTCGCGACGGCGCTCTCCGTGCGCGGCCTCATGAACATCCAGTTTGCCATTAAGGACCACCGGGTGTATGTGCTTGAAGTAAATCCTCGCGCTTCCCGCACCGTGCCCTTTGTTTCCAAGGCAACCGGAGTTCAGATCGCTCGAGTTGCGGCGCTGGTTATGGCCGGCATGCCTTTGGCTGACTTTGCTTTGCCTGAGGATCTGACCGTCAGTCATTTCTTCATCAAGTCTCCCGTTTTCCCGTTCGTAAAGTTTCCCGGCGTAGATCCCATTCTGGGACCCGAGATGCATTCGACCGGTGAAGTAATGGGTATCGGCGAGACATTCGGAGAGGCTTACGGAAAGGCGATGATGGGAGCCGGACTGTCACTGCCGCGCAAGGGAACGGCGTTTCTTAGTGTCAATGACACCGATAAAGGACAGTCGGTCATTATTGCCCGCAGGCTGGCTCGTCTTGGCTTTGAAATCATGGCCACGCTCGGAACTGCAGCTCGCTTGAAGGAAGTTGGACTGAAAGTGCAGACGGTTTTTAAAGTTAATGAGGGACGCCCCAACATCGTCGATCACATCAAACGAGGAGATGTGGCATTAGTTATCAACACTCCGTTAGGTCGAGCTTCTCACTTTGACGAGCAGGCGATTCGCCGGGCAGCGCTGCAGTACACTGTGCCCTGCGTGACGACCATGACGGGAGCCCAGGCCATTGTTGAAGCCCTGGGAGCATTTGGGGGCGATGAGCCAATGGCAGTGTGCTCCCTGCAGGAGTTGCACGCGGTTGGTCGTCCCGTAGCGCGTTGAGAATCGAGAGACGTACAGAACCGCGAGCGGTAGCGACGGATTATTTTTCATTTTTCATTTGTCACTTTTTATTTGACACTCAGGGACTGGAGAAACGTTGTCAAAAACAGAACGCGATTGGTAGCGTGTTGGTTCCAGCTCAACTTTATGAGAACGCCTCAACTCACAGAACCATTTACGGTAGTCAATGGATGCAAGTCAATGCTCAGGAAAGCCTCCACTCACAACTGGCGGCGGACGTTAAATTGCACGACCAAACTTGAATGCTATGTTCCATTGGCTACCGCAAATGGTTCTGTACTGACTGGACAAGCTATTGGAATTAACAGTAAAGAGACGATTGAGAAAATTCTAGGCGAGTGCCGGACCATCGCCGTGGTAGGCCTTTCGTCTAATCTCGCGTGGGCCTCTAATGGCTAGCGCCCTACATGAGATCAAGGGAGAGATTAATGAAGAGAATTTCGGTATTCGCCGTTGTCCTGGTAATGGTTGTGTCGCCGCTACCTTTGTTTGCGGACGAAGGTATGTGGACTTTTGACAATCCTCCGCGGAAGCAATGGAAAGAGCGCTACAACTTTGAACCATCAGATGCCTGGTTGGAGCACGTTAGGTTAGCGTCTGTCCGAGTTGAAGGCTCCTCCGGCGCTTTCGTGTCGCCCAACGGCTTGTTGATGACAAATCAGCACGTTGCCAGCGGCCAGTTACAAAAGCTTTCGACGGCGGAGCGCAATCTGCGGCGAGATGGGTTTTATGCGTCGACCCCTGCCGAGGAACTGAAGTGTCCTGATCTGGAAGTCAATGTCCTCGTCTCTTATGACGATGTAACAGCCCGCGTACAAGGGGCTGTAAAAACAGGGGTATCTGGCAAGGAAGCTAATGTTGCTCGCAACGCGCAGATCGCGGCGATAGAAAAAGAGTCTACCGATAAGACCGGATTGCGTAGCGAAGTTGTAGCGCTTTACCGGGGAGGCGAATATTGGCTCTATCGCTACAAGAAGTACACGGATATTCGCCTGGTTTTTGCCCCGGAGGAACAGGTAGCTTTCTTCGGCGGCGACTACGACAACTTCACTTATCCGCGCTACTGCCTCGACGTTACCTTCTTTCGCGTCTATGAAAATGGGCAGGCGTTAAAGACTCAGAATTATCTTAAGTGGTCCGCTCAGGGACCTGCGGACGGTGAATTTGTTCTCGCGATCGGAGTTCCCGGATCTACTAACCGTCTACTTACTTTGTCCCAAGTTCAATTCCAACGCGACGTGGGCAATCCACTTCAGATGCAAGTATGGAATGCGCGCCGCGACGCTCTTGTGGGCTACGGAGCGACTGGCCCCGAGCCACTCCGACGTGCATTGAACACCGTTCGCAGTCTTTCGAACTCCATTAAGCGCCTGGTGGGCCAGCAAGATGGTTTAAGCAACCAGCGCATGATGTCGAAGAAAGAGCAGGATGAAAAAGCCTTGCGAGCCGCCGTGGCGAGCCGACCGGAGTCTCAGCAGGCTTACGGCAGCGCCTGGGAGGACATTTCCACTGCCTACAGAGAGCTGCCGACTTACGCGAAGCGAACTGCTTTTTCGACCATAGCCCATTCGCGGCTGGGCCAGATTGCATCGACGCTCGTTCGTTATTCTGAAGAAGCCGAAAAACTAAACGAAGGGCGCTATGAAGAGTTTCGGGATTCGAAGTTGGAATCGCTAAAGTTCAACCTATTCTCACCAGCTCCAATCTATGCAGATATGGAGGAGGCAATCCTCGCGTCTTGGTTAGCAGACGCACAGCAGGCTCTGGGAGCTGACGATCCTTTCGTTCGTGCAGCCCTGCACGGCTCAACTCCTGCCGAGCTCGCCAAGAGCGTTGTCGCGGGGACAAAGCTCAGTGATGTTTCAGTTCGCAAAGCGCTTTTTGAAGGAGGGGCGCAGGCAATCAAGAAAAGTGATGATCCGCTGATCTCGCTGGCTCGCCGTGTAGAGCCCATCATTCGCGAGTTGCGCGCCTGGAGTGAGGCGAAGATTCAGAGTGTGGAAACTGCTGCCGGGCAGAAGATTGCTGCAGCGCGCTTCGCCGTACTCGGCAGGAACGTTTATCCGGATGCTACCTCCAGCTTGCGCATAAGTTACGGCAGAGTGCTGGGCTACGAGGAAGACACTACCCTGGTGCCTTATAAGACGACTTTCAACGGCATTTACGATAGGGCCGCCAGCTTTGATGAAAGGCCTCCTTTTGATTTGCCGCAGCGATGGAGGGACGGGAAGTCGAAACTGGACTTAACGACTCCCATGAACTTCGTTTACACCGCGGATACGATCGGCGGCAATTCCGGTAGTCCAATCATTAATCGGAATGCGGAAGTGGTGGGCCTCAACTTTGACAGCAACATTCAAAAGTTACCTAACCGGTACTGGTATGTAGATGAGGCTGAGGGCGGTCGCGCGGTGGCGGTCCACAGCGCGGCCATCATCGAAGCGTTGCGAAGGTTGTATGGAGCCGAAAGGCTGGCGGCAGAAATAACTGGGCGTTAGCGCCTTTTGGAGCGCGGTAGCAAGCCCGAGCGCGACACCGCTTTGGATAGTGTCGCCCAACCAGCACACCCAAAAGCGCCGTCGCCACTTCGCTCTGCCGGCGCACGCCATATCCCCAGGCCTTTGAGCGATGATGAACTCCAGGAACCATGGCGACTAACATCAGAGCGGTGGTATTTACGGTGAGCGATAGATCGGCCCGTGGTGAACAGGAAGACGCCTCGGGCCCCGCGCTCGTGGAGTTACTCCGCGAAGCGGGCGCCGACGTTGTGGCTCACGAGGTCGTGTCTGACGAACTTGGCCCCCTCACCGACAAGTTGCGAGAGTTCGCCGATCGTAGCGACGTTAATTTAGTCATTACCACGGGCGGCACGGGTTTCGGACCGCGGGATAACACACCGGAAGCAACCCTCCGCATAATTGAGCGCGAGGCGCCAGGAATTGCGGAAGCGATGCGCATGGAGACTCGAAACAACACTCCGATGGCCATGATCTCGCGCGGGGTCTGCGGCATTCGTACTGGAACGCTGATCATCAACTTGCCAGGCTCGCCAAGAGCGGTGCGCGAAAGTTTTGCCGTGATCAGACCAGTGCTCGCTCACGCCGTTACCTTGCTCGAAGGTGACACCAGGCACGTTTCAAAAACAGGGTAGACGTTGGCGAGCCGGGAACGGCGCTAAAACTCGTCGTTGACATTGATCTTGCGCGGCACTTAATATCGTTCCGTTCGGAAAAGTTCAAGGATCCCTGGGAGCATCATGCTTCTTCAAGCAACCGCCGCAGCCACTCAAACTATTGGCAGCCCTATCACCGCCTACTGGCCGGTAATGATCTTCTTTCTGGTGGCAATCGTCTTTCCGGTGCTCCCCATCGTTCTTGGTCGGTTTATAAGGCCGATCAACTACGGCAAAGAGAAAATGCGGCCGTACGAGTGTGGCATCGATCCCAAGACGGAAGCGCACGACCGTTTTACAGTGCGCTACTACATCGTAGCGATGCTGTTTTTGATCTTTGATGTGGAAACAATCTTCCTGCTGCCCTGGGCGATTGTTTTCATGGGTGACGACTTCTCATTTACCAAATTCGCTATGATCGAGATGTTTGTCTTTATCGGTATCCTGGTAGTGGGCTATTACTACGCCTGGCGCAAGGGCGCGCTGGAATGGGCCTAGAAGACGTAAATAGTAAATCGTGAATCGTAAATGGTCGTCTGTCCTTCCTTGCGTCGACCATTGAGAACTCCTTCTTACTATTCACGATTT
>JBPCMM010000105.1:0-3359 GCA_051002255.1 Pyrinomonadaceae bacterium
CCAACCAAGCCAGGGGGTATGTTCGCACGTGCCTCTGCGGCGCGCGCAAGCGTGATGGATGCCGTGCCTGAATCCAAGCGTGTGTTCGCGCTGCTCGTGATCTTCGCCATCGTCATAGTTTTCTGGATGGTCTTCCACCAGAACGGCTCGACTTTGACATACTGGGCCAACGACAACACCGAGTGGACCTTTTCCGGCACGATCTCGAATGCGATCAACCCCCTCTGGGTCGTAACGCTCACCTTCCCGCTGGTATGGTTTTGGAAGTTTCTCGACGTGAGGGGCAAGGAGCCTGCGACGCCCACGAAAATGGCAATCGGTATGACGTTAACCGGCCTCTCTTTCTTCATCCTGTTTGCCGCGGCGCGCATAGGCGAGAATACGACTCCAAGCGAAGCCATGTACGCTTCAGGCGCTTTCAGGATCACGGAGCGCTCCCTGAATAATCTGCGAATGGATGGTGTCCCCAATGATGTGGTCGCAAAACTGGGGGCGAAAGCTGTTCCTCAAGATGTCATCACGAGACTCCAGTCTGAAGGCGTCTCTGAAGGCGTGCTCACCAAGCTGCGGACGGAGGTAGTGGATGACAAGTATGACGTTGAAAACTTTTCTCAGTCGCTTGAAAGATCACTGAAGAACCTCAAAGAAGCAGGAGCGCCCGAGAATGTCTTGCAGCGGTTGGAAAACTTGAAGGATTACAAGGGCGACAATCCTTCCTTGATAAACACGATCTTGCACTGGCTCGCGATCAGGCAGCCGAAGTTCGATGAGGCATTGAGAAAAGTAACCGATGAGTTGAGAGCGGAAGGAGTCTCCACCGACCTTCTGCTGAAACTGGAGCAGGAGGGAAAGAAGCGGACGGGCCAGGAGAGGTTGATGGCGGCGCTCAAGCAACATCTGGGTGAGCAGCAACTCGCGGAGCACGCACCTACGATCATGCGGCAATCGTACCTGTTCCGCGTCTCCTGGCTGTGGCTAATCCTCGCCTACGGGGTCGTGACTCTCGGCGAGTTGATGCTCTCGCCGATGGGGCTGTCGCTCGTCTCGAAGGTCGCGCCGATTAGAATGCGCGGGCTGCTGATGGGCGGCTGGTTTGTGGCGACGGCCATCGGCAACAAGCTGACGATGATTGGCATATATTGGGACAAATGGTGGCAGTCAAGCTTCTTCGCCATTCTCGGCGCCTGTGCGCTTGTAATGGCGGTCGTACTAATTCTCCTACTGAAGCCGTTAAAGAAAGCGATGCCAGGGGTCTAGACGCCTTTGGACCAGCAATAGAAGCAGTAAAGCGATCCACGAAATCACACGAAATCACACGAAATCACTCGAACTAAGTCATCCATTTCGTGCGGTTTCGTGTGATTTTGTGGATGGTGCTTTGTTTTTAAGCAACCTGTTAGGAGTCTCAGAAAAAGTGAAAAACCGACAAACCTTGTTCGCTTACCTCTTTCTTTTGTTAGCACTTTGCTCGCCCGCATTCGCCCAGGACAAACTCCTCACCCTCGACGACATTTTCGACCCGGCGAAGAAAGTCAACTTCAGCGGCACCACGCCAAACATTCGCTGGCTCAAGGATGGCACGCACTATTTGCTCGCCAACGATCCTTTGAAGAAAAACGTGCCCAGGTTGCAGAAGGTGAATGCGCTGACCGGCGAGGCCACACCTTTCCACGACGCTGCAAAGATGGAAGGCGCATTTGCTGCCCTCGGGGGGCTTTCTGTACAGGATGCTAAGCAGCTGGCAAATCGTGGCTCTTATGACTTCAATCATAACGAGACCGCGGTACTAATTAATTTTGCTAACGATCTTTTCTATTACGAACTTGGCAGCAACAGGGCCGTACGCGTAACCAACGGCGCGGAAGAAGAGGTGGGCGAAACATTTAGTCCTAACGACCGCATGATCGGTTTTGTACGTAACAACAACATGTACGTTTTCGATCTTGCAACCCAGCGAGAGCGCCGGCTAACAACTGATGGCAACCCAAAAATTCTCAATGGCCGACTTGATTGGGTTTACCAGGAGGAGCTTTATGGCCGCGGTAACTTTGAGGCTTACTGGTGGAGTCCCGACTCTACGATGCTGGCCTATCTCCGGCTCGATGAGAATCCGGTGCACGAGTTCATAGTGGTCGATCATATTCCTTACCGCCAGAACGTCGAGGTTACCCCCTATCCGAAAGCCGGTGATCCGAATCCCATAGTCCAGCTCGGCGTGATCAGTGCCGCGGGCGGCGCCACGCGCTGGATGGATACTTACAAATACTCGCCGGCCGATTTCCTGATTGTGAGGGTTTCCTGGACTCCCGACAGCAAGAAGGTGGTTTACCAGGCGCAGAACCGCGAACAGACGTACCTCGACCTGAATTTCGCGGATGCAAATGATGGCAAGTCAAACACCGTGGTCCGCGAGACCTCCAAGGCCTGGGTTGAGGTGATCGATAACCCACACTGGTTGAAAGACGGCTCGTTTCTGTGGCAGAGCGAGCGAAATGGTTGGCGGCATCTTTACCACTACGCTCAGGACGGTAAGCTTGTGCGTCAGGTGACCGATGGCAAGTGGGAAGTGCGGTCGCTGGAAGGGGTGGATGAAGGCAAGGGGCTCGTCTTCATCATCTCGACTGAGCACAGCCACATCGCCCCGCAGCCCTATCGTGTAAAACTCGACGGCACCGGCTTAACTCGACTAGCAGTCACCGAAGGTTCTCATCGAATGGTTCTCAGTCCGACGAACAATCACTTTATAGATAACTGGAGTGATCTGAATACACCGACGCAGACGCGGCTGTATGACACCGAAGGGAAGCTCGTCCGGGTTATCGAAGAGAACAGAGTGGAGGCGCTTAAGCAATACAGACTTGGGAAGCCTGAATTGCTGCAGGTAAAGACACGAGATGGCTTCGTCATGGAAGCGATGATGCTTAAGCCACCCGGCTTTGATCCCAAAAAGAAGTATCCGGTGATGTCGTTCACCTACGGTGGCCCGCACGCGCCGCAGGTCAGGAATGCGTGGGGTGGCCCCACCTCGGTGTGGTACCAGGCGCTGGCCCAGAAAGGATACATCATCTGGGTTTGTGACAATCGCACGGCCAGCGGGAAGGGAGAGGAGTCAACCTGGCCCGTCTACCGAAATTTCGGTGAACTCGAACTGCGAGACATTGAAGACGGACTGACATGGCTCAAGGGTCAAGCCTACGTTGACGGCTCGCGGATTGGCATTTCCGGTTGGAGCTATGGCGGGTTCATGACCAGCTATGCGTTGACCCACAGCAAGAGTTTCAAGATCGGCATTGCTGGAGGCACCGTTTCAGATTGGCGCGATTACGACACGATTTATACAGAGCGTTACATGGGAACTC
>JBPCMM010000106.1:0-13765 GCA_051002255.1 Pyrinomonadaceae bacterium
GATGACAACTTTGTCATGGCCCAGGCGCGGCCGGGGCAAATGAGTGGGGCAGTCGAGGAGATACGGGAACTTTTGCGCCGGCGGCGAAGAGTGGCTTACGGGGCGGCCGACAACTTTGGGATCTCAACTTCTGAACAGATCCTCTCGCAGTTTGGCGCCATTACCGGCGGCGTGTTCGCATTGATGGTCGCTATCTCGAGTGTCGGGCTACTTATCGGTGGTATCGGCGTGATGAATATTATGCTGGTCTCGGTAACTGAGCGCACGCGGGAAATCGGCGTCAGGAAAGCAATTGGCGCGCGCCGGCGCGACATTGTGCTGCAGTTTCTGATTGAAGCAGCGACGCTGACCGGGCTGGGCGGAATCCTGGGAATTCTGGTCGGCTCCGGCATCGCGCTCTTAATCCAGACCATTATGCCAACCTACCTTCCAGTCTGGGCGCCGATTGTGGGTTTTGCTGTTTCTGTGGGGCTCGGTGTGATATTCGGATTGTGGCCGGCATGGAAGGCGGCACGATTGAATCCGATTGAAGCGCTCAGGTACGAATAGATTTTTGATGTTAGATTTTTGATTTTTGGATCTGAGATCTCAGATCTGAAATCTGAGGTCTGCCGCAATGCGGCTCGCTGCGACTCAACAGGTAAGTACCACCGCGTGGTAGCGGGTGGTAATGACCTACTCAATATGGAGATCTGAGATATCTCGAATCTAAAATCTAAAATCAAAATCTAAAATCCAGTTACAACGTCGCATCTCCCAGAGCCTTTTCGCCGGACAGCTCAGCGGCCGACTGCCCAAGAGCAGCCTGTGCAGCCGCCAGACGCGCCACCGGCAGCCGGAAGGGCGAACAACTTACATAGTCGAGATTTATCTCGTGGCAAAAGGCGATAGAACTTGGATCGCCTCCATGCTCGCCACAGATCCCGATCTTGAGATCGGGTTTAGCGCTCCGGCCTCGTTCGGAGCCCAGCCGAATCAACTGGCCCACACCCTCACGATCGAGCATTTGAAAGGGATCCTCCGGTAGAATCCGGCGTTCAATGTAGCTGGGAAGAAAGCGCCCCGAATCGTCTCGGCTCAAACCGAAGGTGGTCTGCGTCAAGTCGTTGGTGCCGAAAGAAAAGAAATCGGCATGCGTCGCAATGCTATCAGCCATCAGGGCTGCTCGTGGCAGCTCGATCATCGTGCCTACGTGATACTCGACGGTCATTCCGTGTTCGCCCAACACCTGTTGCGCTACTTCGTCAATTACCTCTCTCTGCTGCCGCAGTTCCTCGCTGAGCGAAACCAACGGCACCATTATTTCTAAGGTCACCTTTTTCTTTTCGCCTTGCACCTGGCAAGCGGCCTCAAAGATCGCGCGACACTGCATGCGTGTGACTTCGGGAAACAGAAGACCCAATCGACAGCCTCTGAATCCCAGCATGGGATTGGATTCCCGCGTGCGCACCACCTGACGCAGCAGGCGCCGCTTCTCATCGATCTCATCGAGCAGCTTGTCCATGTCTGCGAGCGTTGCCGCCAAACGCACGGCCATCTTCAATTCCGCTAACTCACTCAGGAGGTCGTCCACGCTCGGCAGAAACTCGTGCAGCGGCGGATCCAGCAACCGGATCGTGACCGGCAAGCCAGCCATCTCGCGGAAGATTCCCACAAAGTCGCCGCGCTGTAGCGGCAACAACTTCTCCAACGCTTTCTCACGAGCGCCTACGCCGTCTGAAAGAATCATCTCGCGCATTGCTGCCAAACGTTGATCGCCAAAGAACATGTGTTCAGTGCGGCACAGCCCGATGCCTTCGGCTCCAAACTGGCGCGCGACTTTAGCATCGCGCGGCGTGTCGGCATTGGCACGCACGCGCAGCCGGCGGAATTTGTCGGCCCATTTCATTAATTCGTAGAAGTCTGAGCTCAGTGTTGGCTGAATCGTGGGCACCTGCCCCAGAAATACGCGTCCGGTGGATCCGTCTACGGTGATCCAGTCGCCCTTGGTCACCACGGTTCCGTTGACGCTAAACTGCTGTTGACTGTAATCAATTTCGAGAGAGCTCGCGCCACTCACGCAAGTCTTGCCCATGCCGCGTGCCACCACGGCCGCGTGACTAGTCATGCCGCCCCGGGCCGTCACGATAGCTTGCGCGGCCACCATCCCGTGAAAATCGTCGGGGCTGGTTTCCTGTCGGACGAGGACCACCTTGACGCCCTCGCGCGCCAGCTCCTCGGCGTCGTCCGGACTGAATACGACCTGACCCTGAGCAGCGCCAGGACTTGCCGGCAAGCCCGTCGCCAGCACAGTCGCATCAGTCTTCGGATCAACGGTGGGGTGCAGCAACTGATCGATCTGTTCAGGCGTAACGCGCTGCACAGCCCGGGCGCGATCGATTAGCTTTTCCTGGGCCATCTCAACGGCAATCCGCACCGCTGCGGCGCCACTGCGCTTTCCGGTGCGAGTTTGCAGCATCCAGAGCTTGCCCCGCTCGATCGTGAACTCGACGTCCTGCATGTCGCGATAGTGTTGCTCGAGCAGGTGGGCGATTGAAGCAAACTCGTTGAAAACCGCTGGTAGTTCTTTTTTCAGTTGGCTGATCGGATGTGGTGTGCGAATTCCCGCAACGACGTCCTCGCCCTGGGCATTCAGTAAATACTCGCCGTAAAGCTTTTTCTCACCCGTTGATGGGTTGCGCGTGAAGGCGACGCCGGTGCCGCTCTCGCTACCCATGTTGCCGAAGACCATAGCCTGTACATTCACAGCTGTACCCAGCGAGTCGGGAATTCGATTCACGCGCCGGTAGTCAACCGCGCGCCGGCCCATCCAGGAATTAAATACGGCGGCGATGGCCACGCGCAGTTGCTCGTACGGATCTTCGGGTATAGCGTGTTGCTCGGCAATAATGATTTGTTTTTCGGCGGCAATGATGTCACGCAAGTCGTCGGCTTTCAGATCGGTGTCGCTGCCTCCTTTGGTCTGCGCCTTGAACCGATCCATTACTCTCTCGAACTTCTCGTGAGCGACCCCCATGACAATCTCGCCAAAGAGCGACGCAAAGCGACGGTAAGCGTCGAGCGCAAATCTGAGGTCTCCAGTTTGTTCAGCCAAACCCTGTACAGTCTCCTCGTTGAGGCCGAGGTTGAGCACTGTGTCCATCATTCCCGGCATCGAGAATGCGGCACCCGATCGCACGGAAACGAGTAACGGATTTTTCGCGTCACCGAAGCGCTTGCCGACCTTCTTCTCGATCTCACGTAGGCCCTCTTTGACCTGGTACCAAAGGCCTTCAGGGAAGCTTTTGCCATTCTCAAAAAAAGCATTGCAGGCTTCCGTCGTGACGACGAAGCCCGGCGGCACGGGCAGGCCGGCCCGAGTCATCTCACTCAGACCCGCGCCTTTTCCACCAAGCAGCGCTTTATCCTCGCCACTTCCTTCATCGAAAAGGTAGATCCACTTTCGGGTGGTCTCCTCAGTCACGGGATTCTCTTCTTTTAAAAGGTTAGCTTCAGCCACAACGATTACCTCGGAAAAGATGATACTGCGTGTCTTAACTGGAGTGTCGGAGCTAGAGCCGGCTCTGGCTCTGCTCTGATCAGATTCAAAGTTTGGGCCGCAACTTCTAACATGTCAATCCGTAAGTTAGATTGTAATTCAAGAGCGCCGGAGTCCGGCAGAGGGTAGCCAGGGGCAAGCGCATCGGCGCGCCGCCCCTGGATCAAGTGCCACCCAAAACCACCGCGCCCTTTGAAAGGGCACAGCAAGCATCCGCTAACATGTCGCTCGCGGTATTCAATCGCGTTGCGGTTTCGACCTTTCCAGATGTTCAGGTTGGCGAGATTCCTTACGCCCTTTCAGGGCGGGTCGTGTTACTGACGTAACCCAGGGGCGACGCCCAAGCGCTTGCCCCTGGCTACCTTCTGCCGCGCCTCCGGCGCTGGCTGAGTTGCCAAATTTTCCAATCTACAAGTAACGTGTGATTTAAAATCGGAGGAGGGGTAATGAAAAGCTAAATGACCCAAGACAATCGCCAAATCCGCTGGTGGGTGTTGCTCGCGGTTACCGCCATCGCTCTATACCTCTGTTGGCTGATGCTGCAGCCGTTTGTCGCTGTGCTGGCCTGGGCCACAGTCCTGGTGATCGTCTTCTTTCCCGTGCACCAACGACTGCTCAAACACCTCGAAAAGCCGGGTCTCAGCGCATTGCTGTCGTGTGTCCTTGTCATACTTACGATTCTGGTGCCGGTGGTGCTTGTGACCGTAGCCGTGCTTAACGAACTCTCAGGCGCAATGCACAACCTGCAAGCGACTATCGCGTACCTGCTTGATCCTAATTCGCCTTACACCGGGCGAGTACTGCGTTGGGTTAGTCAGTACATCGACATTGAGCAAGTCCGCTCAGGACAGTATCTGATAGAGCGGCTCCAGGGAGTGAGCGGCCAGCTCGCAGGTCGGACGCTGGGAGTGATTGGTGGGGTAATCGGCGCCATCGTGCAGATGTTTTTCGTTATTTTCACGATGTATTACCTCTTCCGCGATGGCGACAAGATTTTCGCGGCCTTGAGAGACGCTTTGCCGCTGGAGAATAAACAAGCGACGGCGATCATGGCAAGAACGCGTGAGGTAATTGGAGCCAGTGTGTATGGAGTACTCGCCATCGCCATCGTGCAGGGAGTCTTAGGAGGGCTTGCGTTCTGGGCCCTTGGAGTCCCTTCGGCAATCGTCTGGGGGGTCGTCATGGTCTTTCTGTCGATGATCCCGATGCTCGGAGCATTTCTGGTTTGGGTGCCCGCAGCCGCTTACCTCGCCCTGGCCGGACATCCGGTTAAAGCTCTGTTCATGGTGCTGTGGGGCACACTCGTAATTGGCATGGCTGATAATTTCCTGAGACCGAAATTGGTGGGCGACCGAACTAAGCTGCACGAACTACTAATATTCTTCGCCGTGCTGGGAGGTCTCCAGGTTTTTGGCGTGTTGGGAATCGTGCTCGGCCCGGTGGTCCTGGCCATCACCTTGGCGCTGGTTGATGTCTTCAAAGCAGCCGATCGCGAGCATAAGACCTAATTAGGGCGGTTTCCGTGAATTCGGTTTACGCCCTGTAGGACCTGTTTCGCGCGGTTGACCTTTCTGAGGCTTGCGTCCGGAATTTTTGGCAAGTTGTTAACTGAGCTCTGGAGGAGCGGAGTATTCTACCCGCAGCGAAATCGAGCGAGTTACACGTTACGCTCCTATGGAGCTTCTAAACACTTTCGAAATCTATACCTATAAACATTCCGTCCCTATCGGGACACGAGGCAGCACCCCAAAGTCAAAGGCGTTCAATTCCCAGGTTGAGGCTTGCTTTGATTGCGTGGCTTATTAAAAGGCGAGGATGTGCGCCACGCAGGCATAGCGTCGGCATTCGCAACCCGTAGACCAATAATCAGTCCAACCTTGGCGAGTGTTTGGGGACCTGTCCAGTTCCAATCGGGCTTCACTGTATCGCTGGGAGAGTGGTAGTCGGTCTCCATCCATTTCTTCATGCGTGGAATCCACATAGATGTATCGCCCTCCGGGCCTCCCATCAGCATCAAGGCAGGTACGCCCCGTTTCACAAACGCATAGTGGTCCGAGCGAACAAACGCTCTCTCTTCCGGCAGCGGGTCGGGTGTTACGATATTTCCCGTCGCCGCTGATACCTCCTCAAAAACGGTTCCCAGGTCGGAATGCTCTGCTCCAAACCCGACGATACGTTTAACCGGACCGTATACCTCCGTACCGATGCCGTCGAAATTTACATTTGCGGCCACCTTCTCGAGCGGCCAGGTAGGGTGGCCGACCCAGTGTTCGGCGCCGAGCAAACCATACTCTTCACCCGTTACCGCGAGAAATATTATCGAGCGACGTGGACGGGACGATGGCTTGGGAAAGGCTTTGGCGAAGGCCTCCGCAATGGCGGTAATTGTCGCAGTGCCAAGCGCGTTGTCAGCTGCACCTGGATAGATTCGACTACCGTCGATTCCGTAGGCGTCATAGTGCGCGGAATAGACGACCGCCTCTTCTTTTAGTTTGGCGTCGGAACCCTCCAGAACTCCTATTACATTGTCGCTGGTCGCCTCAGTGAACTTCAGACGCAAAGCCAGCGTGACGCTCTTTCGTAGATCGCGAGAAACCATCTCGCCACTCTTAGCCTTATCTTGGGTTTGCGCGTAAGTCATTTCAGAGCCGGCAAAGATCTTTTCCATCGCGGCGTCGCTTGAGAGCAGCACCGGCGGAATTTTGAAAGGCAGCGCTGGCGTCGACGCGAGAGTAACGCGACGGCGCGAGAGATAGTTAGCAAGAGTTGAAAACGGCTGTGCCGGCGTGCCTACATTTGCAACGATGATAGCCACCGCACCGCGTCCGAAGATGTTCATGGCCCGGGTCTGCGGGTTGGTGGCGCGCCGCCAGGCGGGCGCGTCCACACCTGCAGGCTGGCCATTGAGGATGATAACCACTTTGTCTTTCAGCTCAAGACCAGCCAGGTCGTCACGTTTCAACTCCGGAGAAACAACGCCATAACCGACGAACACTACGCCGCCCGTGCTATCCACCGCCTCAGAAGTGTAGGGAGGCAGGACTATGTAGTCTTCACTGTGTTTGAGCGCGACTTCACCTATCTTGACGGATGATTCCGGCAACACCTGGGTAGACCTGAACTTAATCGGTTGCAGGTAAGTTCCATTCTCGCCGCCCGGCTTAAGTCCTAGTTTCGCGAAACGGTCCGCCAGATAGCGCGCGGCTTTATCTGCTCCGGGTTGACCTGTCCCGCGACCTTCAAACTCGTGGGAGCTGAGAGTTGTGGTGACGTCGCGTATGGTTTCGAGTTTGACGCGATCAGCGGTCTTTCGTTCAGCGGCGGTAAGGGTCGCGGCGGTCTTGGTGGCTGTTGCGGTTGCGCCTGATTGCCACGCTAGAGCCGACGAGGAAAGCAGCGCAACAACAAGTACCGCAGACAAGAATCCACGGCTTTGGACATTATTACGAGAAAGCGAGTGCATTAAGTCGGTCTCCTAATCTAATAAGCTACGATGCGGGAAGGTGTATACGCAATAGGCTGAGGAATGTTCTGTCACGAAGAGAAACAGTGGGCAGTGGACAGATACATGAGCAGCCAGATGGTACTCCGCAAGTCTGATTGTTTTAAGACCGGGGAGTGCTGAAGGCTGAAGACAATCGTCCACTGCCCACTACCCGCTGGCTACGTTATTGCGATATTAAGCTCGCTATCAAGAACGCAGCGCCCGCCGCGACGCTTCCGATAAAAGCCATTTGTAGTGCGCTGCGCACAGGCCTCATTCCAGTGAAGCGGCCCTTAATAAAACCGAAAACAAAGAGAGCCACCACAGTTAAGGCGATTGAAACAAGCAGTGCTGCCGAGGCGCTATTGGTTGCCATGTAGGGAGCCAGCGGGACGAAACCCCCCGCCGCGTAGGCGCCGCCGATGGTGAATGCGCTAATCATCGCGCGCTTGGGGTCCGGCTTCTCGAGTCCCAACTCGAAGCGCATCATAAAGTCGATCCACTTCTGTGGCTGCTGGCGCAATGCCTGCACGATGGGCCACGTTTCGGCCTCACTCAGTCCGTATGACTGAAATACTTCCGCGACTTCCCTCATTTCCTCGTGAGGAATTTCCGCAACTTCGCGCTTTTCGCGTTCACGTTCTTTTGCATAGTGTTCCGCGTCGCTCTTTCCGGCCATGTAACCCCCTAGACCCATGGCGATCGATCCCGCGGCGATCTCCGCCAGACCGGCAGTAACGATGATGCCGGTTGTAGCTACCGCGGAAAGACCGGCAGCGAGCGCAAAGGGAACCGTCAACCCGTCGGACATTCCAATCACAACGTCACGTACGACTTCACTTGCTGTGAAGTGGCGTTCCATGTGTAGCGTTTGCGGCATAAACCACCCTCCGAAGATTCGTTCGGATTAGAGTCAACTTCAATCGGCTGATAATAGCATCGGAAGCACGCTTTGGTTTGACGCGGACACTCCGCACCACAAAAGTCCGCTGGAGGCAGACGGCAGTAGCAGGGCAAGAGAAAGCATTTCCATTTTCTCATTTACCATTTGTGCGCCTATTTGTTCATGTCCGTTTCGTGTGATTTCGTGGATCGCGACTTAATCGCTCGGCAAACAGGCGATCCACGAAATAACACAAATCAGCACGAAAAGAGATTCAGAAAAAATGATCGCTGAAATGGCAAATGTTAAATGGAAAATACTTCCTCCTGCCGCCTGGTCCTACCTCCTGCTGCTCCTGTACCCACCTGGTGGGCAATTCTCTAGCTTGTCTTACAATGTACTATCGAACTGGGGCCCGGATTGCTAAACCAGCACAACCTTTACGCGGGAGGTGAATCCACTTGCCGGCACAAGACCTGAAGAAACTACTCGAACGCATCCATCTGCGCCTGGACGACAGCTTTGTTGGCATCAGCAGTATGGTCTCCGACCTGGCCCCTGCCGATCTGGCCGAACTGTTCAACCAACTGACTGTGCCCGAAACGGCGGCAGTCGTCGCAATGCTGCCGGTGCAACGGACGATTGAAGTGTTCGACCAGCCCACAATGCGTCGCCGCGCAGCAATCCTCGAAGAGTTGGAACCAACGCGCGGAGCGGAAATTCTCGCTGGCCTCTCGGCTGACGAGCGCACCGACATCATCCAAAAGATGGGTCAGCACGAGCGTCACCGCATCGTACCTAACCTCGCTCCCGAGATGCGCACTGAGCTGGAAGATTTGTTGCGGTACCCCGTAAGCACGGCCGGCGGCATTATGACCACAGAGTTTGTACGTCTCGATCTAAGGATGACGGTGGGGGAGGCGCTCAAACACATCCGATCGGTGGCACGCGAGAAGGAGTCTATCTACGCCTGTTATGTAATCGAGCCCGAAACCGAGCATCTGCTGGGCGCCGTTTCGCTGCGGGATCTGGTGATGGCCGAACTCCATGCACCCATTACTGAAGTGATGCGCCGCAAGCCGGTAACGGTAAACGCGCTTGATGATCAGGAAGCGGTGGCGCAGAAGATCGGAAAATACAACCTGCTCGCGGTGCCGGTGTTGGAGCAGGACGGCAGCGTCGTCGGTTTCGTAACCGTGGATGACGTGATAGACGTGCTGATTGAGGAACAGACTGAAGACATTCTGCGCATGGCCGGTGTTGAGCCCGGAGCGCTGGACAAGCCTTACTTCGACAATCCCATCTTTCGCGTGGTGCGCAAACGTATTGGCTGGCTGTTACTGCTTTTTGTGGCGGGAACATTAACGAGCGCCGTGCTGCACCGCTTTGAAGCTGAGCTGGCGGCAGTAGTGGCGCTCTCTTTTTTTATCCCACTACTAATTGGAACGGGCGGCAACGCCGGGGCGCAGACGGTGATGACCGTTATTCGTAGTCTTGCGCTCGGCGAGGTCGGGGTTAAGCAGGCTTGGCGCGTGGTGTTGCGCGAAGCGACTACCGGAATGGTGGTTGGATTATTGGTGGCCCCGATCGCTTTTGGCCAAGCACTGTTATGGCAAGCGCCGATCGACCTCGCTCTCACAGTGTCGGTGACCATGTTCGCGATCTGCATCTGGTCCACCACTGTTGGTTCGCTCATTCCCATCCTGGCGGAACGCTTCGGGGTGGATCCGGCCGTGCTCTCCGCGCCTCTGATCACGACCCTGGTTGATGCGACGGGCCTGATCATCTATTTCACGATCGCAAAAATGATCATGCGTATGTAACTACCGGACGAAGAAATCTTGGCCGCTGATTTACGCGGATACCGCGGATTCAGAAACTAGAACAAACAGGGCACTGAATCATCCTTACTTTATCCGCGTTCATCCGCGGCCCGCATTTCGGATGGCGTGAGGCGTTGTGCAGAGAGCGGCAGTAGTGTGCGCATGAGAACTCAGCTCTCAAGACACAGATCTCAGATTTCAGATCTGAGATCTCAGATCCATCTCGCTAGAACTTGTCCAGGAGAATGAGCACGCCAATAACTATAAAGGCGACGGCTGCGGCTCTCTTGATCCAGATCAGCGGAAGGTAATTGCCGACCACACTCCCGACAACTACTCCAATCGCCGAGACAGCAGTCAACGCCAGGGCCGATCCAATAAAAACGGACCAGGGTCGCTTCGACTGCGCAGCCATAGTCATCGCCGCCAACTGCGTTTTGTCTCCCAGCTCCGCCAGAAAAATCACACCAAACGTTGTCACAAAGACGCGCCAGTCCATGCTAGGCCCTGCCTTTCACCCAAAAAATTCGGCAACAGATGAACGCAGAAAACGCGGATCCAAAACCGACAATCATTTGCCTGTCCATTCTAATTTCTGAACCGCGTTCATCCGCCTACATTCGCGGCTAAGATTTTCGCCTGTAAGTTGTTGATTTTATTACAGGCGAAAAGTTTCTAAACTCGGATATTTGCCCGCCCCTTCGGCGGGCGGCGCAGCTGACCTGCAAAGTGCCCTCGGGCCTTTTTGGCTTTTACACGCTCTCTCCGATCGCCCGCTCCCTAAACTGACACGCACTTCCTTGATCGAGCTAGACCGTCTGGGATCCTTTTATATCATTCACTGGTGCTTTGCCTACTCCCATTTTACAATTCCGAGGTCATTCCGTAAGCTCCTGTTCCTTAGCTGCAAATGGGCGACAACACCAACGATTTTCTCGGCACGGAGAGATTCAGGATCCGCAGGCGCTTGGGCTCCGGGGGAATGGGTGTGGTCTATGAGGCGCATGACCGGCAAACGGATAGAGTTGTTGCGCTGAAAGCTCTCACGCGCACAGAGGCCTCACACATCACTCGTTTTAAACATGAGTTTCGCTCCTTAGCGGACGTCTCACATCCGAATCTGGTCGCGCTTTATGAGCTCATGTCTGACGGTGTGTATTGGTTCTTCACGATGGAACTAGTAAACGGAGGCAATTTCCTCGAGTATGTTCGTCCTGGGTACAAAGCCAAGCGTAGTCAAACTTCTCTCACGCCGACGCTGCTCAGATCTGCCTTCGGCGAGACCGCGGAGGATGCGGATAGCGAGGCGGAAACGCAGCAACTGGACTCGATAAGAACAACATTCGTTGAGGATACGCTTCCGGATATCTCAACCAACACCAGATTGTCTCGATCCCCTCTCGACCTCGATCGTTTGAGCAACGCTCTGCGCCAGCTCGCCGAGGGCCTTCATGGCCTTCACGAAACCGGGAAGCTGCATCGCGACATTAAACCTTCCAACGTCCTGGTATCGAAAGAAGGCCGGGTGGTGATTCTTGATTTCGGCCTAGTCGCGGACGTGGAGAGCAAAGGACTACACGACAGCATCAGCCTGGCCGGGACTCCGGACTACATGTCTCCGGAACAGGGAGCGCAACTGCCAATCTCAAAGGCCAGCGATTGGTATAGCGTTGGCGTGATTCTCTATCAGGCTCTTACCGGCCGACTTCCTTTCTCGGGAAGGTTCTTTGAAGTAATGATGAACAAGCAGAGCTTAGATCCCCCGGCGCCCGCAGAACTGGTTCGTGAGGTCCCGGAAGAACTGAATGATCTCTGCGTCAACCTGCTTCGTCGCAAGCCTGAAGACCGGCCCACCGGTCGAGACGTTTTGAGAGTTCTGGGACACGGCACAACCGGATATTTGGAACAGCCTTTGATGCCCACGCCAGTGTCATCGCTGAACAGTGTTCCCTTCATCGGCCGCGAACGGCATAAGCGAGAACTCCGCGATGCTTTCACCGCTACGCAACGAGGCCAGACGGTCACGGTCTACGTTCATGGCGATTCGGGTGTAGGTAAAACTGCTTTGGTGCGGCATTTTCTGGAGGATTTGCGAGAGCATGATAGTGACGTGGTCATACTCGAGGGCCGCTGTTATGAACGAGAATCGGTGCCCTACAAAGCACTCGATGGCGTGATCGACAGTTTGACGAAGTATCTTATGGCGCTTCCCGATGGGAAGGCGGAAGCCTCGATGCCCCGCGACGTGCTCGCGCTCGCGCGGTTGTTTCCGGTAATGTTGCAGGTTGATTCCGTCTTTAACGCTCCACAGCGCGAACAGGAGATCCCAGATCCGTTTACGCTGAGACGTCGCGCCTTCGCCGCGTTGCGCGAACTCTTTGGCCGCGTTTCCGACCGCCAACCGCTAGTGCTCTATATCGATGATCTGCAATGGTCTGATGCTGACAGCACAACGCTGCTGGGTGAGATCCTGAGGCCTCCAGATCCACCGCAACTTCTGCTGGTGGCCAGCTTTCGCAGTGAGGATATCGAGGCCAAGCCTTTTCTCAGAACACTTCTTAATAGCACAGGCACGGAGAGCCGGCGGGAGCTACGCGTAGCAACTCTAAGTAAAGAAGAGGCGCGCGATCTAGCGCACCGTTTGCTGGGTTCAAGCGTGCCCGCGATGGAACCCGTGGTAAATTCGATTATTCGCGAAGCGCGGGGAAACGCTTTCTTACTCGAGCAACTGGCGCGCTACGCGTCAACGAGCGAGCAGACGGCGACCACCGGCATCAGTCTCGGGGTTATGCTCCAAGCCCGGCTGCGTAGTCTGCCTAAGGGAACGCGTCAGTTTGTTGACGCGCTGGCTGTTGCCGGGCGGCCGATTAATCCTGAAGTCGCCTACCAGGCAGCCGGATTGTCCGGCGATGAGCTGCCACTAATAAGCTCTTTGCGCGCCGCTCAGTTCCTCCGTAGCGGTAGTTCCAATCACACGGTCGAGCTTTACCACGATCGCATTCGAGAAACATTAGCATCGCAACTTGACCAAACAACCGTGATCCAGATTCACCGGCGTCTGGCCCATACGCTGGAAGCGCGCGGAATTGACGACCCCGAGGCGCTCTTCGAGCATTACATGGGGGCGGGGGAACGCGTGCGCGCCGCCGCGCACGCGGGAGTGGCGGCAAAGAAAGCGGCTGATGCCCTGGCCTTTGATCGCGCCGCGGCTTTCTTCCGCCGGGCCCTGGAACTGGCGCCTGCAAGAGGTGCGGAACTCATCGATCTCAAACGTGGTCTTGCTGAGGCCTTGGCCAATGCCGGCCGGCCGGCCGAAGCCGCGCAGGCCTACCTCGACGTGGCCAGTGATACGTCGGCATCGCGGAGCCTGGACTACAAGCGCCGGGCCGCCGAACAGTTACTGATGGGAGGTCACATCGAAGAGGGCCTCGAGGTAATGCGATTGGTGCTGGCGGCTGTCGGGTTCACCTTGCCCGCTGGCCCAAAGAGGGCCCTGCTTTCGTTGATACTGAAGCGCCTTCAGATCCGTCTGCGCGGACTCAACTTCATCGAACGCGATGCCGGCGAGATTTCCCAGGGGGACCTGTTCCGGATAGATCTCTGCTGGGCTGTTTCGGCCGGGCTGGGGATGGTTGATCTCATTCGCGGCGCAGATTTTCAGGGCCGTCACCTGCTGCTTGCGCTGCGCGCCGGTGAGCCATTCCGGGTAGCGCGAGCTATGGCCATGGAGGCAGCCCAGACTGCATCACGCGGCGGGCCCACCCGGAAACGTGCCTTGCAGATTGCGCAGCGCGCGGGGGAGTTGGCCCATCGAGTCGGGCATCCGCATGCCATTGGGCTGTCAATCTGGGCCAGCGCTGTGGGCGCTTACATGGTGGGCCACTGGAAGAAGGCTGCGGAACTCTGCGAGCAGGCTGCCGAAGTCCTGCGAGATCAGTGCACGGGGGTTACCTGGGAACTAACAATCGCAAATCGTTTCATGCTCAACGCGATGCTTAACCTTGGGCGTATAGCGGAAGTCTCGCGGCGTGTCCCTG
>JBPCMM010000107.1:0-11511 GCA_051002255.1 Pyrinomonadaceae bacterium
GACGCCCGCGGTCCCAACACTCAGCGGCGCAGTTCACGCTGGATTTCTCAACACCAGAACCCACACAGGAAGAGACAACCTCGACCGGTGAGTTCACGGAAAGCGTTTCACCTTCGCCGGCAGATCAGATTCGTCTCGCTGCCTCCGACTATCAACTACAAATGCAGGCTTATGCTCTCGCTGTTCGTGAATTGATGCCGGATCTGGTAGAGGCTGGGAGCGAAATCAAGGTCACGCTTCATTTTCTTGACCCGAATGTCGAGTTTCATCTAAGCGAAAGTTTGTTGGAGACTAATGCGTGTGAGCGTGCAATGGACCAGGCTTTTCTACAACTCATTTCTTCGCGCGAGCCCGAACATTTTCCGGTCCGCCCGGCTATTCACTGCCGCATGTGCAACTATTTGCAAATCTGCGCCGGCGGACGACAATGGATCGCGGAACAATTGTAGAGGTGTCTCCCCGCTCGCCTAAGCGATTGCAAGAATGTATTCTGTCCAAAGATAACGGCGGAACAAATGAGCAAAACAATCAACGCAAAGGTCGGGCAGCGGGCGCCCGATTTCAAGCTCCGCGATGGATTAAATAAGGAGTGGGCACTAGCGCAGCAACGAGGCAAGGTTGTCGTACTCCTCTTCTACCCGGGGGACGAAACGCCGATCTGCACCCGGCAGATGTGTTCCGTACGCGATCGCTGGGACGACTACTCAACAACCGGCGCCGAGGTTGTAGGTATTTCTACTGACTCGGTCGAATCGCACAAAAAGTTCGCCGAGCATCACGATCTGCCTCTCCGACTGCTGTCAGATGAGGACGGCGATGTGGCCCGCTTGTATGGCGCGCAATCCCTAATTCCTGGTAAAGTCGCGCGCTCGGTTTTTGTAATCGATGCGAATGGCATTGTTCGTTATCGCGACGTGCGCCCACTAGGTCTCTTTCGTCCCAAGGACGGGGATGTCATACGGGCAATCCGCGAAGCGCATGGAGAGGTAGTAGGCAGTGGGCAATAGGCAGCGGGCAGTAGGAAGTAGGCAGTCGTTTAGGTCCGGTTTGTGTTTCCGACATCCGAGACCTGCCACCCGATACCTGGCACCTGAGAGGAGAATTTAGTTATGGCTGAATCAGGAAAATGCAAACACTGTGGAGAGAAGCGTCCTGGGCTTGGGTTCGCTCCGTTCCCCAACGAACTGGGACAAAGAATCGCAAGTGAGATCTGCCAACCGTGCTGGAGTACCTGGCTCCAGAAGCAGACGCAGATCATCAATCATTACGGCTTGGATCTTACTAACCCCGACGCACAAAACTTTCTTTTTGATAATATCAAGGGGTTTCTCTTCAGCGAAGTTTCTCAGTCGGCTACGATTGACACTTCCAAAGAAGGCAGCGTGAAGTGGTGAGAGACCGAGAATGGGGGAAAGGGGGGAAAAGGGTAACAGGGTAATTGGTTAAGGCTTCTCCCCTTCTCCCCTTCTCCGCGTCCCCCTTTCTCCCTTTCTCCCTTTCCCCGTTCCCCTCGGCCCAATGCTTGCTTGACATTTTGTTTCCCCTTACGGCCGTTCCCGATTTAAGCTTAACGCTTCTTTTGCCTCTCCCCAGTACACTTTCGACGCTGAGGCTTTCTATGCTTAGTGGCGTGTTTTGAGTCGGACGTACGTTTTTCGGACTCAGGAGTTACGAATCACAGGAGGATTGCGGACATGAGAAACAAACTTGTAGCAATGATGATCGGCGCCTTAGCGTTGGCTTTGGCTGGATGCGGAGACACGGCGAATTACAACACAAACGCCAATGCCAATCGAGTGGCAAACGCAAACGTCGCGGTAGTTAACGCGAATACCAACCTCGCTCCAACCCCAAGAAGGGGCGTGACGCGTGCGGATTATGACCGCGACAAAGATCGGTACACACGAGAAGCCAAAGAGTCAGGTCGTACGATCGGTTCTGGCGTCAATGACGGCTGGCTTTGGGTCAAGACCAAATATGAATTGGCAGCTGCCGACGACCTGAGAGACTCCACAATCAACGTCGATGTTAACAACGATGTAGTCACGTTAACAGGCACCGTAGCTACCGCCGCACAAAAGGCCCAGGCCGAAAAAATTGCCAAAGCGGTCGAGGGCGTGAAAAGCGTTAAGAATATGCTCAAGGTCACGGCAGCTTGAGACGAGCGATAACGCAATTCATTTGACGTGTCTGGCGTTTCCTGGCATAGCGACGCTGAGTTTAACCCGGTCTATTAAAAGCCGGATTTTACGACCGGCCGAAGACTTCGTGTCCGTTAGCGACGAATGAATGGCGTTTCAGTCGTCGCTGACGCGTCGGGATGCTTGGACTTCGCTTTCCCAGCGTCAAAAGACTGGGCTAGACACCCTGCTTCGAGAAGCCTTCCGTTATAGGACAAGCAGAGCTGCCTTTTGAATTCTAAGAGCCGCTGCTATAAGGGAGACGGCCTTTTTTGAAGGGGCCTTCTCCCTTGAACTCCCCTTCCCTCATCCGCTGAAACCTCCCGCTAGGGGTACCACGTAAACACAAGCGCATTAATGAATCCCGCGTCGCGGTTTACTGTTAAGGCCTTTCTAAGCTAAGCTTTCGCCACTCTTTCAAACACAGGGGCTCGCTGGCGCTCTTCTCCCAGCGAACACGCGTCGCAAATCATTTGATGAGGATTGGATTGCCTATGCCAGCCATCCGTTTGCGTATTCTTGCCGCCCTGCTCGCTTCTGCCTTCGTTGTTATTCCACCGCCCAACTTGGTTACTGCCCAGCGCAGTGCTGTGGATACGTACGCCATTACCAACGCGCGAGTCGTCACCGTCGCCGGACCCACCATTGATCGCGGCACCGTGGTAATTCGAGATGGCTTGATCGCCGCTGTGGGTGCCAACATTACCGCGCCCGCCGACGCGCGCGTAATCGATGGCACGGGTCTGACCGTTTATCCAGGGCTAATCGACTCCAGCACCGTACTCGGGATACCACAGCCTTCACCGACTCCAACGCCGTCGCCCGGTGGTGCGGACGCGGGGTTCGGCCAGCTTCGGCCACAAACGAGCGCTATCAGCGCACTCAACTCAGCGCAACCTCCGGGCTTGCAGCCGGAAGTGCTGGCCGAGGACTTCCTCAAGCCCGGCGGCGAGCAAATCGAAGCCGCGCGCAACGCTGGAATCACAGCTGCACTAACTGCACCCCGCCAGGGGATCTGGATGGGTCAGTCTGCCTTGATCAATCTCGCCGGTGACACTCCGCAGCAGATGATTGTTCGCTCCCCGGTGGCCTTGCACGTCGGTTTTACACCCTTGCGCACTGGCACTTATCCCAATTCCCTGATGGGTGTCTTCGCCTCGTTACGTCAGATGCTGCTCGATGCTCAGCGCTATCGTCAGGTGCAGCAAACCTACGACCGTTCACCTCGGGGAATGCGGCGCCCGAACCTGGACCGGTCCCTGGCGGCCTTGCTCCCAGTGCTCGACGGCACAATGCCGGTTGTAATGTTCGCGGATCGCGAGCGCGAGATTGCTCGAGCCTTGGATCTCGCCAAGGAGTTCAAACTGCGGCCCATTATCGCTGGAGGCCTGGAGGCAGGGAAAGTCGCAGATCGTCTCCGCGAAAGCAAAGTGCCGGTGCTACTCTCACTCAATTTCCCGCGACGTACCACGGCAGCTGTGCCGGAAGCTGATGCGGAACCCATTAGAGTCTTACGCGAACGAGTTGAAGCGCCGAAGACCGCCGCGAAGCTGGTGGCCGCACGTGTTCCATTTGCCTTTCAATCCGGTGCTCTGGCAAATATGGCTGAGTTCTCGGCCAACCTCATCCGCGCCATCGAGAATGGCCTGTCCCGCGACGACGCCTTGCGCGCATTGACGATTTGGCCGGCGCAAATTCTGGGAGTTGCCGATCGACTCGGCTCAATTGAAACGGGCAAAATTGCCAACCTCACGATCACGCGCGGAGATTTCTTTGATCGGAGTTCCAGGATTTCTCATGTGTTTATCGACGGTCGTCCCATTGACTTGCGACCAGAGGCGGCCGGGGCGCAGGCCGGCACGGTCACTGGCACATGGACACTGAACGTCAATCTTGGCTCAGGCGACACTGCGGTCACTCTCGTTCTCCAACAGGAAGGTGAACGCTTACGGGGATCGATCCAGGGCGGATTAGGAAGCAGCGAGATTGCCAACGCCTCAACCGGCGCCGGGGGGGACATCAGGTTTACTGTTCCCGCAACGTTTGAAGGTCAAACCGCGGAAGCGACGTTCGCCGGCAGAATTACCGGCAACGAAATGCAAGGCACGGTAAACGTAGTCGGTCGCGCGCCCGGTTCGTTTACCGGGACGAAAGCTGGGGCGCCGGCCCAGCCCGTCGCGTCGCCGACACCACCAGGGGAGTTCCGCGCTGCGGTTAGTGCAAACGGAGATCTATCTGGTGACTGGGCCATCAGCCTGATGGTTGGTTTACAAACTTTTCCGGGAACCCTAAACCTCAACCAGACCGGTACCGCAATTACCGGACTGTTACAGAGTCCATTCGGAACTACAAAACTGACCGGCGGATCGGTTGACGCGGATGGCTTTCATTTCATCGCGCGAGAGCCGATTGGGGGTCGCGTAGTTGAAATGGCGGTCGACGGCAACGCAGACGGTAACGAAATCCGCGGCACTGTTAGATCAGAAATCGGTTTTGCGCGTTTCACCGGGACTCGTCAAAGATGAAAGGGATGTAACGATGAGACGATTATTCACTTACTTCCTGACCTGCTCGCTGGTCGGGGTTTTATTGCCCGAAACCTTCGCGCAGGGTCGCACCAGCATGCCGGACACACTCATTCGCAATGCGACCGTGCTCACCGTAACGCGCGGCACTCTGCCGAATGCTGACGTGCTGATACGCAATGGAAAGATTGCCGCAGTAGGGAAAAACCTGAACGGGGGAAGTGCGCGGGTCATCGACGCCACCGGCAAATACCTTATGCCGGGAATTGTCGATTGCCATTCCCATTCCATGCTGGACACCATCAATGAAGGCAGCCTGTCTGTTACCTCGATGGCCCGCACGAATGACGTGCTCAATCCGAACGATGTGGACCTTTACCGGGCGTTGGCGGGTGGAGTGACTGCCCTGAATCTCCTGCATGGCTCGGCCAACGCAATTGGTGGCCAGAATACAGTAGTGAAGATTAAATACGGCCGGCCGGTTGAGGAGTTCTTCTTTCCGGGTGCGCTGCCGGGAATCAAGTTTGCGCTCGGTGAGAATCCCAAACGCGCGAGCTTCACTCCTCAGCCAGGTCAACCGCGGCGTTATCCGGCCACGCGTATGGGGGTCGAGGAAGTGATTCGCGAAGCTTTCACGCGCGCTCGCGATTATAAGAAGTCCTGGGATGAGTATCGTGCGGGAGTCGCACGGCGCGACCAGAACTTGATTCCGCCGCGGCGTGATCTTCAACTCGAGCCGTTGGTCGAGGTGATGGAAGGCAAGCGCTTCGTTCACGCGCATTGCTACCGCGCGGATGAAATTCTGATGCTCATCAATCTGGCGAATGAGTTTGGTTTCAAAATCAAAACATTCCAGCACACGCTGGAAGGCTACAAAGTGGCGAAGGAGATCGCTCAGCACGGCGCCGGCGCTTCTATTTTTGCCGACAACTGGGCTTACAAGATCGAAGCCTACGACGCAATTCCTTACAACGCCGCCATCATGACCCGCGCCGGCGTCAATGTTTCAATGAACTCTGATTCCGACGAGCGCGCGCGTCGTTTGAACATCGAAGCAGCTAAGGCCATGCGCTATGGGGATCTGAGCGAGGAAGAAGCTCTCAAACTCATTACCTGGAATCCTGCCTGGCAACTTGGAATTCAAGATCGCGTCGGATCGATCGAAGCAGGTAAGGATGCGGACCTGGCAATTTGGAAGGGCCATCCGCTTAGCGTTTATTCGCGAGTCGAAACAACGTTTGTTGACGGTGAAATCTTTTTTGATCGTCAGCAAGACCTGGCGCGACGCGCTGATTTTCTGAAGGAGCGAGCGCTATTGGAACAGGCAGAAGCTAATCGTCCGCCGTCAGTTGGCGCCTCACCTCCAACGCCACGCCGCCGCCGTCCTACGAATCATGACGATGACATCTGGGAAGGAGAACAGCCATGAGGGGACGCGGAGACGGGCAGATGGGGCGAAGCGGAGACACGGGGATCCGGAGACACGGAGATGGTGACCTTAATTTGCGGGTCGGGCAGGGTGGCTTGCCCCCGCTCGAGCGCCAACGGCTCGACAGGTTGCGTAGTCTCTCAACGGGCATAGGGAGGCAAAGAGTGTTGAAAATCTGCACGGTTTTATTGGCATTCATCAGCAACTCCTTTGCCCAACAGATTGGCGAGCCCGCAAGGCAACACGGCGTCAGCTTCCCTCGCGGCGTCTATGCCATTCGCAACGCGCACATCGTCACAGTCAGCGGTCCGGATATCGACAATGGGACTGTCGTAATCCGTGACGGCAAGATCGAAGCTGTAGGCGCCGGCGTTATTGTTCCCTCGGGAGCGCAAACCATCGATGCGCGCGGGCTGTGGGTTTATCCGGGAATGTTTGACGCGGCAACTTCCATGGGCCTGGTTGAAGTAGGCCAGGGTGCTTCCGGCACGGTTGATACAGCCGAGGTGGGCGATTTAAATCCGAATGCGAAAGCTATTGTTGGCATCAATCCGCACAGCGCACACATTGCAGTTACGCGCGTCGATGGCGTTACCAGCGCCGTCACAATGCCGGTCGGCGGTTTAATTTCTGGTCAAGCGGCAATTGTCAATCTGGTTGGCACCAGCCCAGTTGAAATGGCCGTAGTTCCTTATGCTGCCCTGGTAATTAATTATCCTCGTGCCGGCGCTGGCGGGGGCGGCGGCGGTTTCTTCACCCCCGAGCAGCCGCCTAATCTCACCGAGGCGCTGGCGCAGGCAAATCGCCAGCTCGAGCAAATTCGCAAAATGCTCCGTGACGCTGAAGCCTACGGTCGGGCACAGGAAGCTTACGCAAAGGACAAGACACTGCCGCGAGCCGATCAGAATGTCGTGCTTGAGCCACTTGTTCCTTATGTCCGCGGCGAACGCCCGGTTATCTTTCGTGCGGACCGGGAGACCGATATCCGCGGCGCAATCAAATTCGCCGAAGAGATGAAGCTGAAACCAATCATCCTCGGCGGCGACGATGCGGGAAAGATCGCTACTTTCCTCAAGGAGAAAAACGTTCCCGTGATATTGACCGGCATTCTCGACCTGCCCTCACGCGAAGACGATTTTTACGATGCGCTGTATGAGAATGCGGCAAAGCTTCAACAAGCAGGCGTGCGCTTTTGCATCTCCAGTGGCGACAGCGGCGCAAATGTTCGCAACCTTCCCTACTACGCCGGGATGGCTGCCGCCTTTGGACTGCCGAAAGCTGAGGCTCTGAAAGCAGTCACACTCTATCCCGCCCAGATCATGAATGTGGCCGACCGACTCGGTTCGATTGAAGCAGGCAAAATAGCAAACATCGTCGTGACGGATGGCGACTTACTTGAGACGCGGACGCACGTGCGCCACCTTTTCATAGACGGCCGTCAGATTCCTTTGAACAGCCGTCACACAGATCTGAATGACGCATTCAAGAATCGCAGGTAGATCGGCACTAGCTGCTAAGAAACAAACACGATCCACAAAGTCACACGAAACCGCACGAAATTAGTGCCCTAATTCGAGTTGTTTCGTGTAATTTCGTGGATCGCTTTACTGCTTCCATTTGTTGTTCCCTTTTCTGGCAACTTGTTCATAACGTCAGGAGGTTTCCTTGCTATCCCGAGACATCATCAAACTACTATTGCTCCCCGCATTTGTTTTCGGACTATTGCTCAGCAGTAACATCGCCAACGCTCAGACAAAGCTCCTTCGCTTTCCTGACATCTATGGCGACCGCGTGGTTTTCACTTACGCCGGTGACCTTTGGACCGCGCCAACCACTGGCGGTTCGGCCGTCCGATTGACGGCCCATCCTGGGGTTGAAGTCTTTGCAAAGTTTTCTCCCGACGGTAAATGGATTGCCTTCACCGGCCAATATGATGGCGATGAGCAGGTCTATGTAATTCCCTCCGGCGGCGGCGTGCCGCGGCAACTCACTTTCTATCCGGCGAGGGGACCATTGGCTCCGCGATGGGGATACGACAACCAAATCTATGGTTGGTCCAGGGACGGACAGAGAATTCTTTTCCGATCGCTGCGCGACTCGTGGGCTTTGCCCATCGCTCGTCTCTACTCCGTTTCGGTCGAGGGTGGCGCAACCGAGGCGCTGCCAATGCCGACCGGCGGATCGGGAGATTTCTCTCCCGACACCGGCCAGATTGTCTATTCACCGCAATCGCGCGATTTCAGATCTGAGAAACGCTACGGCGGCGGTCAGGCGAATAGTCTCCACATCTTCGATCTGAAGACCTATGCAACCAAACAGATCAGCGAAGGACCGCGACCGAGTCGGGACCCGATGTGGATCGGGGATACGATCTATTTCAACTCCGACCGCGACGGGCACTTCAATCTATTCGCTTACAACGTGACGAGCGGCAAGACCACTCAGATAACTAACAGCAAGCTCTGGGATGTGCGCTGGCCCAGTTCGGACAATGAAGGAAGGATTGTTTACGAGATGAATGGCGAGTTGCAGGTGCTCGACACTGGCAATCGAAAGAGCAACTCCATTTCCATCACCGTGCCCGACGACGGGCTGGCCCGCAGACCAAGCCGGGTGACCGCGGGCAATCAGATCGAATCAGTAGGCCTGAGTCCGAAAGGAGAGCGCGCGGTTTTCGCGGCCCGCGGCGATATCTTTAGCGCTCCCATCGAGAAGGGACCGACGCGCAATCTCACCCACTCATCAGGCGCCCACGACAAGTGGCCCAGCTGGTCGCCAGACGGTTCGCGTATCGCTTTTATTTCCGACTTAAGTGGCGAAGAAGAGCTGTACCTCGTGTCCCAGGACGGATTGAAAGCGCCGGAACAAATCACACGCGGCGGAACCGCCATGCGTTATCAACCTGACTGGTCGGCTGATGGCCAACGAATAGCTTTCGGCGACAAGGATGGAAAGATTCACGTAGTAAACCTGTCTGATCGCAAGCTCACTGAAATCGCCGACTCACCACGCGGCCAGATACGCGACTACGTATGGTCACCGCGCGGAAACTATCTGGCGTTTAGTATGGCAGTCTCAGGCAGCGGCTTTGCCTCGGTGTACATTTGGAACGCAGCGGATGGGAAGGTCAACCGGGTTTCCGATGACATGTTCAACGCCTACAACCCGGCGTGGGATCCTCAGGGAGACTATCTCTACTTCCTCAGTGATCGCGAGTTTGCGCCACAGATTTCCCAGATTGAATTCAACTATGCGACGAATCGCGACGCCTACATCTACGCGATGAGTCTGCGTAAGGATGTTAAACACCCCTTCCCACCGGAGAGTGATGAGGTCGTAGTCACCAAACCGGACGAGGCGCCGAAACCAAAGGGAACCCCGCCGGCCTTGGAACCGAAAGAGCCGGCGAAAGACCTCAATAAAGAGTTGAGTAAGGAGCCGGCAACGGAAACCGACAAGGAGAAACCGTCTCCTTCGCCGACACCCGAAGCGAAACCCAGTGCGACCCCGAAGCCGCCGGCAACTTTGGTAATCGACTTCGACGGCATTTCGGGTCGTGTCGCCCGCGTTCCGCTGGGCGCCGACAACTACGGCGGTTTATCGGCGAAAACCGGACATCTGCTCTACGGCATCGGACCGGCGTTTTATTACGGCAGACAGGGCGACCGGCCGGCGTCGCTTCGTCTCTATGCTATCAAAGATCGCAAAGAGACCACGCTCGCGGAAGATGTACGTGGCTACTCGATGTCTGACGACGGCGCCAAGGTGGTTGTGGCCCAAGGTCCGACTTACAACTTGTACGATGCCACGCCTCTAGGCGATAAGTCGAAGAAGGTGGTGCCGACTACGGGACTCGCGGTGGATCGCGTACCTGCCGAGGAGTGGAACCAAATCTTTAACGAAGTTTGGCGCCGTTATCGCGATTGGTTCTACGTCTCAAACATGCACGGTTACGACTGGGTGGCCCTGCGTGAACAATACAAACCACTGCTGCAGTACGTGGCCCACCGCTCCGATCTGAACTACGTGATCAGCGAGATGATTTCTGAGTTAGCGGTGCAGCATGCGTATGTGGAAGGCGGCGATTTCCAGATTCCGCCGCGGCCTCGTGTAGGTCTGCCGGGCGCGCGCTTCGAACTCGACAAGGCAGCCAATCGCTACCGCATCGCCAAGATCTTCGCGGGGCAAAACGAAGAAGATATCTACCGTTCACCGCTTACCGAGATTGGCGTGAACGCCAGCGTCGGCGACTACGTTCTCGCAATCGACGGCGAAGAACTCAAGGGCACGGACGATCCGTATCGTCTGTTGCGCAACAAAGCGGACAATCCCGTCCAGCTAACCGTCAATAAGAGACCTTCAATGGAGGGTGCGCGCACCATCTCGTACCGCCCAATTACTGATGAAGGAAACTTGATTTACCTGGATTGGATCAATGCGAACCGTCGCAAAGTATCGGAAGCAACCAACGGCCGTGTCGGCTACATTCACATTCCTGACATGGGCGCAAACGGAATCCGCGAATTCATCAAGTGGTACTACCCGCAGATACGCAAAGAAGCGCTGATTGTGGACGTGCGCGCGAATGGTGGCGGGAATGTCTCGCGCATGCTCATCGAGCGCTTACGTCGGAAGCTGCTGGCGCTTAACTACTCGCGCACCGTGGATGAGGCCAACACCTATCCTGACGGCGTATTTACTGGTCCCATGGTAGCGCTCCTGGACGCGAACTCGGCCTCTGACGGAGACATCTTCCCAGCTATGTTCCGTGAAGCAGGGCTCGGCCCGTTGATCGGAAAACGATCATGGGGCGGTGTTGTCGGCATCAGCAATCGAGGACAGTTGATCGATGGCGGCGGAATTTCGGTGCCTGAATCAGGCTTTGCCAACACGAAAGGGGAATGGGTGATCGAGGGCTACGGCGTTGATCCTGATATTGAAGTGGACAACGATCCGAAATCCGTGCTGGATGGAAAGGATCCGCAGCTTGAGCGAGGCATCACGGAAATAATGGCGCGTCTCAAACAGCCAACGCGTCTCCCCGGCAAACCAGCAGGCCCTGTGAAGACCATCAAGTAACACGATCCACCAAATCACACGAAACCGCACGAAATGGATGCCTTTCTTTCGAGTCAGTTCGTGTGGTTTCGTGGATCGCTTTGGTCCGTGTAGATTCGTTAAGCTGACCTGGATGGCCGTATCGAGAGTTTGCATAATTGAAACCTCCAATCCTAGGGGTTTATCGTACCGCTAGAACCAAGATTAGTCTTTTACAACCAGTTTCTCCGGTGGCAACATCGCGGGAGTGCCCTTGTGCTGCCAGCAACGCACGGCGCTATGAACGCGACGAGCGCAGGGTGTCCCCTTTTTTGTGCGC